>JBIOWC010000833.1:0-24153 GCA_044868105.1 Blastocatellia bacterium
ACTTTAGGACCCTTTTGAAGTTTTTCCGTAGTTCAGCGTTCCGACTTCAGCCTGCATCGTTTCTGCTCTTCTCAGCCCTCATTGCTAAAAAGTAAAAGCCCCGCGCTAAACAAACGCGAGGCTGAAATTCTCAGGCTGTTTAGCAGTTTTTTACGTGGAGCAATTCGACCTTAAATCGCCACGCCTGATTATCAACGCTTCAAGCATACACGCCGCATTAAACGGAGTCAATTAACAAAACCTGCCTGAAATCAACGCGAATCGGTTTGGTACCAGACATATTTGGCGCCCGTGTAATAAAGAAATCCCGGTTTGCCATCGAGGGTTTCCCGGATGACATCGCCTTTGAGATGCGGGAAACTTTTCGCTTGCCGGGCCTGGCTCAGCAAGGTTTTGGCCTCCTGTTGCGCCATATTTTTGCCCGCCGCATTTTTGAGCAAATAGGTTTGAATGGCTTCCGGAGCGCGCCAGCCGTTTGGTCCCTGACCGTGTAAGATGGCGATTAAAGTATCGGATAATTCGACGCGTACCGGCGGCGGCGCGGGCGGGAACTGTTGGGTTTTTTTGGTGGGGTCCGGCAAAGGGATTTTTTGCGGGTCTTCTAAAATCCAATTTGCCACCTCGCTATTGATCTCATCGAGCTTACCCATCACCGGTTTGACCACAACCACAATATCTTGCGAATCATCGCCATTGAAATCGCCGACGATGAATGGACTGCTCTCAACCGCCACCACATTTTTGTAGAGGCGATTGATGGCCTCCTGGACTTCGGCGGGTTTGGCGGCTGGCAGTTTGACGCTTGTATCTATGGGCGTTGATTCGGCCGCCGGCAACAGCGGTTGAGTTAATTCGGCAGGGGCTTCGGGGGTGGTTTGCTCTTCGGGTTTGGCGCAGGCCGAGAGCAGCGCCAGGGCGCAAACACCGATACTCCATAAAAAAATCTTGATTCTCCTCAACATCATCACACTCCTTTTTTCAATGAATTGGAAGAAGAGCGAAGCATCCTCGAAATGAACGATAAGACGTTTCAAGGATGCTTCGGTTTGAGTTCATCATCTCCCGGTCAACCTCTAAAAAATAGACGTTGACGGTTTACAGCGAATTGAGGAAGGCGATGAGCTGATTCTTTTGAGTGTTTGAGAGTGCGTTGTAATTATTGATGACGCCTGTTGCTTCGCCCGCGTGACGCAAAATTGCTTCATTGCGATTGAGCGTTTCACCGTCGTGCATCAAGCGGTTGCGTGTACGTACGCCCCAAAGCGGCGGCGTGCGTACTTTGTTGCGGGTTGATTGTCCACCGTTTTGGACAATGCCGTCACCGGTTCCGACATTGTGCAGCAAAAAGTCGCTAAACGGATGGATGATTTTATTGCCCAGCGCCGCGGGAACCGTAAACTCGCCGCCGTTAATCGCCGTGCCGGCGGGCGCGGTGGTGATGTTGCGAACATGGCAGATGGCGCAGCCGATTTGAGTGAAGAGATTTGAACCGGCATTGACATCCGCGTTGATGGTACCGCGTGACGGGGCTTTCGTCGCGCGCATGAAACGGGTGAAGATTTCCAGATCCTCTCCATCATCTTCGGGTTCCGTGGGAACCGCGTCAAAAGCGGCAACCGAGTTGCCGTTCGAGGTATTTTCAGTGAGTTGCAAGGGGCTGGTAATGCCCATTTCATTGAGATACGCATCGGCCGAGAACGAGAACAAACTGGCATGCTGGTTCTTCCAGCCGAACCGCCCGCCGCGATTGTTACCGGGAGCTTCCAATACCGGCACCTGAATGAACTGGCCGCGCATGTTGGCGGGTTGCCCGTTGGCAATGGCAACCAGAGTGTTGCTATCTATGCATTCTACAAAACCATCGCCCAGCACATTGAGGGAGGTGCGGAAGGTGGTCACTTCGTTGCCGCCCAAAACGCGTTCCTGAATGGAAGCGTTTACGGCGCGGTCGTTGATGAGGGAGCCGCCCGGATGGTCAACAAAGATCGAGCCGTTGAAATGGCCGGCTCTGAGTTCAGTGATTTGGCTGATGCCGCCGGTTACCGGATTTTGATGGCATTCGGCACAGGCTTGAGCGTTGTAACAAGGTCCAAGACCATCGGCAATCTCTTCGCGCTCTTCAAAAACTCCGCGGTCTGCATCAAAAGTCGCCTGGTCTGTGAACCCGTTGGTTACATTGTCGAAACCGGTCGGGGCTTCCGTAGCCGCCTGGCTCTGCACCCGATGGGTTGCAACAATGGATAGAGTGAACACTAAAACGAAGCTAGCTAGAAGGGTAATTTTTAGGGTCTTCATCTATAGTTCCTCCGTAGAACATTTGTGAAGAAGCACGTGAGGAGACTTCTTCGGTTAATGGAAACAGGTGGGACTTTGGCCAATGTGAAGAAATATTTATTTACTGTTTTTTATTGCGTATTGGTTGAATGAGGATACGGCTAATAGACAACGCACACGTCCCCACTGGTGAACGCGACCCTTACCCATTGCGTTAATTTGAAGGTTCGTTGGAAAAAGGAAAATGAAGCAACGCGATAATACTCCTATCAAATTTATCGCGCAATACCTCTAAACAAATTTGTTTAAAATATTTTTTTCCGGGTTACCCGAAGAGGGGTAAGCGAGGGTAATTAAGGAAATCTTGTTCAAAAACCGTACGAAATTGTGCGGCGCCAAGCCGTTTTTCTGCGCCGCGCCCTGCCCTAAGCAAACACGGCCCGATCAACTTCGGTGAAAAATTCCCGGTGCAATCGGCTGGCGACGTTTTCCAAATCACCGTCTTCGATAACAAAGGTCAAATTGATTTCCGAAGCCCCCTGACTAATCATGTGAATATTGGTATCGCCAATCGCCGTGAAGAGTTTGGCGGCAATGCCGGCCTTAAATTTCAGATTGTCGCCGACCACGCAGACAATGGCTTTGTTATTTTCAATATTGAATTCGCCGAACTTGCTGAGCTCCTGCTTGATGGCCGGAAGCCGTTCAACGCTATCCAAGGTCAAGGAAACCGAAACCTCGGAAGTCGTCACCACATCAACGGAGGTTTGATGGCGCTCGAAGACTTCAAACAGCGCCCGCAAAAATCCGTGCGCCATCAACATGCGCGTCGAACTGATATTGATGACCGTCACGCCGCGTTTGAAGGCGATGGCTTTGATTAAATTTTTTGACGGCGACGGCTCTGCCAATATCTTGGTGCCTTCGCAGGTCGGATTTTTGGTGTTATAGATGTGAACCGGAATCTTCTTTTCAACGGCCGGAAGCACCGTACTGGGATGCAAAACTTTTGCGCCGAAGTAGGAAAGCTCTGCGGCTTCGGCAAACGAAATCACCCGGATGCGCCGCGCCTCGCGCACGACTCGCGGGTCGGCGGTAAGTAGCCCATCAACATCCGTCCAAATCTCAATCGCCTCAGCCGCGAGCGCCGCGCCAATGAGCGCCGCTGAATAGTCCGACCCGCCGCGTCCGATGGTCGTCGTCACCCCGTCAAGCGTCGAACCGATAAACCCCTGGGCAACCGGCACGCGCCCGACTTCGATAATATGCGTAAGCGCGGCGCGCGTGCGCGACTGAGTGGCGTCCAGGCGGGGAGCGGCGCCGGTGAATTTATCATCCGTGATAATGAAGTTGCGTGAATCAACCAACTCGGAATGCAGGCCACCGGCTTGAAACGCCGCGTCAATAATCAGCGACGACAACCGTTCACCGAATGAGACAATGGCATCCTGACTGCGCGGCGTCAGTTCGCCGAGCGTGGCGACGGAATGCGCCAGGTTATCGAGGTCAGCGAAATATTTTTGAATGTGTTCTTCGACATATTCCAGAAGATTTTGCGCGCCTTCGGCCGACAGCAGTTCGCGCGCCGTCAGCAGGTGCCTTTTCAACAGTTCGTCTATCGTCACTTTCGCTTCATCATAACGCCGCTCCTCGGCGGTGTGCGCGATTTTAAGCAGCGCATCGGTAACCCGAGACATGGCCGAAACCACCACCACAGGTTTTTGACTCAGCTTGCTTTTGACGATTTCCGTTACTTGCGTTATAGCTGCGGCATCCTGTACGGAGGTGCCGCCAAATTTCATCACAATCATGGTCTCATCACTCTCTATTCATTAGGTGCATGGAAAAGGACATATTAAAGCGCAAATTGATTCGTGAACCAAGCAAACGCCTAACAAAATTCATCCTTCTCAAAATCCCCAAGGGGTGCAACTTAAAGCCGGACGCGCCAAGCACCGTCCGGTTAAGGAAACAAAAATAGGTGGGCGGGGTTTGCCTGACCTCAATCTCATTTTTAATTATCTTCATCGGCGAGTGATACTTTGCCTTTTGCAAGGCTTTTTGTTACAGTCGGATTTCATTAGACCTGCTTGAAAAACTGAATGTTTATGAAGAAAAAAGACCTTTTCTTTATCATCGGAGCGCTCGTTGTCATCGGGATTTTCTTTTATCTTTCCTACATCGGACGAAAAGCCAAGCCGGTATCGAATATTTCGGAACACGCAGGCCTGACCGACAAAACCGAACCCGCGTCTTGCCTGGCGTGTCACGCGCCGGATTCAACCGTCAAACCCATGCCGGAACATCATCCGAAAAAGGGCCGCCCGCCCGACAAATCCAGTTGTTTTATGTGTCATAAACCGCCCGGCGCCGCGAGCGCATTTTTCTCACCAACCTTTTCAAAGCAATTATCGGAGGAAAAATTTATATGGCTAAACCAGCAGCAAAAATAAAGACGGAATGCAATTATATCGGTGGCCAGTGGACGGCTCCCGCTTCCGGCGACTATCTTGAAAACCGCAACCCTGCGGACACTCGCGAACTCATCGGTCGGTTTCCGGCCTCAAACGCCGAAGACGTCGCTCAGGCGGTCGCCGCCGCCAAAGAGGCTTACCAGGGGTGGCGTAAGACTCCCGCGCCGCGGCGCGCTGAACTGCTTTTCAAAGCCGGGGAGATTTTAATTCGTCGCAAAGCTGAATTCGCCCGCGCCATGACGCGCGAAATGGGCAAGGTGTTAAAAGAGACCAGCGGCGATGTCCAGGAAGCCATTGATATGACTTACTTCATCGCCGGTGAAGGTCGCCGCCTGCACGGGTACACGACGAAAGCCGAACTGCCGAATAAAACCGCGATGTGCACGCGCGAACCCATAGGCATTTGCGGACTCATCACGCCCTGGAATTTCCCCATGGCGATTCCGTCCTGGAAAATTCTGCCGGCGCTCATTTGCGGCAACACCGTGGTCATTAAACCCGCAGAAGACACCCCGCATTCAACCTATAATTTTGTTGAAGCCCTCGTCGAAGCGGGCCTTCCGGCGGGCGTCGTCAACATCGTTTCAGGTTACGGCGAAGCCGCCGGCGCAGGGCTTACGAATCACCCGGATGTGCGGTTGATCTCCTTTACCGGTTCGACCGACACCGGGCGCATCGTGGCGACGGCGGCCGCGCAACACGACAAGATTTGTTCCCTGGAGATGGGCGGCAAAAATGTCGTTATCGTGATGGAAGACGCTGACCTTGAACTCGCCGTCGAAGGCGTGCTCTGGGGCGCTTTCGGAACTTCGGGGCAACGCTGTACGGCGGCCTCGCGCGTCGTGGTTCACAAACGAGTCGCCAAAAAATTCACCCAGCTGCTGGTTGAAGGCGCGAAAACTTTGCGCCTCGGTAACGGCCTAAACGCCAAGACCGATGTCGGGCCGGTCATCAACGCCGAAGCGCTGAATAAAATTCTTGGCTATATCGAAATCGGCAAGAACGAAGACCGCGCCAAACTGATGTGCGGCGGCAATCGCGCCGCGAAAGGCGACCTGCGCCACGGTTATTTCATCGAACCGACCATCTTTGCCGGCGTGAAACCCAACATGCGAATCGCCCAGGAAGAGATTTTCGGACCCGTCGTTTCTATCCTCGAATGCAAAGACCTTGAAGAGGCTATTGAGATTGCCAACGGGGTGAAGTACGGACTGTCGGCTTCGATTTACACGCGCGATGTCAACCGCGCTTACCGGGCGATGGAAAATTTGCAGACCGGAATTTTCTATGTCAACGCTTCAACCATCGGCGCCGAAGTTCATCTGCCGTTTGGCGGCACCAAAGCGACCGGCAACGGACATCGCGAAGGTGGCACCCAGGTGCTCGATATCTTCTCGGAATGGAAAGCCGTTTACGTGGATTATTCGGGCAAATTGCAACGCGCCCAGATTGATACCGAAACCGGCATCGGTTAAACCGAAAGCCGGTGGTCGGCAGCCGGTTTTTCATTCAACCGACTGCCAGCTACCGACTACCGGCTACGACTTACGGCTATGATTATTCAAATTACCAAATTCAAAAGCGCCCTCAGCGATGACGAGGTGTCGCAGTTGATGGAGGCGCGGGCGCCCCAATTTCGCGCCGTCGCCGGACTCATTCAGAAGTATTACATCAAAGATGAACCGACAGGCGAGCGCGGCGCGGTTTACGTCTGGGAATCGGCAGCCGCCATGCAAGCCTTTCGCGAGACTCCACTGGCGCAGAGCATGACCGACGTCTATAAAATCGAAGGCGACAAGCGCGTTGAAGTTTTAGAAGTGACACAAGTGCTGCGCGATTGAGCCGCCTGGTCTCGGCAATGGTTCAAGCGCATTGCCGGCAATCCGAGGATTTGAAATTTCCTTGTGCTTGAAAATACATTGGACGATAGGAGGTATCATTATGCGTCGCTTTCCCTACTTTTTAGTTATGCTGGTCATATTGGTGTTCGTCATTCTGCCGGTTATTCCTAATCGAGTGAACGCCATCACCTATGGTTTTGTTGATACCAACAATAGCTATAAAAATGTCGGCGCTTTTATTGTCAAATCCCCGGACGGGCAACAGATATTTCCGATCTGTACAGGAACTTTAATCGCCCCGAACGTCTTCCTGACGGCCAGCCATTGCACGGTGTTCTTCGAGCAGGATCTTGCCCCCCAGGGCTACACCGCCTTTGTGAGTTTTGATAATCCGATTCCTTTCGCAGGCCAGACGACCTCGCGCACGAACTTAATCCCTGTAACCCAAGTCGTCACCAACCCAAACTACAATCAGAGTCAGAGTGATCCGGGCGATATTGCGGTTTTGATTGTCGCCGAGCGAGATACGCGCCGGATTGTGCCGGCGGCGTTGCCAACCGCAGGGCTCCTGGATCAACTGGCCGCTCAGAATGGGTTGCAAAACGCAGTCTTTACGCCCGTCGGATATGGCTTGCAAAATCGCGTCGTCGGTGGCGGCACCCCGTTCTTTCAAGATCGTAATCCGGTGCCGCGGATGTTTGCCTTCTCAGGCTTCAACGCCTTAAACAATACCTTTTTGCGGCTGTCGCAAAATCCGTCCACGGGTAACGGCGGGACCTGCTTCGGCGATTCCGGCGGGCCGAATTTCATGAATCTAAATGGGAGGCAAATTCTTGCCGCTATCACCATCACCGGTGATTCGGTGTGCCGCTCGACCAATGTAACTTATCGCCTCGACACGACTTCATCACGTGACTTTCTGGCGCCCCATGTCGCGCTTCCTTAATGGAATTCACAGCCGGACAGGTATAGGTTTGTCCGGCGAGGAAAGCCAAGCTTGCTCTGGAGCCATACCTTTATAAAGCCATTTGGAAGTTGAGTGAAATCTGATAATCCGAGGCGCTCTACAGGCAACTCCAGCGGGCTTTCTGTAGAGGCGTACATGGGTTTGCAATTAGCTATAGCGGGTGGCTGAAAAATCTATAAAAGCCCCGAAGGGGCGCTGATTCATTAGCCTGGCGCAGCGCGCCAGGAAAAAGCGACCATCAATAACCCAAGCCCTGAAAGGGCGTAATCTCCTTGGTTATTACGCCCTTTCAGGGCTTGTTCACGTTGATGCCAGGATTCTTGGCGCGCTGCGCCAGGCTATTGCATAGCGTCCTTTCAGGACTTTGAAGATACGGAGAAAGCGTTTGGTAATTCCGGGAAATCTGTTCGAGTGACCTCAACAAATGCTTATTAGAACCGCCGGTGTCGGTAAATACGATAATGTTTTTTGCCTTTGTAATGTCGCCTGACCCGTACGCCGTTGCGCTTGACATAAGGAACATAAAGTCTATAAGCGCCCGCCCGGTGTCGAGGCCCGCGTCCATCCCAGCGCCCGTCGCGGGCATCATGACCGTTGACGAACTTCACGGCTTTCTTGGCCTGACCGCGTCCCCGTCCTTGCGCTGCTCCTTCAACCGGTGCCCAGAACATCCCGGCAATCAGCAAGCCGATGACTCCCCATCTCAAATACTTCGTTGATACGGCTTTCATCATGATCTCCTCATGGCTTTTGGCTTGTGCCCCATAATTAATCATTACCCGGTTTATGAATTTTGAAAAGTTATAGCCGATGACGATTTGCGAAGGCTGCCTTCCGGGTGTGTGTCGGCGGCAGTAATTTGAAAATTGTTATTGCAGTGTTTCTTGAGACAGAAGTTGTGGTAAATCAAACCCGCTGAACCCTTCAATGCGGCGCAAAAATTCAGTTTGAACAGCGGGCGCATTAAGCGCAATTTTACGCCTTCGACTGAGTTGCAAATACTCCTCTTCCAAATCAATTCCTAAAAATCTTCTGCCTGCTGAATTTGCGGTGAAGAAAATCGCAGGGTTGTCTCTAAATTGTTGATATTGATCGGTTTATTTGTTGATCTTGGCGATTGAATGATCGTATGATGATCGCCCAAGAGAACTATGAATACTTCATTTGAGCGATGCAAAAGTACAAAGGTCGAATGGCTAACGCCGCCTGACTTAGTGAAGAAATTAGGGGAGTTTGATTTAGACCCTTGTTGTCCGGTTAATCCGCCGTTTGTACATGCCAGGGTGAATTACACGGTTGAAGACAACGGGTTAGAAAAAGAATGGTTCGGCAGAGTTTATTGCAATCCGCCATATGGAAAAAATTTGCACCTGTGGTTGGAAAAACTCAAAGATCATGGAAATGGAATCGCGCTGATTTTTGCGAGAACCGAGACCAAATGTTTTTTTGACCAGGTTTGGAATGCGGCTGATGCGCTGCTTTTTGTGAAAGGAAGAATTCGTTTTTATGATGTTTCAGGAAAGCAGGGCGGCACGCCGGGCGCACCCAGTGTTTTCGTGGCCTACGGGAAAGAAAACGCCCTTGCTCTTAAACATAGTGGGATTGAAGGCCGATATTTGCAGTTGTGATCAAACGATTTCGTAAGCCATAAACTCAGCGACATTAAATTCAGCGTCGAAAATCCAGGCATTCTCTTGTAAAAGTTTCTTCAAGGCTTCATCTTCGTTTGTAACATCTTCAACAATGCCGATGACCTGCATATTTTCAACGGCCTTTCCGTTTGGCGAAACCGTTTCACCTTCGGGTGTCATAAAGATAAATTTTTTCTTGTGAACTGTCATTTCTCAAATTAGAACCGAAAACTGCGTATTCTCTAAAGCTTGTTCATATTGTTTAGATAGGGTCTCGTAATCTAAAAAATTGACTCTCGACTGTATATTTTTCAGCGCATTGTAATTTCTCTTTTTCTCAAACTCTGCTTTTCGTAATTTGTCTGCGACAATAAACATTCTCGAAGAGAAATCTTGCAAGTCATTAAATTTGATTAGCGAATTCTGGATGTCAGTTGAATGTTCAACTTCAAAAAATGAATGCGGCATCATCCTTTCATTAAACCAAATCACATCAACTGTCGAACTTCTTTGAACTAAATTTTCATAAGAGAATTGTGGTATATGGCTCAAAGTCGCTAAGTTTCCAAGCTTCTCATTGAGGAATAATTTGTTCTTGTCTTGATTGGGCAAAAAAGTATGAAGCTTTCTTAAATTTCCAACAATAATTATCAACCCTTGATAGTAGGAATGGTTGAATTTTCTAATGGTTTCCGAGTTTTTATTCTTTGCGGTTTCTTGAATGATGCCCTTTGCTTCGTTCTCTTTCTTGAAGCGTTTTAAGCCATATAAACCGGGTTTGATTTTGTAAATTTCTTTGTTCGTCTGAACAATTCTTCTGATGCTTGCAAATGGGGTTTTGGTATTCCAAATACAATCTTCAATTTTGAAAACTTCTTGATTCAACTGACCAAGCGTAGCGATACCACCAAGTTTTTCGAGGGTCATTATTACTGCTTCGTGTTGGTTCATAATTGTTCAAGATTAACTTTTTCACCAAGGAACCGAGTTTTACCGCCTGCCCATTTCAAAAAAGGTTTAGCGATTTGTTTTATACCGTTTTGGTTCATCATTGTCGTCATCAGATTTTGCAGTCGCGATTCTAACCGAAATCTTTTCTTATGGCGATTGCCGGTCGCTGATACCGATTGCAAATTCTCTCCCCGCCGTTTCTCTATTCACAGAAAAAGTCGTAAAATCGAAGCTCATAAATCAGCCTTATCATTAAATAAATCTGGAGATACTTACTGCATGAAAATCGGATTACCAAAGGAAGTGAAAGATAACGAGAATCGTGTCGGGTTGACGCCTGCGGGGGTGAAAGCCTTGACCGATGCCGGACACAGTGTACTCATTCAAAAATCGGCCGGCGAAGGCTCAGGCATCAGCGACAATGAATACACTCAGGCCGGAGGGCAAATCGTTGACACGGCCGGTGAAGCCTGGTCGGGCGATATGGTCGTCAAAGTCAAAGAACCCGTGCCGAGCGAGTACGGCTTCCTGCGCCAAGACCTCTTGCTCTTTACCTACCTGCACCTGGCGCCGGCGCGCGAACTCACCAAAGCCTTGCTCGATAGCGGCACCACCGGCGTCGCTTACGAAACCGTCACCAATGACAAAGGGCATCTGCCGCTACTCACACCCATGAGCGAAGTCGCGGGCCGCATGGCCGTGCAAATCGGCGCCTATTATTTAGAAAAAACCAACGGCGGACGCGGCGTATTGCTCGGCGGCGTTCCGGGCGTGGCGCCGGCGCGCGTCACGATTCTGGGCGGCGGCGTGGTCGGCACCAATGCCTGCAAGATGGCCGTAGGCCTCGGCGCAGCCGTCACCATGATTGACCGCGACCTTGAACGCCTGCGCTATCTGGATGACATCTTCGGCAGTCGCATCCGCACTCTGGCTTCAAACCCTTACACCATTTCCGAATCGGTGGCTGAATCCGATTTGGTCATCGGCGGCGTATTAGTACCGGGTGCAGCAGCGCCCAGACTCGTAACCCGAGAGATGTTAAAAACCATGCCGCAAGCATCGGTGATTGTGGACGTAGCGGTTGATCAGGGCGGTTGTATTGAAACGACGAAGGTGACGACGCATAGCAAGCCGACTTATTTTGTTGATGGCGTGTTGCATTATGGCGTAGCCAATATGCCTGGCGCTGTGCCGCGCACCTCGACCTTTGCCTTGACGAATGTGACCATGCCGTTTGCCGTCAGGCTCGCCAATTTCGGAGTCGTCGAAGCCATCAAGCGCGACCCGCATTTGAAACGTGGCCTGAACACCTATAAAGGTAAATGCGTTTATGAAGCGGTGGCTCAGGATCAAGGCATCGCCTACACCCCGATTGACAGTTTGATTTAGGTGATTCGTTGATTTAATCACCCTTGCGGCATCCTGAAAAATTTTTCTCAACTGAAGGAGGGCTGCATGAGTGATCAAGGCTTCGATTATCAAGGCGGGGATATTCAACTGAGCGGCGCGAGGCCGCGTGGGCTACCGTTTCTGAAACCCCTGTACGCGCCGCCGCCTTATCAATACACCGATGATGTGGTGTTGATGATAGTCTACGAGGCGGAAGAGGCGGCGATTCGCGAAGTCTTGCCGCGCGAACTTGAACCCCTGCCGGGTAATGTTGTCGCGATGTGTTTTTTCCTCTGCCCGGAGGTCACCGGCATGGGGGCGCATAATTTTGCCATGCCCTGTATCCCGGCGCGTTTCGGCGATTATGTCGGACAGTGGGTTCCCTATCTCTACACCAGCACCGACGCCAGCCTGGCGTGTTACCGCGAAGGGCAAGGTTGGCCGGCCGTTTTAGGGCAGACGGAAATCACCGAAGCGCAAGGCAAAATCCGGGCTCGCGTGACGCGCAACGGGCGCGAGTTGATGCGCGCTACGGCGCAGGTTGGCGGCGAAACGATTACCGCTTTGGATTTCCTGCCGATTATTCTCTACAAAGAGATTCCCGCCATTGACGGCAAAACCTGTGACGATGCCTATTTCGTGACCTCAACCTCGCTGCTGACGAATCTCAACTTCAAAGCCGGCAGCGGCGAACTTGAGTTCACGGATGCCGGCGACGACCCCATCGCGCGCCTTAAACCGAAACAGATGACGAGCGCGCTCTACGGCACGCTGGATGATTTCTACCCCGAAACCATTCGTGTGTTGAAAAATTTAACTGCCGAGGTGAATCGTTAAAGGCTAGCGCGCGCAGGGCGCTTTCGCTTGTGCGCCGGTGCAGGTTTTAACGATTCGTGAACCCGCTGCTGCCCGCTTGCTGCTAATGAGAATTTAAACCGGCAATTGCCAAACTGTGATTTCAACCTATATCTTTAAATAATCTGTCGCACTGAAACATTTAAGGAGAATAGGTATGAGCTATTCGTTATTGAATGAAGAAGGCGATTTGTTGAATTATCCCAGTAATAGTTTAATCGGCATTGTTGATAAATATGCTGATGCGAAGGCCACCCTGAAAGAGTTAACCGAGGCCGGATTTCCCGAAGATGAAATCGGCATTCTGTGCGGCGCGCCCGGCGCCAAAGAGGTGGACGCGGAAGGCGAAGCGCATGGCGTGTTAGGTAAAATCGCGCGGGTCATTCGCGAATTCGGCGATGTTGACAATCCGCAAAAGGAACGTCACGAACACGAACTCAGTGAAGGTCATTTTATGATTGCCGTGCGCGCCGAAGAAGAAACGAAACGCAATCAGGCGCTAAATATTTTGAAATCGCACGGCGGACATTTTATTAATTTCTATAGCCCCTGGGTTATCGAAAATCTCGCGCCCTGATGAGCGCGGAATTTTCCGCGTCCTGATGATTCATGAAAAATTGCCTGAAGGCTGGCAAATAAGGTTGATAGGCAACCGGGTTTGCCAGCCTTTACTTATTGTCCAAGTGGTTAGATTTGCCTGTAGCGCTCTCTGCTATAGCGGTTTGCAAATTGAGGCGACCCTTGATACGGGGAGCGCTCAGGTCCACGCTCGCAGTGACCATTAGGTTTAACTTGGCCATCGCACGCATCTGAAAACTGCTATAAAGCTTCGCGCTTGCCGATGGTGTTCTGGTGAATCTAGCTATGGAGCAAATAAGTTGTTGTTATTTTTGACCTGACCGTCAGGCCCTGGTTTGGCGCTTTGCCCGGTGAACGATTTTGCCGTAAGGTTTGGACTTGCGGTTAAATGATTCGGGCAATGAGCAAAGAAAGCGCCGCCTATCTCGGTGAGCGTTTGACAGGCAGGCGTTATGATTATTCCAAAATCTGAAATCGAAACTGCGCACCGGCGTATCCAAGGATTTTTATCGCCGACGCCGCTCGTGCGCTCGAAATATTACAGCGACCTGACGGGCGCTCAGGTTTATCTGAAACTCGAAACCCTGCAACCGACCCATTCCTTTAAGGTGCGCGGCGCCTTCAATGCGCTGCTCACGCTTCCCGAAGAGCAAAGGGCCCGCGGCGTGATTACCGCTTCGGGCGGCAATCACGGACTCGGCTTGGCGCTTGCTGCGGCGACGCTCAAGGTTCCGGCGACGATTTACCTGCCGCAAGCGACACCCGCTCTGAAAATAGAAGCCATTCGCCGGCTTGGCGCAGCCGTCGTTTTAGAGGGCAGCGTCTGGGACGAAGCCAATCAAACGGCGCTCGAAGTGGCCGCCGCACAAGACCAGACCTACATTCATCCGTTCGATAATGTACAGGTGATGGCCGGGCAGGGAACCCTCGTTTGCGAGCTCCAATCGCAACTCGACCGCGTTGATTTGCTGGTTGCGTCAATCGGCGGCGGCGGGTTGATTTCGGGAATGATTTCTGCCGCCAAACATTTTTTGCCCCTGACCCGGGTTGTGGGCGTTGAAACCGTGGGCGCGGATTCGATGTACAAAAGCCGCCAGGCCGGCGCCATCGTTGAACTCGCTCGTATCACTTCGATCGCCGAAAGTCTCGGCGCGAAAAAAACCGAAGCCCGGCAGTTCGCCATCGTCAATGAACATGTATTTGATTTGACGACCGTCACGGATGATGAAGCGATTGGCGCGGTTCTTGAAATTTTGCGAGAAGAGAAACTGCTGGCCGAACCGGCGGCCGCCTGTTGTCTGGCGGCTCTCACCAGCGGGCAGATCGAAATTCGCCCGAATGAAACGATTGTGGTGGTTTTATGCGGCGGCAATATTGCGCTTGAAAAGATTGCTGGCTGGATGAGCGCCGAATAGAGCAGAGCGGGGGTGAACGAGAGAAGAGGTGAGAGCGGGGCAGGTGCTTTCGCTTAATGCCTCTCAGGGCTTAAGACGAATTGACCATAGCCTACACGTTCATTCACCTCTTCATCTGTTTGCAGATTACTGCAAAGGTTCAAGCGGTGCGCGTCTGCCTTGTACGGGCGCGTCAAAAGAAAAAATCAAATTGCCCTCAGGGTCAAAGATTTCAACTCGGCCGGTGCCGCTAAACTGGTCTCCGGCTTCATTCGTAAAGAGCTTGGAGCGCACTCTGTACGTCCCTTGAAATTGCGGATTGGTGCTGCTGCCGATTAACACGGCGTAGAAAGTTAAGGCAAACTCGCCGTTTCCGGTTCGCTCCCATAACCCGCGTCCGGGAGTCCCTTGCGGCGCGATGTAGTCAACCAGCGAGTTCTCCGCAAAGGTGCCATCTGCATGAAAGGTTTCAACCGTATTGAAGGGAGCAAGCGTTGCGACTTCGCTCCGTTCCAGCGTATTGGCTTTTTGCAATTGAGAAAACTTTTCAATCATTGCTGAATTCGCGTTAGGCGAGGCGCTGCCACAGCCGCAATCGAGATTGACCAGCCAGGTGCCGGTTAAATCATTCCTCTTTTTGGCCGCCGCTTTGGTGATTCCGAGTTTCTCCTGAGCCAGCGAGGTCGTCGTCAGCAGGGCTGCTGAGAGAGCCAGCAGCAGGGCAAAGTATAAGCTTTTCCTATGCATCTCATTCTCCTTTTTGTTTGATGGATTTTGAATCTATTTGCCGCCTTGGTAGGGAGCCGATTACCTCCGTTGCGCAGTAACCGATAAGGTTTCTTTGATGGATTTTTCTATCCGTTTTGCCAATTTCATTTGCCGATTCGCGGCGGAAATTTTATTGGCGATACGTTCTTCAATGCCGCAGACTGCGGACAGAACATATTGCTCAGCGAATTTGTTGAAAACCAATCTGACGGAGGTTTCGGAAGCGGTAAGGGGTACGGCCCGGGTCGGCAAAAACGTCGTCAGGTGACCATCGGCGCTCTGTAATTTCAAGCTCTGCGAACCGGCAAGATAAACGGGTTCGATGGTGTAATCGCCGGCCGGGTAGACTTGTTCGTTCGCGACGAAGTTGAACGGGATGGTTGCCCTGAGCGTGCGTTTCGCTTGAGCGAAGACCGTAAGCGTAGATAGCGTGAGTAAGAGTGTGACCAGAGAAAAAATGTTGAAAAGAGGTTTCTTCATAAGCGCATTTCCTATTGATTTTGAAATTTGTTGGGCTTTGCAAGCCCAGCGCCTGTGAATATAATCGGATACGCGTCTGCGGTAATGACAAAGCGATGACAAAACCGTGACCTTCTTCTCCTGCGTAGATAATCGCGACAAGTTTTTTGTGATGGTCAATTCAAACAGGACAAAACAACCCTCTTATGGATTCGGCGACGTTTTTCTTGATGGCGAAAATTTTCGCGTTCATAAAGCCGGACAACTCCGCACGCTTACGCCTCGCGCCTTCGATGTCTTGAGGTTATTAATCGAACACCGCGGTCGCGTTGTTGAAAAACAGGAACTGTTTGACCAGATTTGGCAAGGCACCTTTGTGACCGACAACGCCTTGACGCGAGTCGTCAAAGAGATTCGCCAGGCGATTGGCGATGACGCCAACACGCCGCGTTATATCGAAACGATTCCCAAACGCGGCTATCGTTTCATCGCCGAAATTAACCGGCGTTGCGATAACCGCTCAGCCCCACGCTTTACTGCGCCGTCCGCGGGTTATAAGCAGACAGCGATTCCGACCCTGGCGGTGTTGCCGTTTAAACTTTTTTCACCCTTTACCGATGATGAATACTTGGGGCTGGGACTCGCCGATGCGTTAATCACGCGCTTGAGCAATGTTCGTCAGATTGTGGTGCGCCCGACAAGCGCGGTTTTGCAATATGCACAGGTCAAGCAAAACCCTATCGAAATCGGGCAGGAACTGCGCGTCGAGTCGGTGTTGGAAGGCAGCCTTCGCAAGCTGGGCGAACGGGTCAGAGCCACCGTACAACTGGTTAGCGTCGCCAGCGGAAACGCTTTGTGGGCGGATAAATTCGATGAACGCTTCACCGATATTTTTACCGTCGAAGATGCGATTGCCGAACGCGTTGCCGAGGCCCTGGCTCTGAAATTAAGCCTCGAAGAGAAGCATTTGCTGGCGAAGCATTATACAGAGGATGTTGAAGCCTACCAGGTCTATCTGCGCGGGCGTTATTATGCCAACAAATTCACGCTGGAAGATTTCCATAAAGCCATCGAATCGTTCAATCGGGCTCTCGACCTTGACCCTGATTATGCGTTGGCGTATGCCGGAATTGCCGAAGCTTATTGGATTGCCGCCGACCTTTACTTAAACCCCAAAGAAGCCGTGAAGAAAGCCCAGGAGGCCGCCATCAAAGCCGTGGAAGCCGACGACAGCTTAGCCGCAGCCCATGCCTTTGTAGCCGCAACCAAAATGAGTTATGACTGGAATTGGGTGGAAGCGGAGAACGCCTTCAAACGGGCGATTGAACTCAATCCCGGTTTTGCCCCGGCTCATCATTGGTACGGCTGGTATCAAATTGTTATGGGGCGTCACGACGACTCCATTGCCTCAATGGAACGCGCCAAACAACTGGACCCTTTTTCACTTGGCATTAACTGGTTTTTAGGAACCGCTTATGGACTGGCGGGGCGCTACGATGAAGCGCTTGAAAAAGCCTTGGACTTAATCGATCTGGCGCCCAACTTTTGGGGCGGGCATTGGATGGCTGGATATTGTTACACCGGCAAGGGCGAGTACCCGAAAGCCATTGTGGCCTATCAAAAAGCCGGCGTCTTAGACGCTTCGCCAATGATAAAAGGGGCAATGGCTCACTGCTACGCTTTGTGGGAGAAGACGGACGAAGCCCGAGCCGTACTCAATGAATTAAAAGAATTGGAAAAACAGAGCTATGTTCCGCCTTTTTACATAGCCTTGATTTATAGCGCTTTGGGCGAAAACGATGAAGCGTTCGCCTACCTCGAAAAAGCTTATGATTTACATGACAGTAGCCTTCCTTTGATTAAAGTTGACGAACGCCTGGGCCGCCTGCGTTCTGACCCCCGCCTGAAAGATTTAATCGTGCGAATCGGACTCACCCCTTGAAAGTCACAAATCTTCGAGCAAATAAAATTAAGACTTTTCGTCTCACGCATCAATCAAAATAACAAATCCGGGTTTCAGGAGATTGCTATGCGCTTGCTTAAATTATCGCTGATTACCACGCTGCTTTTGATGCTCGCCTTCGGGTTAACCGTCAAGTCAACGGCCGGGGTCTGCGGAGTTGCCGAAGGCGCAACGCAGAAAAGCTTCACGGTTGATGGCCTAACGCGCACCGCCATCGTTTATGCGAATTCAGCAACGGCTCCGCCAAATGGAGCGCCGGTGATTTTTTTCTTTCACGGACATGGCGGCACCTCTGAGTTTATTGACCGGCGGTATCGGCTCAACCAGCTCTGGCGCGAAGCGGTTTGCGTCTATCCGCAAGGGTTGACCGGCGTCGAGGGCATCACCGACCCGGAAGGCAAAAAGACCGGCTGGCAAAAAAATCCCGGCGAACTTGGCGACCGCGATGTGAAATTTTTTGACCTGATGCTTGCCGAATTACAGAAGCAATACCGCATTGATGCCAACCGCATCTATGTGATGGGGCACTCGAACGGCGGGCGGTTTGTTAATGTTTTGTGGGCTATGCGCGGCGATAAACTGGCGGCGATTTGTTCCGTAGCCGGGCATGGCGGCTTGATGATTCAAAACGCCAAAGCGCGACCGATTTTCATGATTGCCGGAGAGCAAGACCCGCTGGTGCCTTTTGCAGGACAGCGGCGCGCCATGGATATTGTGCGCCAGGTCTTGAAGACCGATTCAACCAAAGCCAGGACCGAAGGATTCATGACGCGCGAACCCGGCGTCGGCGGCACCGAGCTAGTGACCTATGTGCACCCCGGCGGACACGAATTTCCCCAGGACGCGCTGCCCGCCATTATGGCTTTCTTCGAGCGCCATTCACAAAACACAGAAAAGCTCAGACGGTGACGAGAACTGAAAATATGTTGGTCATTGGCAAATGCCGGCCATCATCTGATTTAAATTTGCAAGACGGCAAGGGGGGCAATCTGGATTAAGCCCAACTCCTCCCCTCACGGCTTCTCTGCTTTGCCGGGAATAGAACCTCAAGAAAAGCGATTGACTCTCAAGATTGCCAGCCTGCTTTCTATCAGGCAAAATTTGCACGAATACAGTCAGGAGAGAGTTATGCGTAAATTTGTTCTTGTTCTGTTGATGCTTCCTTTAATTATCGCGGCGCAGATGAATAGCTGCGACGGCGCGCCCTCAGCAAAATCAACCCCCACCGACACGGCAGAAACGGTGGCGGCGGAAGCCGGGCTGCCGGAAACCACTCTGCTTGAAGACGGCAAAGAGGTGGCGACGCTGGCCGGCGGTTGTTTCTGGTGCACGGAAGCCATCTTCAAAGAGTTGCGCGGCGTCGAAAGAGTGGAGTCAGGTTACACAGGGGGTAAGGTTGCCAATCCCACTTATGAACAGGTTTCAACCGGCACAACCGGGCATGCCGAAACCATTCAAATTACCTTCGACCCCAAAGTGGTTTCATTCAAAGAACTGCTCGAAGTCTTCTTTGTCACGCATGACCCGACGACCTTGAATCAACAGGGCGCAGATATCGGCACGCAATACCGTTCGGCGGTTTTCTATCATTCCAAAGAACAGAAAAAGATTGCCGAAGAGGTCATCAAATCGTTCACCGACCAGAAGGTTTATGCGAATCCGATTGTCACCAAACTGGAACCCTTTAAAACTTTTTATAAAGCTGAGGAGTACCACCAGAATTATTACGAGCGCAATCCCGATAAAGGCTATTGTCGTATCGTTATCGAACCGAAAGTCTTGAAATTCCGCAAACATTTTATTGATAAGCTCAAGAACAAAGACCAGGCGAATTAAAGATGGTTAACCAGCGCCGGTACCCCTTGTTTCACCCAGGTGAAAGCCTATGAGAGAGGCCACAAGGTTATTGAAAATTTCAATTCTCCTTTTTTCATTAATCTTATTGCCGCTTTCTATCTTCGTAACTGCGCAAAAGCCTTTGCCCGTTTCTACAAAAACCTCAGCGGCGCAAAAGAGCGCCGCCGCTGCCGCAAGCGACCAGCAATCCGTAACCAACGCGGCCTACAAAAGCGAAGCGCGTGATCGTGAAATCGCCGCGCGCTTTGCGCCCATCTTCTATCAAGCCTTCGATGAACGGCGCTTCGATTACCTCACCAATTTCGATTTTGATGGCGATTGGCGCGGCGATAACAATTGGCTGAATGCGGCAAAGCCGGAATTCCCGCTGCGCGCCTTTGTCTACTATGCGGTGAGCGAAACGCCGACCCACTCCTTCATTCACTATGCAATCTTTCATCCGCGCGATTACAAAGGCGGCGAGCGTCGCGGCTTGATTTTAGGCGAAGTGATACGCGAAGGCGCGAAAATCGGTGTGCCCTACGACCCCACCGGCAGGCTTGATGAAGCGGTGCTGGCGCATGAAAATGATATGGAAGGTTGTCTGGTTGTCGTTGAAAAAACCGCCAGCCAAAAAAAATCAGCCGCGGTCTTATTTGTTGAGACCCTGGCGCACAACAAATTCTGGAAGTATGTGATAAAGACGCCGGCGACCAAAGATTTTCAATCCTGCAAACTCGAAGGCGAGCGCATCAAACTGTTCATTGAAGCAAAAGGCCATGGCATACAGGCTTACCGGGGCGACGAAAAAGATATTCTCGACAAGAATTTTTTAATCTATTCATTTACCGGAGAAGCTGAAAACCCCGAAGAGAAAAATCCAACATCAATCGGTTACGATTTATTGCCGATGTACCACCCGCTCTGGATGCGGGCGCCAAAGATGCCCAATGAAACCTTCGGCGAAGCGCAGGATTACGCCGCCCTGAAATTTGGTCGCTCGTTTCGCAAAAATCTTAAGCCGACAAACCCTGTGAAGTTAAATCAAGTCGGTTGCGCATTCTCAGGTAAAATCGGCGCGGCGAATATGGCGCGCGCCCCCTGGGGATGGTTCGATAGCCGTGAGCGCGCAAGACCTTTGGGCGAATGGTTTTTCAGTCCGGCGGCGACCATTAAACGACATTTTAAACTCGGTGACGGGTTTGCTACGGTCTATACCCATCATCCTTATTTAAATGTTTTTCGTTAATTAGGATTTTTGCCCGTGCTTCACCCCTGAGGTCAAAGACTAAGCTGGCGCCCCTGGTGAAGGTTGTGAAAATCCTGCTTGATTAAGTCGAGAAGGAGCGAAGAGGTCTCGTCAAACCCACTAAGCGGCTTCTTTTAAGACCCCCGCATCTGCGGTCAGGCACAAGCGAATTTTTCTTATCTGCCGAGACAAAATTTCCCGCCGCGTGTAAGCTTTCCCTACCGGCCAATAGTCCCTGAATATCCATTTAGTGAATTTTGGATAACAACCTATTTCCTTGGAGACGAATTATGAATCGCAAACGCGCTTTTGCAGTCTTGTTCTTTACCCTGCTCGTCGCTCAAATAATTTTTGCCCAACAGACAGCGCCAACCAAAGACCCCGCGCTGTTAACGCTTGAGCGCATCTATAGCTCGCCTGAATTCATGCCGCAATTTTTACCGCCTTTGCGCTGGATTGATAAAGGCGCGGGATACACCACGCTTGAACCCTCGAAGACCACCACCGGCGGACGCGACATCGTTCGTTACGACACGGCAACCGCCGCGCGCAGCGTGCTGGTCGCCGCCGAAAAATTAATTCCGGCGGGGGCGAGTGCGCCGCTACCGATTCAAAATTATATCTGGTCGCCCAGCGGCAAGCTGCTGTTAATCTATACCAATTCCAAAAAAGTCTGGCGGTTGAACACCCGCGGCGATTATTGGGCGCTTGATTTAAGCACCGGCAAATTGACGAAACTGGGCGGCGAGGCGGCGCCCTCGACTTTGATGTTTGCCAAGTTTTCACCCGATAACACGCGCGTCGGGTATGTGCGCGAAAATAATCTCTACGTTGAAAACCTCGCCGATAATCGCATCGTCCAACTGACGAAAGACGGTTCGCGCACCCTGATTAACGGCACCTTCGATTGGGTTTACGAAGAGGAGTTGAATTTACGCGACGGTTGGCGTTGGAGTCCCGACAGTAAACGGATTGCTTACTGGCAACTGGATGCCGAAGGCGTGAAAGATTTTAATCTCATCAACAATACCGATGAACTCTATTCAAAGGTTATTCCCGTGCAATATCCGAAAGCCGGCGAGAAGAATTCGGCGGCGCGCATCGGCACGGTGAGCGCCGATGGCGGCCTGACCAAATGGCTAGAGGTGCCGGGCGATGCGCGCAACAACTATCTGGCGCGCATGGAATGGGCCGAGAGTTCCGATGAGGTCATCATTCAACAACTCAATCGTTTGCAAAACACCAATCTGGTCATGCTCGGCGACGTAAAGAGCGGAAGCGCGCGCACCATTCTCACAGAAACCGATAAAGCCTGGGTTGATATTGAAGACGATGAGATGATGTGGCTTAACGGCGGTAAAAGTTTTCTCTGGATGAGCGACCGCGACGGCTGGCGACACGTTTACCTGGTGCCGCGTGATGGCCAAGGGACACGCCTGATTACCAAAGGCGAATTCGATGTGGTGAGCATCCAAAGCGTGGATGAAACAAATGGTTGGTTGTATTACATCGCCTCGCCGGATAACCCGACGCAGCGTTATCTCTATCGCGTCAAGCTTGACGCGAGCGGCAAAGCCGAACGCCTGTCACCGGCTGCTCAGGCCGGGTGGCATGCCTATAACATCGCGCCGAATTCCGCCTGGGCGCTCCACACGTATTCAACATTTTCAACGCCGCCGCGCATCGAACTGGTGCGGCTCCCGGACCACACGGTGGCGCGGGTGATGATTGATAACGCGCCGCTGCAAGCCAAAATCAAACAGCTCAAATTGGGCAGCAGTGAATTTTTCCGTGTGGATATTGGCGAAGGATTGCAACTCGATGGCTGGATGGTGAAGCCGCCGGACTTCGACCCGGCGAAACGCTATCCGGTACTTTTTTATGTTTATGGCGAACCGGCCGGACAGACGGTCACCGACAGTTGGGCCGGGCCCAATCAACTCTGGCATCATATGCTGGCGCAGCAAGGTTACCTGGTGATGAGCATTGATAATCGCGGCACGCCGGCGCCGCGCGGGCGCGAATGGCGCAAAATTATTTACCGCCAAGTGGGGGTGCTGTCCGCGCAAGATGAAGCGAATGGCGTAAAGGCGATCAGTCGCTGGCCGTTTGTTGACCCGACGCGCATCGGCATCTGGGGGTGGAGCGGCGGCGGCTCGTCAACCTTGAACGCGCTGTTTCGTTACCCGGAGGTCTATCGTATGGGGATGGCCGTTGCGCCGGTTGGCGACCCGCGTTATTACGACACGATTTATCAGGAGCGCTACATGGGGTTGCCGCAAGACCGCCCCGAAGAGTATAAGCGCGGCGCTCCGGTAACCTTCGCCCATCAACTCAAAGGCGATCTGTTAATCGTGCATGGCACGGGCGACGACAACGTGCATTATCAAAACACCGAAACCGTCATTAACGCGCTCGTCAAAGCTAACAAACCCTTTACCATGATGGCCTATCCGAACCGCACGCACGGAATTTTTGAAGGCGAAAACACCACGCGCCATCTGTTTGAGCTGCTCACGCGGTTTTTGCACGACAAGTTGCCGGCCGGCGGGCGCTCTGTAGAAGGTAAATAAACTTGACCAATACAGCGAGCGATGGGAGACACGAAACCGGCAAGAGGAGTCGGTTTCGTGTCTCCCTATGCAGTTGACGCACAGCTTACGCCTAACCCCTCAGTAAAAATTTTCCAGCCGCTAGTTGTAAAAAGTTGTCACAGAGTTATTTCAGGTGCAAATCAAAAAGCCCTTTACATTCTAAGACCAAGGGCGTGTTAAACCCGGGCATCAACTCGTAAACAAGGAGATAAAAATGTTCAACAGGTTAAGGGAACGATTTATTGTCGTCGTGTGTCTATTCACCGTTCTGATGGGTTGCGGCGAAACAGTTTCTGCGCAGGTGGAAAAAGGCAGCAAAGAGATTACGGTTTTTTCCGGCGGTTTTTTTGCTGATTTAAACCGCGCGGAAACCGTCAGTCGCATCGTGGTTTTGGGCGAAACCTTGGAAACCCGCATTAGTTCACGTTCGCAAGGCTTCGATGTGGGCGGCCGGTTCGGTTACTTTCTCACCCGCAAACATGAAGTTGGCGGCGGGTTGAATTTTAATGTGAATCACTCGCGCGTGTGTATCAGCGGTTTTGGGGACGATGAGGACAGCGGTGAAGAATGCACCAGCAATACCGCTACGGGACTCGGGTTAGCGGGATTCTATCGTTATAACTTTGCCGGAAAAGGGGAACGCGGTTTTCCGTTTGTGGGCATCGGCCTAGAGGCAGCGAATTTGACCCGCGATAATAGCCGCCTGGCCCGTTTACGACCCGAAGGCGGCTACAAATATTTTTTCAATAAAAATGTGGCGCTTGATATGAGCGTAGGGGTTTCCGTTGACCTCAATAGAGCGAATAGCTTCAGTGGCCCGATTACCGGCGCGGCGGGGTTTGAAAGCGACCGTCGGTGGAACTTAAACGGGCGCATCGGCTTCTCATTTTTCTTCGGAAACTAGCCGTTTTCTTGGCGGCAAAGGTGGG
>JBIOWC010000834.1:0-14811 GCA_044868105.1 Blastocatellia bacterium
GACTGGTATAAAGCAAACTGCCGTTTTCATCAAATAACATCAAGGCCAATTCATATTCATTTTCAATGGGCTCTGAATTGCACATCGTTTCGGCAACCACACCGGGAATGATTTTTTCCGTGATGAAGTTGAAATTAAGGGTTAAGCCGACATAGCCGAACTCTTTGGTTTCGATTAACGTCATGCCGCACTCAGGACATTTGCCCGGTTGGTCAAACGGTTTATCGTGCTGGTTACAGTAACAGGGAGGGCAGGCATAATACTTCTTCAACTCTTCGCCTTCAAACATCGGCGTCACCACGACAACAGAAGAAGGTTTTTTTGACGAATCATAGAAACATTCGGCTTCGCCTACGAAGGCGCGGGTTTTGATATTCAGGGCCTTCTGGGTGGCCAAGCCTTCGGAAAAATATTTGTTAAAGCAAGCCGTCAGGGAATTGCTGACAAAATGTCCGCCCGTCCAAAAACCTGAACCATTCGTCGCGCGCATTGAGGTAAAGGCATTGGCTTGAGAAGGGCGATAAACCTGAACGAAGAGATTGTCAATCTCCGGGTGCCGCTGTTTGATGGTAATAAAGCGATTGTCCAGCAGGTCTATATTTTTTTGTTTGAAATGGTCAGCCGGAATTTCAGCCGCGATTTCTGCGGCGTAATCTTCGAGCTTCTCTTTGACTCTGCCCGAAAAGGTTTGCAAGGTTTGGCGAAGATTTTCGCTGACTGCGGCTTTGGTCTTCTTTTGCAATTCGTTCAATGATCGGTATTGAATGAGCGATAGTAAAATAGTCGGCAACAGAATCGCCGTGAGCGCAATTCCGGTTAGCTTTACCCAAGTCCATCTGGACGAATCCCTGTGCAGACGCTTCCACATCACGCGACACAGTATATAACCAAACCCCAATAAAATATGTAGCGAAGCCGTAACGAGTTGTAAAAAATTGTATCCAGCAACTTGCCGCCTCGCCGATACAACTTGGTACAACTTATTACACCGCTATGAGGATTTGCCGGGCGGAATTTTGTAAAGTGTTATTAGTTTCGATTTTGAAATTTCACAAACCGATTGGAGATAAACATGAAAGGCACCCTTATTTTAGCATTGGTCATTTTGCTCGTTACCCTGGCCGCTGCTCCGCGTTTGCAAACCACGGCTCTCGGACAGGCGACCGCCAAGAAGGTCTACGTTTGTCCGGCCTGCGGGTGTTCGGGGGATGATGAAGAGTTTGCCGAACCCGGCACCTGTCCGGCCACCGGTTGCAACATGCCCTTGGTTGAAAAGACCCCGGATATGGACGAGGTGTCCAATATTCAGCGCTTCCTGCGGGTCGAAAAAGAGGTCTGCACCGGCGGACAACCGCGCACCGCCCAACTGGCTAAACTGAAAGCCGAGGGCATCAAGACCATCATCAATTTGCGCCCGACTGACGAGCACAATTCGGCTAAAGAAGAGGCGAAAGCTAAGGAACTGGGTATGCGCTATTTCAATATTCCGGTTTCATTCGGCAACCCCAAAGATGAACAGGTTGAAGCGTTTTTGAAAATCACCGACGACGCCGCGAATCGCCCCATGTTTATTCATTGCGCGGCGGCCATTCGCGTCGCTGCTTTCTGGATGATTCGGCGCGTCGTTCGCGATGGCTGGACAACTGAAAAAGCTCAGGAAGAGGCGAAGAAAATCGGCTTGACGAATCAAGACTGGGAAGATTTCGCCACCGACTATATTCAGCGCCATAAAAAGAAATAAATCTGTAAAAGAGGAAGCCAACATGAAGTTTCAATACCCTTTTGCGAAATGCTTGTTCGCGGTTCTCTTAATAACCAACGGAGCCCTTGCGCAATCCCCGGATTGGAATCAATGGGGCGGCGCCAGTCGCAACTTTAAATCTCCGGCTAAAGGACTGGCGACTTCGTGGGCCGCCAGCGGCCCGCGAAAATTGTGGCAACGCGAACTCGGCGACGGGTACTCGGCAATTGCCGCGGCCGGCGGAAAGCTCTTCACCATGTATCGCAAAAGCGACCAGGACATTGTCATTGCGATGGATGCGGCAAACGGCAAAACCCTTTGGGAATATGCCTACAGCGCGCCGTTTGCCAAAGAGTACGATATGTCGCATGGCGAAGGGCCGCACGCCACACCGCTGGTTATCGGCGATTATGTGTTCACGGCGGGCGCGACCAGCAAATTTCACTGTCTCAATAAACAGACCGGTAAACCCGTCTGGTCGCATGATTTGATTAAAGAGTTCAACGGCACTACCCGCGTCAATGGCTATTCGTGTAGTCCGCTGGGCTACAAAAACCTGGTGATTATGCAGGTCGGCGGACAGGGAAGCGCCCTCATTGCCTTCAATCAAAAAGATGGCGCAGTGGTTTGGAAAAAACACGATTTCAAAAATTCCACTTCATCGCCCATTATCATCAATGTCGGCGGTCAGGAACAGTTAGTGGCTTTCATGTTTGACGACATCGTCGGCGTTAATCCGAATAACGGCGACTTGCTTTGGAGCTATAAACACACAACCGATTTTGGACTTAATACCAGTATGCCGATTTGGGGCGAAGACAATCTCTTGTTCGTCTCATCCGGGTATAACGGCGGCAGCCGGGTCATTCGGCTCACGAAACAGGGCGATAAAACCACCCCGGAAGAGGTTTGGTTCAGCCGCTCGATGCGTATCCATTTCAGCAACTGTATCAGATTGGGCGATGTGGTTTACGGGTCGAGCGGCGATTTCGGGCCGGCCTTTTTCACGGCTATGGATGTGAAGACCGGAAAAGTGATCTGGCGTGACCGCAATGTGGCGCGTTCGAGTTTTATTTACGCCGACGGACATTTCATTTTGCTAGATGAAGACGGCAACCTCATGTTAGCGACCCCAAACGAACAAGGGTTGAAAACCGACGCGAAAGTCGCTTTGCTGACCACGAATTCCTGGACCGTACCAACCCTGGTCGGCACCACACTCTATGTGCGTGACCGAAAAAACATTCTGGCGTTGGATTTGAAATAACCGTCGGCCTTCTCAGTTCATCCGGTTTCCCAGATAGAGCCAGCGACACTTGTGAATCATGACCGAAATAAAACCCCTAACACCTTGAATAAGGAGAACAAATGGAACGAAGAAAATTTTTAACAACGACATCTGCGGCCGGATTGGTGATGGCCTCCGCAGGGCTTACCGAAATGATTGCGCGACCAGCGAACGACAAAACGGCCGCGCCGATTACCATAAAAGATAGCAAGCTCACGGTTCCTGAAACCGGCGAAATACCGGTGGCCGTCGCCGTGTCGCAGGGCGTGACGGTGATCGATTTTGCGGGCCCCTGGGAAGTTTTTCAAGACGTGATGTTCAACAAAGGCGGCGTCCATCACATGCCCTTTAAACTTTACACAGTTTCCGAAAAGACCGAGCCGCTCAGAGGTTCTGCGGGATTAAAGATTGTTCCCGACTACACATTTGAAAACGCGCCAGCGCCGAAAGTAATCGTCATCCCGGCGCAGATCGGTTCGCCGGCCTTACACGCGTGGTTGCGCAAGACCGCTCCCACCACCGATGTCACCATGTCGGTTTGCACAGGCGCATTCCAGCTTGCCAAAGCGGGACTGCTGGCCGGCAAAACCGCGACGACGCATCACGACTTCATTGACCGGTTGGCAAATCAATACCCGGACATCACGGTCAAACGCGGGCTGCGATTTGTCGAAGGCGAAAAAATCTCGACCGCCGGCGGGCTCACTTCAGGAATTGATCTGGCGCTCAGAGTTGTTGAACGCTATTTCGGGCGCGAGCAGGCCGAGGCGACGGCCGTCTATATGGAATATCAGAGCCGGGGGTGGGTGGTTTAAGGTTACCGCGAATAGATAAGGCGATGAGAAAAATTTGGCCGGGCATCGCTCTGGCGGTTGCGGTCGTTAGGGCTGGAGTAACGCGAACAGTCAATCACAACGAATTTTACGTTTTTACGAAGTCGGCGTTGTTCTGCTCGGACGGAAATACCCGATCCAGCGCCGCGTTCGGAACACGCGCTGTTCTATGAGGCCCGTCACCGTTCGGTCATCCTCGTAAATGGCGACCACCATCTTGAATCCTAGAGCGGCGAGGCCTGGTCGTGGCAGGGCAGGCAAGGAATTCAGTTTTCTCTCAAGCCCTTATGGATGGAGCAAAAAATATAGTGATGCTTCATAAAGTGAATTCAGCCTTGGTGTCTATTGTGAGAACTCTTCGCCGATAGCGAAAGGCTCAAAGCCTCAATTAAAGGTTCACGCACTGGACACCCGGTTCACAAAGATTTTTCCTCTCCTTTGGCAGGTTAGTAGCGCCGGAAAAATATTATGCGAATAAGCGTGGGGCTGTCGGCTCTCATCCTTTTGCTTAGCGTTATAGGTAATCCATTTTTCGCGGAAAGCGAACCGGCGCGTCGCACCTTGCCAATCGAGAAGGAGGAATTTTCGTGAACCGTAACGTGATCGAAAGATACTTCATCGGAACGCTCGTCATGGTGGCGTTCATTATCGGGTTATCCTGGCCGGTTGCAGGTGTTGAAGCTTCAGTTGCAGGCGAAGCATCAACCGCTCTGCCAGAGCCGCCGCTCAGTCCGCGCATCGCCGCGTTGCAGAAAGAGCTGCAAGCCGGTAATCGCGCCGCCCTTGAAAGCTTCTGGCAAGAGGTCGCCAAACTCGGGACGCCGCTGGTTGAACCAACACCCGACAAGCGCAATTATCTTTATGTCACCTTCCTGTGGCGCGGCAAAACAGAGACCAAAAACGTCATCGTCAATATCCTCGATCAAAACAACCAGCTTGCCGACGCTAGATTTTTTGCTCAGGCTTGCCTGGCGCTCCTGCCCGGCTCGGACGTCTGGTACAGAACCTATCGCCTGCGCAATGACGCGCGCTTCAGTTATCGCCTTTCTCCGAATGATGCGCTGACGTTGCTGCCTGATCTTAAACCCGAAGAGCAAACCAAGCGCCTGGCTACGTTGCAAGCTGACCCGCTCAACCCGCGTCATTATCCGAGTCGCAACGGCGATGCTTCAATTGTCGAATTGCCGAACGCGCCGCTCCAGCCGTGGATCAAACCGCTGCCCGGTGAGGCAGCCGGGAAAGTCGAAGCGACAAAGTTCAAGAGCGCGATTTTAAACAACGAGCGCCCGGTTTATGTCTACACCCCACCCGGCTATAAAGCCTCCGGCCAGCCTTATCATCTCTTAGTGACTTTGGACGGCGAAACCTATGCGGCGCAGACCCAAACCGAACCCATGCCGACGCCGACGATTCTCGATAACCTGATAGCAAAAGGACATCTGCCACCGGTTGTCGCCGTCATGGTCGGCAACGCGCCAGGGGCGCGCCTCAAAGAATTGTGGTACGACGAACCCTTCAATGAATTTTTGGCCAAAGAGTTGATGCCCTGGGTGCGGCAACACTATCACGTCACCGCGAACCCGCAGAAAATTGTGGTCGCCGGCCTCAGCCTGGGCGGCGGCGCGTCAATGTTTGCCGGCTTTCGATACCCGAAAATCTTTGGCAATGTTATCTCGCAATCGGGCGGACATATGTATCGGCAAACCCGCGAAGAGATGTTTCAAGCACTCAAGCCCGGCCAGCTTTTCCAGGATGAAAACTTTCCGGAATCGGAATGGTTGACTCGGCAGATTGCGACCAAACCCAGGGTGGCGTTGCGGGTCTATTTGGAGGCCGGCCTGCTCGAAGACTTACAGTGGCAAAGCGCGCCGCCTCGGTTCGCTTATCCGTCGCTAATCTTAGCGACGCGACACCTGCGCGATGTCCTTCAAGCCAAGGGGTATCAAATCTTCTACAACGAATACAATGGCGCACACGAGGCCCTCAGTTGGCGTGGCACGCTGGCCGATGGTTTAGTAGCGCTTATTGGAAAAGGAGCAACCGGGCGGCTCTGATAAGTTGAGGTGAACCATCTTGAATGAGAGAAAAGCGAAGGAGGTGAGCGATGCAACGGCTCGCGCAAGAGTTGCGCTATGGAATGCGAAGCTTGCATAGACAACCAGGGTTTACTTTGCTCGCCGTCTTCACCCTGGCTCTGGGGATTGGCGCGAATACGGTAGTTTTCAGCGTGGTCAATGGCGTGTTGTTGCGCCCGCTTCCTTTTCCGGAACCTGAGCGTTTGGTGATGGTCTCGACTTACAGCCGGCAGGACAAGGAAGCACCGACGGTTTCAGCGCCAGATTTCCATGACCTTCAACAACGCACGCAGACGCTTGAAGCGCTGGCCGGAATTCTGGCGGTGACGGCAACCTTGACAGGCGAAGGGCCGCCGGAAACTGTTGATGAAGCGATTGTCACCTGGAATTTTTTCCCCTTGTTGGGTGTTGAATTGGCGCGCGGGCGCAACTTTTTACCCGATGAAGATGTCGCAAACGGCCCCAGGGTTGTCATTCTCAGCCAAGGGCTTTGGCAGCGTCGGTTTGGCGCGCAACCTGACCTGGTCGGCAAAACCATTCAAATAGACGCGGAGCCCTGGCTAGTGGTCGGCATTCTGCCCGCCGATTTCAAACTCTATCTACCGCCCGATGCCCACAGGCTAAAAGATAAGAACCCGGATTTGTGGAAGCTGACGCAGCGCGATTTCAGCGCCGGGCAACGGGATAACAACTACTTGACCGTATTAGGGCGTCTCAAACCGGAGGCTACACTGGCGCAGGCGCAAGCCGAGATGGACGGTATTGCCAGCCAACTCCGTGCCGAACATGCCGAGCATCAACTGGCCGAGCGGCAAATTCGCGCCGTCGCCCTCCAACAAAAAATCACCGGTCAGGTACAGCCGCTCTTGTTCTTGTTGCTGGTCGCCGTGGGGTTTGTCTTGCTCATTGCCTGCGCCAATGTTGCCAACCTGTTATTGGTGCGGGGCGCTGCGCGCAGTAAAGAGTTGGCCATTCGTGCGGCGCTCGGTGCCAGTCGCCATCAGCTTGTGCGGCACTCGCTCGTAGAGAGTCTACTGCTTTCGTTGGGCGGCGCTTTGACAGGATTGCTGCTGGCCTTTTGGGGTTTACGCCTGCTGCACTGGCTGCGGCCTGCGAACCTGCCGCGTCTATCCGAGGTCGCGATTGATTGGCGTGTGCTCGGGTTTAATCTCGCCGCGTGTTTAGCGACGGCGTTGCTGGCCGGGCTTGTGCCAGCCCTCAAACAGGGGCGGCAGGATTTGCAATCAACCCTCAAGCAAGGCGGGAAGATTTCGGCAGCGGCTGACAGTCGCCGGATGCAAAGCCTCTTCGTGGTCATCGAAATTGCGCTTTCGCTGGTCTTGCTCGTGGGCGCGGCTTTGCTCGTTCGCACTTTCCTGGCGCTGCAAAATGTGGAACTCGGTTTCCGAGCCGAGAACGTCCTGACCTTTCACCTCAACCTGCCGAGCACGCGCTACGCGTGGGGACGCAAAGCCGAATTCTTTCGCCAACTCGAAGCGCGGTTGGCAAGTTTGCCAGGTGTCGAGGCCGTCGGCACTACTTCGCATCTGCCATTCACAGGTAAAGGCTACGGCGCAGGCTATTCCTGGGACGCGCAATCGGCGGGCGAAAACCTGACGGCTGACTGGCGGTTTATCACGCCGACCTATTTGCAGACTACAGGAACCCGCCTGCTGGCCGGGCGCTTTTTCACCGAGCAAGACGATGCCGAGCACTCAAGAGTTGTCATCATTGACGAAACCCTGGCGCGTAAGGCTTGGCCCGATGAAAGCGCGCTCGGCAAAAGGTTGCTGGTTTCCGATTCGACCCCGCGCGGCATGATCGCTGTCTGGATGGAAGTCGTCGGCGTTATCGAACACGTCTATAACCATACCTTGAGCGCGCCGGGACGCGAGCAGGTTTACATCCCTTATGCGCAGACGCCGGCGGTGCCCTGGATGAATGTGGCGGTGCGGTCAAGTTTGCCGCCTGCGAATTTGGTGCGAGCGATTGAGCAGGAGGTGCATGAATTGGACAAAGACCTGCCGATCAACAACGTGCGACCGCTCGGAATTTATGTGGCGGACGCGCTCGCCCCGGCGCGCTTCAGCCTGATTTTGATGAACATTTTCGGAGTTGTCGCCCTGGCGCTGGCGGCCATCGGTTTGTACGGCGTACTCGCTTATGCCGTCAGCCGACGCACACGGGAGTTAGGTATTCGCCTGGCCTTGGGAGCGCAGAAAGGCGACGTATTAAAACTCATTCTCAAACAAGGAATGAAAGTGGCGCTGGTCGGTGTAGGGATCGGGTTGATTAGCGGATTTGCGCTGACGCGACTCATGCGAAACCTGCTGTTCGGCGTGAGCGCCAACGACCCGGCAACCTATGGCGCGATTGCTCTGTTGTTGCTCGCCGTCGCCTGGTTTGCCTGCTACCTGCCGGCGCGGCGCGCCACGAAAGTTGACCCGCTCACGGCGCTTCGCAGCGAATAGACGGGAAAGTCAACGAGGTTGAAAACCTGCCGGTGCGAAGTGGGGTTGAGGTGAAAGATTGGAAAAATTGCAAGGCGGGTTATTTGATTAACCCGGCAGCCGTGTCGCCACTGAACACGGCGCTCTCGATGGTTGCCGGAAGCCCGGTGTTTATCCAATCACCGGCAAGAAAAAAATTGCTGATTGAGGTTTCGGCCGGGGGTCTAAGGGCATCGGATTCCACCGTATGAGCGATCGTCGCATGGCGCTCTTTAACAATCGTGCTGTGCAATAATTTTGCCTCGCGGCTTTGCGGGAGCAGATGATGTAAATCCCGCAAAGCCATTTTTACAAGCTGCTGTTTGGTATGATTCACATAGGCGTTTGCGGCGGAGATAATCAACGCAATATGGTTTGACTTTTTACTCTTCAGGGAAATCCCGTCTTTATTAAATAACCATTGAACCTCTGTACCGATAAGCCCGATAAACCGGCGCTCCGTCACCGCTCTATCGAACCATAGATTGATGGAGACAATCGCCGATGAGTCGAGATGATCGAGATAAGCAAAGGCTTTTTCGCGCAACTCCGGATCAAGGATTTCGCGCAACGCATTGGGTGGCAGCGTGCTGATGATAGCATCGGCTTCTAACCGCTCGCCGTTTTTAAGTTCAACGCCAACCGCGCGCTGGTCGCGGACGAGGAGTTTATTCACCTGCGCAAACAAACGAAATTTGCCGCCCTCTGACTCGATAAACTTTCGCGCGCCGTCGGTATAGAGGTCGCTGAGCCCCACGCTTGAAATGCCAATCGCCGAAGCCGCGCGCCCGCCGCCGAAGGCTTCCTGCAAAACTTTAATGAGCATGCGCGCGGAAGCCACCTCCGGGCTTTCGTTCAAGGTCGCGACAACCATTGGCGTCCAGAACCGCTCGCTGATATTGGCCGACTGGTTGAGCCCTTTTAGCCAGGCGCTGACTGTCAACCCCGCGTTAGGTTTAGCGTTGCCGCGAAGGGTGCTGCCTAAATTCAAGGCGCGGAGCTTGTCGCCAATCGTCAACCCTTTCAACTTGAACAACCCGGCCAGGACATGAAGCGGCGCGGGAAGCGGCGGACAAATGAACGAATCAAGGCCATTTTTCGCGTCAAGAAAATCAACCTGTGTGCGCTCTTGGAATTTCAGTTTATCGAGACAACCGATCTTTTTTAGAAAGGCAATGGTATGGTTGTAACAGCCCATAAACAGATGCTGTCCGTTATCAACCGTGTCGCCGGTTGTCGGGTCAGTGAAGGAATAGGCGCGCCCGCCGAGATGATTGCGCCGTTCAAGTACGGTCACGGCAAAGCCCCGTTCACAGAGCCGAACCCCAGCCGCCAGTCCTGCAAACCCCCCTCCGATGATGATGACATGGCTGGTCACTCGGCTACCTCGTGAATCTGTTTTTAACCCAGATGCGCAAAGCGATTTCCAGCCGTTTGAATTTTGAAAGGCTGACGCGGTTGTGAAAGACGTTGTATTGAACCTCTTGAATTTTGTCCAAAAGCTCGCGGTAAATCGCGCTCATAATCTCTGCCGCGAACATCGAATGGCGATCTTGTTCGGGAAGCGAAGCGGCGGCTCGGTCGAAGTAATATTGGGCGCGTTTGTGTTCGTACTTCATGAGTTCAATGAAGGGGGCATTGTAACGATTCGCCTTCAAATCTTTTTCCGAATAGCCGAAACGCTCAAGGTCTTCGAGCGGGATATAAATCCGGTCGCGTTCTGCATCCTCTTTCAAATCGCGCAAAATATTCGTGAGTTGCAGGGCGAGTCCAAGATTGACGGCGTATTCGCGTGTGCCCGGCGAATCGTAACCGAAAATTTCGATGCAGATGAGTCCCACGGCCGAAGCCGCGCGATAGCAGTATTCGCGCAAGTCGGCGAAGCTTTGATAACTGGTCCACTCCAGGTCCATCTCCATGCCTTCGATTAAATCGAGGAACGGTTGTTTGGGAATATCGAATTCATCAATCACCTCGCTCAGTTCTTCGCCGAAATCGGTATCCGGGTAGCCTTGATAACAGGCTTCGATTTCCTCGCGCCAATGTTCGAGTTCGGCCTTCGGGTCGCGCCCGGTCTTATCGCTATCCACGATGTCATCGAGAATGCGGCAGAATTTATAGACCGTGGTGATGGCTTTACGTTTGTTGGGCGGCAGGAAAAGAAAAGAGTAGTAGAAGTTTGAGCCGGTGGCTTTGACCAAACGAGTCGGCACACCGATAACTTTAGAAAAGGCGGATTCGGGTGGCATTAATAGCGCTTAAACGCCTCCTTGCGCAAAGCTCGAAAAAGAATTTGTAATTTATCGCGTTTGGTAATCACAGGTCTTTTTCTGAAGACATCGTAACCATTTTCTTCTATGGCGTTCAAGATTTTTGCGCCCCCGGACCAGACGACGCGAAGTTCTACGCCTAGCCGGCCGCCTACCAGGGTGCAAAGCGGTTTGCCGCTGGCAAATAACTGACGGGCGCGGTCAACTTCAAATTTCATCAACTCGCAAAAGGCCGGAGAAACACTCTGGGTTTTCAGCGCCGCAATGCTCAATCCGTATCGTTGCAAATCTTCTTCGGGCAAATAAACCCGGTCTTTGCGTAAATCAACCGCTACATCCTGCCAGTGATTTGCTAGTTGCAACCCGGTGCAGATGCTATCCGACATCAAGTGACGCTCGGCATCGCGATAGCCGAAGAGCAGCAGAATCAGCCGCCCGATGGGATTTGCCGAACGCCGACAATAATCCGTAAGTTCCGCATAGGTTTGATAGCGGCGTTTGACGACATCCTGACGGAAAGCCGACAGCAAATCTTCAAACAGGGAAACCGGCAAATCGAAGCTCTTTTGGGTATCGGCAAGGGCAATAAAAACCGGATGCGCGGCGCGCCCCGCCAGGGCGTCGCGAAGCATTAGACGCCATTCATCTAAGAGGTCTAGTCGTTGCGGTTCGCTGTAATTTTCATCATAGCCTTCATCGGCAAAATCATCAGCAATTCTGGCAAACGCATAAATCGAATAAAAGTGTTTGCGCAGCGCTTTGGGAACGAGCACCGAACCGACCGGAAAATTTTCATAGTGCGCCTGCGCCAGCGTAGCGCAGTAGGCGTAAGATGACGAGAGAGACCAGGTTTGCGACTCCGTTTGCGGCGCATCAATGGGTTGGGCGAGGGCGATTCGATTGTGCTTGAAACGGGTAGCCATAATAATGGGGCGCAGATTTTTGAAGAAGGGATTATAGAGGAAACACACCTATCCTGACAGGGCAACTTGAGCGTCGTGACAATTGGTTGGGTATTGATTGCGCCGGAAAAAGCCCAAACCAATACCCGAACGACGTGAGGATTCCGTTTCAGTATTTGCTTATTCAGTTAAGTTTTGAAGGACAGAAGGGGATTGCTCTGCCCGTAAAAGAACTGTTCAGTGTACAATCGCGACTCTGGATTGTCTCAGAGCCGGTTTTGTTGTACTGATGCTGGTCGTATGCTTCACGCAGCAACGGCGTAAGGCTTCATCCACTTGCGCTTCGACGGCGCAATCGGTTTTGCGACAAACGGTTGCCAGTTCGCTGACCACAAGATAGCGGGCGCGCTCAAGCATACGCTTTTCGCGGAACGAGAGCGGCTTTAAGTGATTGAGGTACGTTAAGGTTTTAAGTACTTCGGCAACATGAAAAATATCGCCGGTCTTCATCTTTTCTGTGAATTCTTTGTAGCGATCTTTCCAGTCCACCGGAGGATTGGAGAAATCTTCTGAGAGCGTTTGTAGGAGTTTTTCGCACTGGACGGTTTTGATTGGGGATCGGAGACCGATGTCCGAAGCGTTGTTGATAGGAACCATTACAGTTGATTCGGTCGCCTTGAGTCTCAACAGATAAAAACTACTGCTGCTGCCACCGATTTCGGTAGAGGTAATATTTTCGATGACACCGATGCCATGATTGGGATAGACAACTTTTTCTCCTATTTTGAAGTTCACAGACGCCTCCTTTTTCTAAGAAATGCAAAATTAGAGTATCCGATGAAGGATGTGGGGATTTACCCTTGAGCATATTGTTTACTCTTGATTGATTTGCGAGATGCGAATCCTGTGGATTGTGTTTGAATTTATATGTGTCTTCAGAGTAAGTGTAATTTTTGAATCAGCGACCGTACTCTCGGACAACCATTTCATGATTCGCACAACTGACTCTACAACAGCCCTCAACGGCTGGTCAAGCTGAATAGGCATTAGTCGGTGTGATTAGCCGGTAATTGGTTCAGATTTTTTATCTTCAGGAAATTCAAAATGGCTTGAAAATAGCTACTGGAGCCACTTTCAAGCCATTCGAATTTTTATACGAGGCGAAAGTTTAGCAAAAAGCCCATCGGTTACCCGCGAGCGGGTAATGGGTCAGTGTGAAAATAGGGGAATGAAAATAATTATCGGTAAAAGAACGGCGGTCTGTTGTCAGCGACAAGGTCATCTTCTGATGGGGCGGCAAAGACGGATAACCCGCAATCCGCCTTTGCCGCCTACTCCAGAGATCACTGTTTACTGGTCGTTGGGCGGGATTTTACTTGTTTAGCGCCAACCGCGGGCCAACCTATTTCTTCCTGACCTACTACTCGCTCGCGATAACCCATCTAGGGCATCGTAAAAGAGATAATGATTGACAGGCGATTGAAAGAGGCCGGGTCTCTTCGATAAATCTTCAGCACCACGTCATCGCCGCTCTTTAAGCCCAGCGTCAGGCGTTGATATTCCTCCATTGACCGCACCGGCAGGTAGTTGACTTCGGTCAATAAATCATCGGTCATCACGCCGCCCATATTCGCCACACCCAGCGGGTCAACGCTGGCAATATAGGCGCCCGGCAGCGCCTCAACGCCATATTGTCTGGCAATCTCGCCACTTAGAAATTTTACATTCAAACCGAGCGAAGGTTTGAATTTTTGGCTCTCCGGATTTCTATCTCCGGGGACTTTTCTCGGCGCCGCGCCCTTCGGATTATCGGGGTCAAAAATCGGCGGGTTCTCAACCGGTTTCGCATTCAGGCGCTCTTCAAGTTGCACCACCGCGGTCATATTTTTGCCGCCGCGAACATAAGAAATGTTGGCCGTGCTGCCGATGGGTTGCGCCGCCACCAGGCGGATGACTTCGCGGAAATTTTTAACCTTTTGATTATTGACGCTGACAATCACGTCGCCACCCGTCAGCCCGGCGCGCGCGGCTGGACTCGCGGCATCGGTCGGTCTTTCGACCAGCACGCCTTTGTTATCGGACAACCGGTTGATGCGGGCAATTTGCGGCGATAAATCTTTCGGCACAATGCCTAAAAAGGCGCGCCGCACGCGGCCGTTTTGCATCAGTTGATTGTACACCTCAACGGCGGTCGAAGAAGGCATGGCGAGGCTGATGCCGATGTAACGATTAATGGTCGGGTTGGTGGTCACAATTTGCGTATTGATGCCGATGACTTCACCGGCAAGATTGACTAACGGTCCGCCGGAATTGCCGGGATTGATTGCCGCATCGGTTTGAATGAATTGTTGAAACGCCGATTGATTGGATTCGGCAACCCGGTCTTTGGCGCTGACGATGCCCGCCGTTACGGTTTGTTCTAAGCCGAGCGGCGAACCGATGGCCAGCACCCATTCGCCGACATTCAATTTGTCTGAATCACCGATCTTTGCAACCGGCAAAGTTGACGCAGCCTCAATCTTGATAACGGCTAAATCGGTTTCGGCATCCTGCCCGATAATTTTTGCCGGATATTCAGCGCCGTCAGCCAATTTCGCCTGGATTTTTACGGCATTCTCTACGACGTGCTTGTTGGTAATGATATAGCCCTGCGAATTGACGATGACCCCTGAACCGGTGGCGCCGCGTCCGTAATTATTTTCCGTATATGAAACTTTGATGTGAACAACCGAGGGTTCAACCTGCGCGGCAACGCGCGCAAATGATGCGGACAGCGAATCGGGTGTGAAGGTCGCATTGCTGATGCTTAAACGATTGTCGGTTGCGCCGGCGATGCCATGAACAACTGCGCCGACGGCGATGCCAATAGAGAGACAACAGACGGCGACCAGAATCATGATGATGCGGTTGTACCGCGCCACGATAACTTGTTCAGAGCGTAAGCCAGTTGGTTCTTCGCGTTTTTCAAACATAGGTACATCCCCAAACTTTCAAGTTGGTTTAGAAATTTCAGTGGCAGAATTATAACAAAGCCGAACGTATTGCCACAGCGCAGATGAGGAGAATTGATTCGGGTGGTTTTTGAGATGAGCGGCCTTAATTTTAACCGTTCGGGATAAAGTGCGCTCAGGGAAATTCACCTTATCTTCGAAGGCAAACGGATGCCGCCCCCTCAACGGCATCGCCAGCCTTCGCCTTATCCGGTTTTTCCGT
>JBIOWC010000835.1:0-3517 GCA_044868105.1 Blastocatellia bacterium
AGTCGCCGGAATTTTGCAGGCGAATCCAATTCTTCAGCGCGCCTTCATAATTGCCGAGATGGAGATTCCCGGTCGGGCGCATGCCGCTAACAATGCGTTTCTTTTTTGTGTCCGTCAATCTAAAACCTTTCCTTGAAATCACCTTAAGCAAACAAGAGCCGCAAGATAAATAAGATGGGGGTGGCGATAAAAGCGAAGACCCCGAGATACATCAAAGCCATTAACAGAAAAATTCCGTAAGGGCGGATTTGCGCATAGGCTTCCGCCATTTGATACGGTAACAAGCTTTCCAAGACATGGCTTCCGTCAAGCGGCGGAATCGGCAAAAAATTAAAGATGGCCAGCGAAATATTGAGCACCAGCATAATATTTAACAATCGTCCGATGGGTTCAATGACCAGCGATTGATTCGGGGCTGCGGCAATCACGTTATAAAAAGTGTTGTACTCAGGGTTGAAGATAAAAATTCCGCCCACTAACAACGCTTTGAGAATAATGAACGCGAGGGTTGCAAGTATCAAATTGCTGATTGGACCTGCTGCTGAAACGCTGATGTTGGCTTTGGTTTTCTCGCGCCAGAGGTTCGGATTGGTTTGCACGGGTTTTGCCCATCCGAGTAAGGGGATGGAAAAGATAGCGCTGACCAAAGGAAAAATGACCGTCCCAAATGGATCAATATGCGCGAGAGGGTTTAAGGTAATTCGGCCTTGTAAACGCCCGGTGTCATCGCCGAATCGCTCAGAGGTCCAGGCGTGAGCGGCCTCATGAAATGAAAGTGAGAAGAGAAGGGCGACGAACCAGATTGCAATAAAGCCTACATCAATATTTTTCAAATTATATTCTCCTGCGCATCTCTATCGAAGACGATGAGTTGGGGTGAAAAAAATTATGCTAGAACGGCGAATAACCGGCAATCCCTACGGGTATGCGGAAGATCTCGCGATTGGAAGCGAGAATCATATCCCCATGGTCATCGAAACAGAGACCGACGAGGGCGTTGCCGGCGATGAACATTTCCGCTTCAGCGTTGGGCGTAATTTTCACGACGCCGCGCTGTCCTTGACGGCTGGCTGTGACATAAAGATTGCCAGCGGCATCGAAGGCCAGCCCCTGCGGACGACCAAGCCCTGTAAAGAAGCGCGAAACTTCGCCCAGCGGGCTGATTCGCATCACCGAATCGAAACTCGAGATATTCGGTCCGGTCACATACAAATAGCCATCCGGTCCGAAAGCCAAATGATAAGCTGCCATGCTCGCTTCAAGGGTTGCGAAGGTGGTGGCTTCGCCGATTTCATTAAGCATGTAGATGGTGCCATTGCGGTCGCCGACAAACAGCTTGCCTTCGGAATTAAAGGCGATGCCGGTGGCCACGCCTAAATTCAAAACATAGGCTTCCGATTCTTTGAAGGGGGTGATTTTATAAACCGTGCCATCGTAACGACTGCTGACAAACATCTCGCCGTCCGGGCTAAAGGCAATTCCGGTTGGATTGGTAATATCGGTTAAAAAAGGCTCGCTTTCGCCGTCCGGGGTGATTTTGTAAACCGACACCGGGACTTTTTGCCCACGGGTTCCCGAAAGCGTCGTATAGATGGCGCCGTTATCACGGTCATAAGCCGGATTGGCTACGGGATGGAGGTTGTCGGCGATTTTTTTGCCAAAAATAAAATCATAAGGCTCACTCTCCAGTCCATTTACTTCAATGGTGATTTGCACGATGCCGTCTTCTAAAAAACTGTTGGTGGGAACCGGAGCGATAAGTCGTGAAGCCGAAGCGCCAATCGGTCTCGTTTCAATCCCATCAAACATGACGCGCACCTGGCTATAGGTTGAAAAGCTTAAATTTCTACAGGTAATAATTACCTCACCGCCTTCAACACCCGCCGCAGGAAGAAGTTTTTCGATGACCGGTTGAGACATTTCAGAATAGTCCTTATGTTATCCGTACTCTTTTTTTATGAGCCAAAAGCATATTACAAAGGCAAAAGGCAAAAGGCAAAAGTGAAAAGGGAATAATTAATTTCCCTAAATACCATCTGCTAAATCAAACAATGATGCGGCAATTTCTAAAGATAGGGTTTCTAAACTTTCGACGACTAAATCGGCCTGTGACAACAACTCTTTTCGATAAGAATTTGTAACCGCCACGCATAACATGCCGGCGGCGTGGGCCGCCGCTACGCCATGAATGGAATCTTCAATGACCAGACACTGTCGCGGTTCAAGCGGCTCGTTCGCCGTCTGCCGGAGTAAGTCACAGGCTTTCAGAAATGATTCAGGATGAGGTTTGCCGCGACGGACATCTTCGGTGCTGACGATAATGCGAAAAAAATCTCCGATGGCGGCGGCTTGCAAGATCGCTTCAATCTCTTGGCGGCGCGCGCCTGAGGCGATCGCCAGAGGGTATTGTTTGGCGGCTTGCCGAATAAAGTCCGTGACTCCGGGAAAAATTTGCAGATACTCACGCAAGGCTGGCTCGAAGTAGTTCGCCTTGCGAAGAATCAACTCACTGAGCTTTTGGTCGGCGATTTCTTGTGAACGATTGGCAAAGGCTTTAATGAAACAACCTTTATCATCAAAGGAGAGAAAATCCCGATAATATTCAGCTTCAGAGAGCGGGATCTGTTCATCGGCAAGCGTTTGTTTGAGTGCTTGAAAGTGTAAGGGTTCAGTATTTGCGATTACGCCGTCGCAATCAAAAATCAGGGCTTTTAACATCGCTAGTATCCTCGCGCTAACATCCTCCCTGATGCGGATAGGATGAATTGGTTTTGCTGCAAGCAATTTGCCTAAAACGCGGTTCAGGCGGTCAAGTAGAGAGTGAATGACGACAAAGAAAAAGGCAAGCAGCGAAAAATAATTAGCAAAAAAGCCAGTAAAAACAGGGGTTTTGAAGAGAAAGAAAAAACTCTTGGAAAATTTTCAATAAAGTGGTTGACACTATATTAAAAATCCCTATAATCACCTTTTGCCTTTAAGCAAGGAAAAACAACAAAAGCGATCTTTGAAAACTAGATAGAGTGTAAACGAACCAGAGATTTCGAGAGTTTATAAAAGAAGTGACCAACACTAAAAGGTCATTATTTTATGACCAGGATTTTTACTGAGAGTTTGATCCTGGCTCAGAATCAACGCTGGCGGCGTGCCTAACACATGCAAGTCGAACGTGAAAGTTCCTTCGGGGATGAGTAAAGTGGCGTCCGGGTGAGTAACACGTGGGTAATCTACCTTCGGGTGGGGAATAACTAGTCGAAAGATTAGCTAATACCGCATAATGCAGCGGCACCTTATGGTGAATAGTTGTTAAAGCGGGGGATCTTCGGACCTCGCGCCTGAAGAGGAGCCTGCGGCAGATTAGCTTGTTGGTGAGGTAATGGCTCACCAAGGCTGCGATCTGTAGCTGGTCTGAGAGGACGGCCAGCCACACTGGCACTGACACACGGGCCAGACTCCTACGGGAGGCAGCAGTGGGGAATTTTGGGCAATGGGCGCAAGCCTGACCCAGCAACGCCGCGTG
>JBIOWC010000836.1:0-9002 GCA_044868105.1 Blastocatellia bacterium
CTTGTCCGATCGCCATCCACTCCTGAATCTGCCCTTCATCCATTCTTGTAAACGCCATGGTTTTCCTCCGAAAGATTTACCTGACTTTGGTTGACTACGAAAATATAATCGTTAAATATTAGAAGCACCACCCTGAAATTTATATTCCCCCACGTGCAGGGCTGATTTGCCAGCAACCTAGAATGCCCCTATGGAGAACAGGTTATGTGTATTCGAGTCCCGTTCGTGTTAAGTTTATTCCTCTCGCTTTTTCTATGCGCCGCCGCCGCCAAAACGAGTAAACCGGAAAGCCGAAATAATAGTAAGACTAGGCCTGCGCCAAGCTCGACAACCGTAAAACCCGCGAAGGTATCTGCAAAGACTGCAACAGCATCTGCAAAGACCGCGAAGGCATCAGCGGCAAAATCACCCTCACAAAAACCGGATGTGGCGAAAACCAAAACAGCAGGGAAATCTCAGCAAAAATCTCCTTCAACGAGTGCGGCTCAATCCGCAACAATAAAAAAATCGGCTGACGCCAAACCAACGGCGCCAGCGTCCGGCAAACCCGCGGCCAAGAAAGGCGAAAAAAAATCCGGCAATATGATTCTCTTTGCCGTTTCGCAAAATAATTCGCGTTCCTTTATTGACCCGATTGTCATTATCAAAGACGGTAAATACACTCATCCGCCGGCCGGCGACGCGAGCACCTCGCAACTGACGCGCTTTGCCAATACCTACTATCGCGAAGGGCAGCAATATCGGCTGCTTTTTGGCGGCGGCGAAGCCGGGACCGTGACCATTAAACAATGGAATTTGCGCAAAACCTGTTCGCGCAGCGAAGCCGATGCCCAGATTGACGGCGAAGCGAAAATCAGCGGTAAGGTGATGGGGCTGGCAACCAACTCAAAGGAAATCGGCAAGCGTTCGCGCTCGCGCCGTTTTCCGACTCAACAGGAACGCAGCGCGGCCGAGAGCGTAATTAAAAAACTCTTCAAACAAAAAGGCGTGACCGATGCGCAAATCAAAGATGGATTGACGAAAGTTAACCTGACGGCAACCGATTTAAACGGCGACAAGAAAGCCGAACTCATCGCCACCTATTTAGTGAAGCCCGCAAACGGCGCCAAGTCTGCGCATGTTCTCTTTTCCATCATCGAACCCGATGGCAAAACCTACAAAGTCGGGACTTCGCAATACGGGCAAATTACTGCGAAAGATATCGGCAGCGAAACGCTGTTAGACGAACTCGGCGACAGCGCTTTGGCCGAAGTTCTGGTTGACCAGATTGATTTGGATAAAGACGGAACCGCCGAGGTCATTATCGCTGATCTGACGAAAGAAGGCGTGGTTTACAAAATTTTCAAGAAAGAGAAAAAAGGCTGGCAGCGGGCTTATGAATTCGCCAACTATCGTTGCGCTTTTTAATGAACGCTTAAACCAGATACCCACATTTTACCAAGGTTTTGTGGCGCCCTGCAGAAGTTGAATGACCTGGGCTGTCGCGCCGCAGAGGGTTACGGCCGCCATCACAAAAAGAAGTGAAGGCTTTATCAAATTCTCGCGAAATGTTCTGGCATAGGATATTGGATAGGTGGTCTTTTAATTGGCGAATTGAGTTTAACAACCGTGTATTCCCCTCTGCACCAAGAGGCCGTGCAACGTTCAATCTTGCAGGTAAAATGTGAGACAGAACGTGAAAGTATGTTGGTGGGCAACTGTACAACCCTAATTTGATAGCTTGGGATTTATCGCCTTGAGGTTTTAAATTTCAATGCCGCCGTAATTGCCGCCGGATTTGGGTTGCGGTTTGACGAGGACGGCGCGCTCTTCGTGGCGGCGCGCCTGACTCTCACTGGAATGATACTTTGCCCATTCCGCAGGCGCGTCTATGGTTTCGCCGCCATGCGTCGTCAATCGCTGGCGCACGCGACACATCAATGGCGTATTGACCGCAACGCCTGAAACGATGAGTTGTCCTTTGGTCAGCGCCGGCAGTTCATCCAGCATTCTACGCCCCGCGCCTTCGACGGTTTTGGCAATCGTATCCTGGTCAATCGGATTGACGATTCGCATGATGAATTGCGTCATACATTGTGACAGCACGTCAGAATCCAACTTCCCCGGCCGCTGGGTGATTAATCCGATGCCAACCCCGAATTTCCGACCTTCGGAGAGAATCTGTTTCAAGACATTGGTGGACACGACGGTTTGCCCTGCCGGAGCAAAGCGATGCGCTTCTTCAAGCAGAACAAAAATCGGATAGGGTAAATATTTTTCATCCGCCGGGTTGGTCACTTCGCCTTTATGAGTTGCCATGCGCGCAATCAAGGCGCGACGCAACAAGGCCGCAACGATGACCTGTTGTTCGTTCTGGTCAATATCTACGAGTTGCAACACGGTACACTGGCCGGGCTTGAAGAGTTCATCAAGCAGATTGTGGCGTACATCATCAAAAATCTGATGTTTTGAATAGCCGCGAAAGCGCGCATTGAGCCGCCATTCCAAAGCCTCAACCGTTGATTGGGCGCCCATATTGTCGCCTTTTTCGTCGTCGTATTTAAGGCGTGACACCTCATCAACCAAATCCTGATAGCTGTAATGCCCGTGTTTGCCGACGCGCTCTTTGACGGCCCGGAAAGCTACGCCCAGCAGATGGCGCATCTTTTCGGTGACTTCCGGCAACAGATACACGATGTCATTAAATTCCAACGTATCGAAACGAACTTTGACCCGTTCAGGCTTAAAGATTTTTACTTCGGGCTCATAATGATTCGTCGTATAGATTTTCTTGAGCTCGGCTTTTTTAATCTCCTGCAAATTGTCGTATTCGCCGTGCGGGTCAACCACTAAAACCGCCGAAGCATTTTCCGGGCGCATCAACTCTTCAATCAACACGCCTGCGGTGTAGCTTTTTCCCGCCCCTGTTGAAGCCAGCACCGCCAGATGCGTTGACACCACATCTTTAACCGATAACACAACCGGCACCGCATCTTTTTCGCGAGTCAACAGGCTGCCGATATGCGCTGCGCCGGTTTCGCCTTTTTGCCTGGGCGACAACACGCGAGCGAGCATGTCTGATGAGGCGAGGTAAACCGATTGACCCGGCATTGGCGGAATCCTTGGGTTGATAAAATCTTTAATCTGTTCATCAAAATAGCCAATGAGCGATACCGTGATTTCATACAACTCCAGTTCGCTCTCTTCGAGTCCGATCATCGAAGCAATGGCCGCGGGCGGCGTTGCCGGGTCGGCCAGGAAACTATCCGGCAACGCGCGCGACAAACTTCTATCCGTGACCGTGCCTAAAATCTTTTGCTGAGAGTTGGTCTGGTAATAAACAAATTCGCTGATGCGCGTGCGGTCATTATCCGTGGTGACAAAAATAAATTCGTTGGGTTTTTCGCCCGGCCCTTTAACCGTTCCTACAAGCGTGTCTGTCATGGTGTTGCCTTTACTGTGAAAAAACAGGATACAGGATTCAGGCGTCAGGATGAAGGCGTTGGGATATAGGATTTAGGATATAGGGATTAGAAGTTAAATTTGAGACGCAGGCGCACAAACTAACCCTAAATCCTACACCCTACGCCCTACTTCCTAACGCCTGACGCCTATTTCAACAGCGGCAAAACTTTTTGTTCGAAATCTGTTGTTTCAAAGGTGCCGAGAACGCGGTCGCGGATTTTACCTTCGCGGTCAATGATGATGGTGACCGGTAAAACCTCTTCGATGCCATACTGTTTGGATAACTCTTCGTTGCCGAAAAGCAAGGGATAGTTGATTTTTCGCGTGCGCGCGACGCGGCTGACAATCAACGGTTTTTCCGGTTCATAAGTGATGCCGACGATTTGTAATCCTTGCGCCGCATAGCCGGTTTGCAGTTTGGTCAATTCGGGCATCTCCGCCTGACACGGCACGCACCAGGTTGCCCAGAAATTCAATAACACAATTTTGCCTTTGAAGTTCTCAAGCTTAACGGTTTTGCCGCGCAAATCTTTTAAGGCAAAAGACGGCGCGGGTTGCGGCGTAGTTTCCTGCTTGGCAGGTTCCTGTTTAACAGTTTCCTGATTAACTTTTTCCTGCCCAAATAGAGCAGGCGAAAAAACCAGCGCGAGTAAAAATAAAGAGAGCGTTTGTTTCATAGCATTCAACTTCTTGCGGCCGAGTCTCAGACTCGCCTTACCCAGGAGCTTTTACGGATTCAATACAAATATCTCACGCCCAGCAGAAAGTTGCTACGGGTGCGGAAAATCTGTGCGCCGGTACGGAGCGCGGCTGGTAATTGAAAGCGCGCTTCGACAATGAAGCGCGGGTTGACAATATATTGCAATCCCGGCGCAAGATAAAACTCCTCTTAACGACTATCTGCGGAAATTTCCCTGACCGCAGTATAAGCTTTGCGATGTCGCACGACCACCTGAGTTGCGCCTTCGGGTTGCACGACTTTAACTTTGACGGTTCGTTTTCTGCCGTTCGGGATAAAGCTTGATGGAAAAAAGGCAATGGAATATTGTTGCCGCAATTCCAAAGCAATGCGCTCAAAAGCTTCGCGCAGTCCATTGCGGTTTTGAGGCGGAAACGCTCTGCCGCCGGAGACCGTGGCCAACTCGCCCATCACAAATGAAGCGTTGCTGTGGGGAAGAGGAATACCAACCTGAATGGTATAAATCGCCACATCGGTTTCCTGAAGCTGGTGACGCAAATCGTTCAAGGTGAGGCGTGAATGATTATCTTCTCCGTCACTGATTAAAATAATGGCGCGTTTTGAGAAGACCCCTTGAGAGACTTTCTCAAGGCCTAAGGCGAGTGCGTCATAGAGCGCCGTGTTGCCTTGCGTTTGAACGTAGGTGAATTTTTTTAAGATGGCTTCTCCATCCCGCGCCCCGTCCAGTAACAGATGCGCAGCCGAGTCGAAATTGATGAGGAAATACTGGTCGTCCTGATGGCTGGTTTGAATAAACTGCGCCAGCGCGGCTTTGGCACTGCTGATTTTCTCTTCATCCATCGAAGCAGAAACATCAAACAAAATGGCGATAGATGCAGGGCTATCATCATCGCTGAAATAACTGATCTCTTGCGGCACCTGTTCGTCAAGAACAATAAAATTGTTTTTGCCCAAACCTGACACACTGCGACCTTGTTTGTCAGTGACCCTAACGGTTAAGGAAACCAAATCCGAATTTAAGATAACAGGCTTATCGTCACCGAGGATGAAGCGCACGGGCTGTTTTTGATGTTGAGCCTGTAGAGGAGCGCTGCACATTGCAAGAAATACCATCATGGCCGTCGTAATCATCTTGAACTTCATAAATATGACCTCAATCAAATTCTGCCTCATTGGTTTGAAAGAGAGAAGAGAAAGAATTCCAGCCCACTGCAATGACCAGGCGAATAAGAATTTTTCAATAGGAAAATTCCTCCGCCGCGTCACCCGGAGCAAAAATTTCTGTCTTCCCTTGAGATAATAGTGAGTAGGCCGAAAGGGATGGGCACATGCTTCTTGTGCCCATCCCTAAATTGCCTATAGTGAAGTTAGGTAAGGGATTACTTTTTAGCTGCGCAACATCCTTGACCGCTGCTCGTATTGCCGCACCCGGAACCGGCTTTGCAGGATGCCTGTTCGGTTGAGCAGCACGTCGCCCCGTCTTTGCAGCACGCCGCTCCGGCTTTACAGCACGCCGCCCCGTCTGCACAGCAGCTCTCATGGTGCCCCGTCATCTTGCAAGACCCGCCGCTGCCGCAGCAGGCACTTTTATCTTCACAGCAGGCTGCGCCCGTTGTGCAACAAGCTGCGCCAGCTTTGCAACAATCGTTTTGGGTTTTGCAGCACGCCGCGCTATCTTTGCAGCAGGCGCTTGAGGTTGCTTTCGTCGTATCGGCAGCATAAACCACGCCGCCTAAAATCAAGGCTAGGGTGAGAATGGTTAATTTGATGGTTTTCATCGTGATAACTCCTTTTGAGTAAACGGACCAAGAACAGGCTGAGGCTTACCGCATCAGCAAATCATTTGTGAATGTCGGTCGTTTGCTTATTAAATCAGGAGCACACAACAGCGCAGATAAGTGCCACTGCGATTGCGCAGTTCAAACGGCTGGGTGAAATCGGGATGGTTTGCCTGAAAGATAGTTGCCGAAACTGTGGTGCCGGGCGGCGTCTCGGCAACCGGCACCGCCAGCGATTTGGGTGAAACCGTAAAAGCCAGAGTTTGACTTGCCAGCAGCGAACAGACTTTCAATTCTCCGCTGGTCGTCACTTGCAGCGGCGCAGATTCATCAGTTGAGGATGAAGATTTCGTATCAAATGGTCTTTTTGCGAGCGGCTTGCAACAGTTTCTTTCGTGGCAAGCGCTTTCATTTATACGCGATTCATTAGATTGAGTTTCAAGGGTTGAAGTTTTGGCAAACGAATCGGTATGGCAGAGCGGTTTGATGGCTTCCGTTGTACAACACACCGCACAACCGATACCTTTGAGCCATAAAAACAAAATCATGAGGCTCACCGAGCTTAACCGATTGTGAAATTTTAACCGTTGCCTATTCACGTGCCGATTGTACTTCCCCAATTTTTTTGGAGTTGAGAAAGATTTGCGGAATTTCACGCAACCGCCGCAACTCTTTTTCACGCGTAATCAATGATTACAAATTTGGTGCCAGTGAAGGGATAGATTGACTGAATCGGTTTGGCTCTTGTCTAATCATTCAACTGATGACTACCAAAGTTTATCAAGCCGATTGGGTTTTACCCATTACCGCCCCGCCGATTTATCAAGGCGCCATTGCCATTGAAGGCTCGCAAATCGTTTTTGTCGGCACGCAAAGCGAACTCGCCTTAAACCCGCAATTCACCCGCCTTGAAGTGAATGATTTCGGAGAAGCGGCCCTGTTGCCCGGACTGGTCAACACCCATACCCATCTCGAACTCACCTTGATGCGCGGGTTTTTGGAAAATCTCTCCTTCCGCGATTGGATTTTGAAACTGACAAAAACTAAATATGAACGGCTCTCAGATGAAGACCTCGCCGTATCAGCAACCTTAGGCGCTGCCGAAGCCATTCGCGCCGGGGTAACTTGCGTAGCCGATACCGGCGATTCGCGCGCCCCCTTTGATGCGCTGATTGAAAGTGGTCTGCGCGGCATCGCTTTTCGCGAAGCTTTTGGTCCCGACCGGGCCGTGGCAAGCGAAAGTCTTGAACAACTCAAAGCGAAAGTTGCCCGGATGCGCGACGGCGAAACCGCCCTGGTGTGTGTAGGCGTGTCACCGCACGCGCCTTATACGGTGTCGGCGGAACTGTTTTGCCGGGTGATTGAGTATGCGCGTCTGGAATCTCTGGACGTGGCGATTCACACCGCTGAATCGCCAGCCGAGCAAGCGCTGTTGCTTTCGGGGACGGGCGATTTTGCTGAACGGCTCGCCTTGCGCGGCATCGCCTGGAAGGCTCCCGGTGTTTCAACCATTAAATATTTCGCCCGGCTTGGTGTGCTCGATGCCGCGCCCCTGTTGATTCATTGTGTTCAAGTTGATGATGAGGATATTGAACTCATCAGCCGCCACCAGGGGCGCATTGCGCATTGTCCGAAATCGAATGCCAAGCTCGGTCACGGTATCGCGCCGCTCGCAAAATTTATCCGGGCAGGAATCCGCGTCGGATTGGGCACGGACAGCGTTGCTTCAAACAATCGTCTCGATTTGATGGATGAAGCCCTGGTTGGTTCGCTGCTGCATCGCGCGACGGAAAAAAAATTCAATGCGCCAACCGCAGATGAGATGTTGCAACTTATGACCATTGACGGAGCGCGAGCCTTAAGGATGGACCCTCTCATCGGTTCGCTGGAAGTCGGCAAACAAGCCGATTTCATCGCCATTGATTTATCCCAAGCGCATCACGCGCCTGTGCACGACCCGGTGACGGCAATTCTGTTCAGCGCCTCGGCAAATGATGTGCGATTCACGATGGTTGCCGGTCGCGTGTTGTATGCAGATGGCGAAATCAAATTGGTGGATGAAAAACGGATTGCGGCTCAGGTCAATAAAGCCCGACGGAAAATTATGGACTGATGGCGTCGCCGATGGTTCTTTGACTTGTTTAACCGTTGTCTTGCCGCTGGTTTTTCACGTGGCTACAATACGAGCGGTGAAATCAATAACCGTAGGAATCAGCGGAGCGAGTGGCGTGATTTACGCGCAACGCCTCTTGATGCAGTTGGAAGCGAGCCCCGAAGTTCGCCGCATCAATCTTGTCATTAGCGGTCCGGCGCGGCGCGTGATGAACGACGAACTCGAAATCACCGCGACCAACGATGAAGAGTTACTCCAGGGGCTTATCGGTCGCCCTTCAACAAAAACCGTCTTCTTTCATGCCGGCGACATCGGCGCGGCAATCGCTTCCGGCTCTTACCCGGTTGATGCGATGGTGATTATTCCGTGTTCGGCTTCGACGCTTGGCGTACTGGCCTCGGGTGCGGCAAGAAATTTACTGCATCGCGCGGCGGATGTCTGTTTGAAAGAAGAGCGCCGGCTTGTGATTGTGTTGCGCGAAACGCCGCTCTCGCTCATTCACCTTGAAAATATGTTGAAGCTCAAACAGGCCGGCGCCATGATTGTTCCGGCAATGCCGGCGTTTTATCATAAACCTGCGGACATCACCGCGCTGGTTGATCATTTTGTTTACCGCCTGATGGATCACCTTGGCCTGTCACATTCAACAGAAACCGTCTGGCACGGCGATGTCACGAAAGTTGAGTGACTATGCAAAGTCGTAAAGTATATGGGGTTGCCTTAGCTTTGATTGCAAGCGTAGCAGCTTTTGCAATTTGGCGTATTACCCAACAACGAAAACCTAACACCCCTTCTCAACAAGAGGTCGCTCAAGTTGCGGCCGGCATAGCTGATGCCAAACCGGATGCGGAATCAGTTCATAAAGCGGTTGAAAAATTCAAAAACCTTGCAGAACACTTCGAGCCAAAATCTACTAAAGAACAAGTAATTCCCTCCTTGCCAAAATTGGATACAGAATTGATGGCTG
>JBIOWC010000837.1:0-3323 GCA_044868105.1 Blastocatellia bacterium
TGGCTGTACTGGGCGATCAGCAAAGGTGAAACGCATGAAGACTGAGCGGTGGAAGCAGGTAGACGCATTGCTCGAAGCCGCGCTTGACCATCCGGCGACCGAGCGTGCGGCGTTTCTAGATGAAGCCTGCGCCGGCGATGACGAGTTGCGCCGCAAACTGGAGGCCTTACTGATTGCTGACGAGCAGGCCGAAGCCTTCATCGAATCGCCGCCGGCAAGAATAGCCGCGGACTTACTTACCGAAAGCCAGCCCAAACCGGGCAAGGGCAAACGCCTTGCGCATTATGAGATCCTGGCGCCGATTGGCGCGGGCGGCATGGGGGAAGTCTATCTGGCTCGGGACACCCGTTTAGGTCGCAAAGTGGCGCTCAAACTGCTGCCCCCCACCCTGACGGCTGACGCCCAACTGCGGGCGCGCTTCTTCAGGGAAGCGCAACTCGCGTCTACCCTCGATCACCCGAACATCTGCACCATTCACGAGGTCGGACAGGCTTCCAGCTTTCTGTTTATCGCCATGCAGTACGTCGAGGGGCTCACCCTCAAGCAGGTCATCGGCGCGCGACCGCTGAAGCTCGACGCCCTGCTCTCAATCGGCCTCCAGGCGGCGGATGCGCTTGCCGCCGCCCATGAGCAAGGAATCATCCATCGGGATATCAAATCAAACAACATCATTATCACGCCGCGCGGACAGGTGAAGGTGCTTGACTTCGGACTCGCCAAGCTGATGGCTGGTAGCGGCCGCGAGGGCGAGGGCCAGACGGAGCCGGCGTTAACCAGAAGCGGGGCGGTGATGGGCACGCCCAACTATATGTCACCTGAGCAGGCGCGAGGCGAGCGTATGGACCAGCGCAGCGACATCTTCTCACTGGGAGTCGTGCTCTACGAGATGGCGAGCGGAGAAGTGCCCTTCAAGAGGAAGTCGCAGGCCGAGACCATGAATGCCGTAATCAATGAGCCGCATGCGCCGGTGATGGAGATCAATGAGACAGTGCCTGCCGAATTGTCTGCGGCAATTGATCGGGCGTTGTCAAAAGAGCCTGCACACCGGTATCGCAATATGGGAGAGATGCTAGGGGATCTGCGGCAGGTGGGGCGCGCGGTCGGGCTGTTGGGCGCGAGCGATTCTCAAGGGGCAGTCATCCCATTTAGGCCACTGGTGGCGGTATCGCGCCCGCGCCTACGGCTTCGCCACTGGCTCATTGTTTTGGCTGGATTGCTGTTGTTGGGGGTGTTGCTTGTGGCGCTTAATGGAGGCGGGCTGCGGGAGCGTCTGCTGGGCAAAGACAATCCGGTTCACATCCAGTCGCTGGCGGTCTTGCCGATGGAGAACTTCTCCGGCGACGCCTCGCAGGACTACTTCGCCGACGGCATGACCGATGCGCTGATCACCGACTTGGCCAAGATCAGCGCGCTGCGCGTGATTTCACGGTCATCCGTGATGCAGTCTAAGGGCGCACACAAGCCGTGGCCGGAGATCGGTCGCGATTTGAACGTCGACGCCGTGGTGACCGGTTCGGTGGTGCGCTCAGGTGAGCGGGTGCGGATCAATGTCCAGTTGATCCAGGCGGCGACGAACAGAAATCTGTGGGCTGACAGTTACGAGCGGGACCTGCGTGACGTGCTGGCGCTACAGCGCGAGGTGACACGAGACATCGTCAACCAAATCAGGATCAAGCTTACGCCACAGGAACAAGTGCGATTCGGAAGCGTCCGCGAAGTCAACCCGGAAGCTTACGATCTCTACCTTCGCGGAAAGTTTTATCTCTACCGTCAAAGCCGAGATAATAATGAAGCTGCTATCACCGCTCTGGAGCGCGCCGTGGCCGCCGACCCGACCTTCGCCGCCGCCCAGGCGGAGTTGGCGCAGGCCTGTGTGTGGCGGCTCTTTTTATTCACCCCGGATGAGAAGCAGTGGGAAGAGAAGGCCTTTGTTGCGGTCGAGAAAGCGCTTTCCCTGGACCCAGATTTAGCCGAAGCTTACCTGGCTCGTGGCCGCCTTCTGTGGACGCCGGCCAACCATTTCCCGCACGATCAGGTCATTCAGGAATACCGCCGCGCCCTGGTTTTGAACCCAAGTTTGGATGAGGCGCGAAATCAGCTTGCGGTGGTCTATGGACACGTCGGGCTTTTGGACGAAGCCCTACAGGAGTTGGAAAAAGCCATTGCCACCAACCCGGGCAATACCCTCGCGCGATTTCGGGTCGGGGAGACGCTCCTCTTTCAAGGCAAATACGAGCAGTCGTTGAGCGCTTTGCGTAACGTTCCCAGGGAATCCAATCCGGCGATCGTCGGGCACCTGATTGTTTGGGCGCTCTTCAATCTCGGGAGGAAAGAGGAGGCCGCGGCCGAGCTTGAGCAATTCTTAAAAGATTACCCGGAGGACAACCGCGGCCTATATACCAGCCTGCAAGCCGTACTCGCGGCTTCAGCCGGGCAAGAACGCCGTGCGGAGGAGAAGATTCAGTTGGCGGTAGAAAGGGGGAAGGAATTTGGTCACTTCCACCACACGGCCTACCACATCGCCTGTGCTTATGCGCTCCTGAAAAATAAAGAGCAGGCCATCAAGTGGTTGCAGGTCGCGGCCGAAGAAGGGTTTCCGTGTTACCCATTGTTTGAGCGGGATGCCAATTTGGATAGCCTTCGACAAGATGCCCGCTTCATCTCATTCATGGCGAAGCTCGGGCAACAGTGGGAGTATTATAGGAAGATTTTGTGAGCGACTCGGTTTTCACAGCCGCCTGGTTTCGGGGTTGTCCTGGCATCTTGAGCCTGAACCGCAATGCCCTCAGGTTTAAAATGTTCAACAACAAGGAGCCTTTGATGGCGCCTTCGAGATAGCTGCTTGCAGGCGTTTACAACCTGTCTATGGCAAGCGCGGAATTTTTTAACTGAAAAAATTGAATGGTTCCTTATTCACTTGATCCAGATAATCACTTTTTTGTCAGCCCCTTGTTCGGTTGCGTACTTTAAGAGCTCGGCTTTTGCAATGGACGACTCCTTGTCGGTGGCAAACTCTTTCAAGCGCTCATCGTTGCCGGCGGTGCCCTCTTTTTTACTCGGGTTGAAGAAAATCGTATCGCCTTCGATGCGGGTGATTTTATCGGCATAAAACCACGATTTTCCGTCTTTTTGAAAACGATAAACCAACACATCGCCGACTTTCACCTGTTCAAGCTGTTGTGGGGTCACCGAATTGACTCCACAAGCTGAAATCAACAGACCAACCAGGATGATTACCAGCAAGGCTTTTTTATTCATTAAAATTTCTCCTCAGAATTTTATTGTTTTTAACACCTGTATGGGCCGCCGCCTTGCGTCATTGA
>JBIOWC010000838.1:0-14146 GCA_044868105.1 Blastocatellia bacterium
GCAGTACTGATGTAATTCCCGTTACTCATTTTGTTTTCTTTTACTGGACGGATAAAGCAAGTGTCATAAAGCAAGTTGTTGTGGACCCAACGAGCCTCCCGGATTTTGGTTCAAAATATGACTTCAAAGATTTCCTCACAAATGAATCAATCCTCATAGATCCTAGGACGTTGCCTTTGGCCTTTGATACGACTTTTCAACCGTCATTATTCTACGAGCAGCCAGTTCTTCAACTTCGTTATCGCTGTGAAGCTGTAGATGATACCAATGCTCATTTATGCCTGATTGAATCCTACAACCAGGGCACTATGTGTCAAGCGAGATTAACCGTACCACTAACAGACTCTGGCTATTATTTAGAGATAACCGACGAAACTGATATAAACCGTTTACGAAATATTTACCAAGAGTCGTTTTCTAAGTTTGTATAATTCAAAGTTCTATAAATCGAGAATGATATGGAACAACCAAACGAAGAGCTACTATTAGCAAAATATCTTGAGAGTTTGGCTTCATTGAGACCAGACATCTTTGAGCGATTTGTATCTGATATTTTGAGTAAAACAGGTCGTTTTTCCGATATGATTCCAAATGCTCGGATTGGTCCTCGTCAAGTAGATATTTATGCTGTTGAAGCAAATCCTATATCGCCAAGTACCCGGAAGTGGGCATTTGAAATAAAACCTCGAAAACTCATTACGCTTGATGTTATTGACGCAGTGATCGGTAAGAAACTGAGTATTTTAGCTGAAGACCCTAACATTAATTTTGTTTTAGTAACTTCTGGAAACCTCACTACTTCAGCTCGTGATAGAGCAAGTAACTCAGGACTTGAAGTATGGGATGGTTTGACGCTGGCAGGAATGACACCACAAGATGTTGCGGATACCTACTTCAGTGGTTTAGTCACTATTCCTGTTGTAAGTAATAATAAAGATACAAAAGCTGACTCTCTTATAGAATCTCTTAATACTTTAACTGCCGGTAAAAGGAATTGGAGCGAGTATCAGCGTTTAACAGCAGACATATTAGAGTATGTTTTCTGCCCCCCTCTCGAACCGCCACGTCTTGAATTTTCTGATACCGATTCACGCAACAGGAGAGATATGATTTTTGAGAATTCAGCGAACGACGTGTTTTGGAGCCAACTTAGAAACACATATGCCGCTCATTATATCGTTGCGGATGCAAAAAATTATGTGGATTCACTAAATAAGAAGCCTGTATTAGATATTGCTCATTATTTGAAATCGTATGGTTGTGGTCTCTTTGGAGTTTTAGTTTGCAGACAAGGTGCTGGGCAGTCCGCTTTACATGCTATTCGTGAACAGTGGATTGGTGGCAATAAGATGATTGTTGTTTTGTCTGATGCCGATATTATAGAAATGATAAGGATAAAATCCGACGGTGGGAAACCAGAAGAGATTATCAGAAAAGCGATAGCAGATTTTAGAATGTCCCTCTAGGATATACCCCGGTTAGTAATGAATGTACCTAAGTGGAAAAGATTTGAAGAGCTTGTAGCAAAGGTACAAAAAGACTTTTGCTCTGAAGCCGCGACCGTCACAGTGAACGATAAGATCGAAGGAGTTCTTACAGGGGTAACGAGGCAGATTGATATATCCATACGTCAGAAAATTGGACAATACGATATGCTCATAGCTATAGACTGTAAGGACTTAGCTGAACCTGTTGATGTAAAAGGAGTTGAAGAAGTTATTGGTTTGATTCAAGATGTAGGTGCAAACAAAGGCGTGATAGTCTCTGCAAATGGGTTCACTTCCACAGCCCTAACTAGGGGAGCGAAAGCAGGTCTAGATCTTTTGAGGCTTATTGATTGTGGCGATCATGATTGGAAAGCAGAAGTAGCCATTCCATTCTTATGTGACTGACCTTTCCCCGAAAAACTGGAGTCCCAAAATGTTAGGAATCTGCTAAAATCGGACACCTCTTAAACAGGAGATTCCGATGAAAAAATCCAAGTTTACTGAAGCACAAATCACCTACGCACTTCGTGAAGCCGAGGCCGGCACTCCGGTGCTCGAAGTCTGCCGCAAACTCGGTGTCACTGAACAGACTTTCTATCGCTGGAAAAAGAGGTTTGGTGGCATGGGCATCCCCGAACTGCGCAAACTTCGACAACTCGAGGAAGAAAACCTTAAGCTTAAACAACTGGTCGCCGACCTTTCTTTGGATAAACACATCCTTCAAGAGGTGCTGGCAAAAAAGCTCTGAAGCCGCAACAAAAACGCCGCCTGGCAAACACCATTGTGGCGGCTTTCAAGGTCAGCATCCGCAGAAGCTGTAAACTCGTCCAGATTGGCAACTCCAGCTTCTACTACAAGAGCAGTGCCCGCGATCAATCGGCTTTACGCATACGCCTGCGCGACCTGGCTGGCGTGCGCGTCAGATACGGCTATCGCAGGCTTCACGTCCTACTTCGACGCGAAGGATGGCAGGTCAATCACAAACGAGTCTATCGCCTCTACAAGCTCGAAGGCCTGTCTTTACGGCTCAAAAGCAAGAAGAAACGAGCCAGTGCTGTACGGGTTCCCAGACCGCAAGCGACGGCAGCCTTGCAGACCTGGTCGATGGATTTTATGCACGATACCCTGCTCGACGGCCGGAAATTTCGGCTCTTAACGATAGTCGATAACTTTAGCCGGGTTAGCCCGGCTGTCGAGGTCGATCAGTCGCTGACCGGTAAGCGAGTCGTCGAGGTTTTAGAACGCTTAGCGACAAGCTTCGGTCTGCCCAAATCGATTCGTGTAGACAACGGCACAGAATTTTCCTCTAAGGTAGTAGATGAATGGGCCTATCGTAGAGGAATCAAATTGGAATTCAGTCGCCCCGGAAAACCCACGGATAACGGCTATATCGAGAGCTTCAATGGCAAGCTGCGTCAAGAGTGCTTGAATCAATCCTGGTTTGCGAGTATAGAAGAGGCAAGATGTGAGATCGAGAAATGGCGAGTCGAATACAATGAGTATCGACCACACAGTGCTTTGGGCAATGAAACGCCCGCGGCATTTGTAAAGAAATGGCAACAAGACCGAGGTGGTCGTGAAGGCCGATTTTTAACCTTGTAAATTCTCCAGAAATTGGGGGAAGGTCAGAAGGCCGATTTTTAACCTTGTAAATTCTCCAGAAATTGGGGGAAGGTCATGACATTAGACGCATTAAAACTTCACAGTTGAGCTTTTGGGGGCCACCTCGATCTATATATCCTGCCGGAGATCCTTTTCAGTTTGAAGTCTATGATGAGAAAAACGAATGCCTGGGAAAATTCAAACCACTAATCGAAAAGAAATGGAATGAAGGAGAGCTACCTAACGAACCTGGGGAGTATGAACGCATAGATTTTATAGGCCAACCAACTAGGATGAAATTTGGTGATTTATTCCTCAAAGTAGTAGTTACCGCAGTAGCGCATCATTGTTTCTGTAAATTCATTGAGCCAGTGGTCAGGTAATCAGCCACGGGGCTATCCTCACGGGGACTATGACATTCCCGAAGGAGGATTTCCCCAGTGGCTCAACCTAAACAGCATACTGCAATCGAAGAAGTCTTGGAATTGCTCAATCAATCGGGCAGCGATTCCTTGCGCGAGGCTTTCCGCATTCTCTTGAATGCCGCCATGCTCCTTGAACGACAACGCTTCTTGGGCGCCGAGCCCTACGAGCGCACCACGGAGCGGCGCGACTATGCCAATGGCTTCAAAGCCAAACGCCTGCAAACCAGAGTCGGTGAGCTTGATCTGCGAGTTCCTCAAGTGCGCTCTTCACAGTTCTACCCATCAGCTCTTGAACGCGGCACACGCTCAGAACGAGCTTTGAAACTGGCCCTGGCTGAGATGTATGTGCAGGGCGTTTCGACTCGCAAAGTCGCGGCCATCACCGAGCAACTCTGTGGTTTTGAGGTCACTAGTAGCCAGGTTTCAAGGGCCACGGCTGAACTCGATGAGATCTTCAAACAATGGCGCGAGCGTCGCTTGGCTCAGATGCCCTTTGTGCAGATGGATGCGCGCTATGAGAAAGTGCGAGAAGGCGGCATCGTGGTTGATCAGGCGACTTTGACTGCCATTGGCATTGATTCGAAAGGGCATCGTCACATCCTCGGCCTCAGTGTCGAGCGCTCAGAGGCCGAGGTCCATTGGCGCACCTTTTTGCAGGGCCTGGTCGAGCGCGGCCTGTCGGGGGTGAAGTTGATCAGCAGCGATGACCACGCCGGACTCAGAGCTGCCAGACAAGCCGTTTTTCCGAGTGTCAGTTGGCAGCGTTGTCAATTTCACTTGCAGCAGAATGCCTCGCAGTATGTGGTGCGAGTGGAGCAACGCAAAGAGGTGGCAGGAGATTTGCGATCGGTCTTCAATGCGCCGACGAGGGAAGAAGCTGAGCGTTTGTTGAAAGCGATGAGCAGGAAATATGAGACCAGCGCCCCAAGGTTATCGGCTTGGCTGGAGACCAATGTGGTAGAAGGCTTAACCGTGTTTGCCTTTCCTAAAGAAATGCAGTTGCGTTTGCGGACGACGAATCTGAATGAACGGATCAACCGAGAGTTAAAAAGGCGGACGCGAGTGGTGAGTATATTTCCAAATGCCGCTTCGTTGGAGCGTTTGACGACGGCTGTATTAATGGAGATCGATGAAGACTGGCAGAGTGCGCCACGCTATTTGCCAGTGACATGAACCCATTCTCGGTGAGGAGCGAATTTACAGAAGAAAGGTTGCACTATCGTTACCGCAAGAATAGTCATAGAAAGAAACCTTTACTTTGGATACCTTCCGCTTAGTAATGTTTCAGGTTTCCATGATGATCTCCGAGGAGGGCTAATCCTAAAAGAACTTACCACAGATGTTTTAAATATGGAGGAAGTAGAAAAGATTTGGAAAAAGATTGAAGCTGTAGAAGAATTGGCAGTGAAGCCCATTATTACAACTCTAATGCATGATTACTATGGCAGTGAAGAAGTTGTAGATAATATCTAGCACTGATTTGGTATAATATATCTATATCCCATCTCATCGCTGCGTCAGTAACAACTGGTGGATATAATGTTGCAAAGGATGGCGATTATCCCTGCACGACAAGTATTGTAGGATCAGAGCGCGCTGTGCCCTTGTCGTTAAGGGATAATCCCCCATAATAAAGGGAAGTAGATTCGGAGTGTAAACGCATATGGAACAACAAGAAGTTCGCGAAACCCTGAACGACCCGCTGGCGCAGGAACTCCTGCACTCGCCTATCCCGGCACGGCTGGCCTATACCGGACGCGATGGATTTCCGCGCGTCATCCCGATTGGCTTTCACTGGAACGGCACGCAGTTCATCATGGCAACTTCCCCCAAAGCGCCAAAGGTGCGCGCGCTGAGCGCCCAGCCCAAAGTCGCGCTGACGATTGATACCGTCACCTTTCCACCGAATGTCTTGATGGTACGTGGGACGGCCAGCATCGAGATCGTGGATGGTGTGCCTGCGGAATATCTGGAAGCCTCTAAAAAGCTGATTTCGGCGGATCAGTGGCAGGCGTTCGAAGCGCAGGTACGCCAACGCTATCGGCAGATGGCGAAGATTTCGATTACGCCGGAATGGGCTAAGCTGTTCGACTTTGTGACGCGCGCGCCATCGGTGGTTCAGTGATAGGCAACTTGCGAAAATTGGTGTATTGACTTAGGGATTATCCCTTGATGACAAGAGCACAGCGCGCTGTGCCCCTACAATCCTTATCGTCCAGGGATAATCGCCCAAAGGATGTCTATGAATCGCACAATTGTGTGCCATTTGGGTTATGGCTTCTGGTGACACAGAAAATAAGCCTGGATGACTTAGCTCTTCTTACGGCTGCCCCTTCTCTTACCCGCTACGCCCGCCGTCTTTCCTTTACTCTGCCCTTGCTGCTGACCCTTTCGCAGTTTGCGCTTGTACTCACGTTGATATTCGCGCTCTCGCTCCCCCCGTTTGTTTTTCGATGGCTCGTCCAAGACTGTTCCTTCAGGCCGGCCTGCAGGTCGCCGATTTTTCTTATACTCTTCGAGCGATTCTTTAGTGATCCACAAGTCGCGTCCTCGCTTCTCGCCTCTCAGAACGCCCTTGTAGTACAGCAACCTGATGTGAGGAGGCGTGACTCCGAGGTACTGGGCAGCTTCAGGAGTCGTCACTTCTTCATTCATTTTTTTGTCAGTCATAATCTTACTTGATCATTAACGAAATACACTTGTGCGTGTATATTTGTCAAGCGCGTCTTTGATCTAATAAAGTGAAGGGTATTTATGAAGGACTTGGCCGGTCACGTACAAAGGCCTCTCAGCTTGGTGGTTTTGAAATGGGTGTTCCCCTCATAGTAGGAAAGGGCACACGACTGGGCGCCTGTCATGCACACCCATAGAAGCGGAACCGACGGTGGAGCACTCTGTGGCTGTAACGGAAGAGTTGTGCGGGCGGGCTGTCGTGGGACAATTGTAACGGAGGAGAATCGGCGGGAGCATTAAACTCAGCGAGTCGCTCATCTCCAGATCACATGGGTTAATCACCTGTTCGCTGCCGCGCGCGTTCCAATCGGTGGTAGAGTGCTGTACGTTCCATCCCCAGCCAACGTGCTGCTTGTGAGTGATTCCCTCCAACATGCTCTCGCACCAGTTCATAGATCTTTAGTTGCTGCTGATTGAGATGATCTTCGAGAGGTTCGCCGGCGCGCAATATCCCGATATATTCGATCTCATCCTTAGCCGTCGCGGCCAACCGCTTAGGACGGATTTCGCGGCTCACTTGCTCCACTGTGATGACTCGGCCATCTTCCGTCCCCGTAGCTAATCGTTCCAGCATATTCTCCAACTCGCGAACATTACCCGGCCAGTGATACACACATAATGCCTGTAGTGCTCTTTCTTCAATCTCAATTGGAGAACTACGCTTCAACTTCTGTTGCGTGGTTTTGAGAAAGTGTTGAATGAGCGCAGCAATGTCTTTGCGGCGTTCCTTTAAGGGCGGCATACGGATGACCAGTACATGCAGCCGGTAATACAGGTCCTCACGAAAACGCCCTTCCTCCACCTCACGCTGGAGGTCTCGGTTAGTTGCAGCGATGATGCGCACATCAACTTCGATTTCACCATGCGCACCAATCGGCCGGACCTTTCGCTCTTGCAGAACACGCAACAATTTTACTTGCATCGGTCGGGGCATCTCACCGATCTCGTCGAGAAAGATCGTACCTCGGTGCGCAGCTTCAAATAGCCCTTTGTGATTCGTGAGCGCACCGGTGAAGGCTCCCTTCACATAGCCAAAAAGCTCGGATTCAAGTAACGCCTCCGTGAAGGCACCACAGTTGACCGCAATGAATGGTTTGTCGGCTCGTGAACCAAGATGATGAATGGCGCGCGCGGCAAGCTCTTTGCCAGTCCCTGATTCGCCAATGATGAGCGTTGTTGAATTGAACTCGGCGGCTACCTTGATTGATCGTTTTAACGTCTGCATCGGCCCGGAACTGCCAATCAAGCCATCTATCTCGGGAGTTGATTGCTTTACCTTCGCCTTTTCACTCATCCATAGTCTCCTTTCGCAAAGTTCGATCCGTTGGGCAGCCATATTGGCTGCGCCCTCAATCTCACAAAGGGCATCCGGACCCATAGTTCCTGAAAACAGCAACACTAGGCGTGTTTGCCCGCCTTCAACATGAGCTTCGAGCTCATGTACGTCTGTGCTTGAAGTAGAGAGGCTTTGCGCTTTCCATTCTCGACCCAAGCCAGCGCGCACCAGTCGGATGCCTAGAAGAGTTATACCTGTGTTCGTCACGATCTGCGCCAAATGCTCAAGAGTTTCCTCAGTGGTCATGCATCGCGCCAGCTTTACAAGCGGACTTATAGAAACTGAATGGCATTGTTTGTCTGTCTGTAGCACGCTTTTACTTTGTACCATTACAGAGATCTCCGAGAATGATTTCGAGTAATCGAGCTTCAAACGATACTCCTTGTGCGCATCCCTATACTTCAATCGTATAGTTCCGCTCTGCCTGCATGAATCTTTACTAACTTCACCCCAGCCAATAGAGTGAATCAAAAAGTCTCATCCTCAATCCCAAGACGGACCCACTTCTTTGGCAATAATAATTCAAGTTATCCCCTCTTCGTAGAATCAGCCTCTTTCTTTATAAGACGGTGGCAGTTGCGTTTTCTGCCTCTATATAAAGACTGGTCACCTCTTCCTTTTAAGAAGCAATTCCCCAGTTGCGCAAATAGATTGCTTCAGGTATTTTTTCTGCTACGAGAATTAGGGACCTCACTCCTCACGAAGCGATCATCGCTTCAATGTTGTCATCTCCAGCGTCTCAAGATGGAGTATCTCTGACCTGTTTTGGAGCAGAGCCGCTCAAACCGCCCCACCATTGACATTGTGTTTTCCCAAGAACTGATCTCTGATTTTTTAGGCGCGCGCCTGTAGAACTTTTCAGTCGTGCTTGGCGATCACTGACACTGATTGGGAGTTGTTTGTTTCGAGCAAATGGGGATGGTTAATTCAATTCAATCCACTCCACTTTCTTGCTCTTGATGGATGTTTATGCAATTTCGCAGACCCCCTACTGACTCCGTTTTGCGACCGTTTTTGATGGCCAAAGATGTTGCAGAAGCTGAGCGACAACTGGCTGTTCTCTTGATCGAGCATGCAGAGCCGCGGATCAAGAACATCATCATGGCCCGTCTGCATTCTTATTTTAATAACTACGAGCATCACCCGGATTTCGAGGATCTCTACAGTGAAGTCAAAATGAGATTGGTGAGATATCTGGAAGAATTGAAGGCCAACCCTACGACTCGGCACTGCAAGGACTTTCGCAGCTATATTGCGGTCATCGCTCATAATGCCTGCAATGACTTTTTGCGTCAGATGTACCCGGCGCGCACCCGGTTGTATAAACAAGTACGTGACTTGCTCAATGCTCATCCAGACTTCGCAAGCTGGAAAACCATCGTCGAAACCGACAGGAGCGATTGGATTTGCGGATTTGCTTGTTGGCAAGGTAGAAAAGTTACGGCTAGAGCAGCGGATTGGCTTCAGCAATTTTATGAGAGCCCTGACACGATCATTGAAGCGTTGGCTCCGGATACAGACATACAACGAATGGAACTCGACGATCTGATCGCAGCAATCTTCAATCAGGTTGGAGAATCAATTTCTGTGGATGATGTCGTAAGTGTCATCGCTGACCTCAGGGGCATTAGGGATCTAACAGCCATTTCATTCGACAATGATGAAGATCATTTCGCGCAAAACCTGTCTGATTCAAAACTCCGGATTGATGAAGTGTTAGAGATGCGCGAACCGCTAAAACTGTATTGGGAGGCGCTCTGTCAGTTACCCTATGAGGAATTCAAGGTCTATATATTGTATGCGCGAGACACCAACGGGGAAGACCTGATTACACTATTCCTGGCGTCTAAGATTGTGACGGAATCACAGATCGTCCGTTTACTCGGTATCTCGACAGAGCAATTTCAAGATCTTTGGCTAAGAAAACTTCCCCTCGATAACGAAAGCATAGCCAAAGAACTGAAGATCAAGATCGAACGGGTTTACAAATTGCGTTGTCAGGCAGGCAAACGCCTGAAAAAACTTCTCTCGGCCGCCAGTAAATATTCAAGTCTGCAAGGAAGATTCGTCACCCTTCACCGTCTTTTATAAATAGGGTGGTTTTTCGCATTGGACCATCCTATCCGTTTATGACTACACATCTATCGCCTGTGCAGATAACGAATTATGTAGAGCGCAGTTTGTCGCGCCCTGAGTTGGCTCGCGTAAATGAACATCTTTATAGTTGTGGGACATGCTACCAGCAGTTCTTAACCATCTTTCAAACCCAGCGTAGGTTTCCGATAGAAATTGATCTGGATGACCTGGCCGGCTTAAAAGGATGGCATCTTCAAGGAGAAGAACTGAAAGACTACGTAGCAGATAGAATGAACTCACTTGATCGGGACTATGCCAAACTACATTTGCAAGACTGTGCCTGGTGTAGAGAGGAGGTAGAAAACTATTTAGAATTCGCCGACAAACTCGAATACTACCTCTCGAAAAGACATTCTCCGATCAAACAGCCTGGTTTTTGGAATAGGTATTACCCCGACTTCCGCCTACCTATTTCCTGGAACCCATTGCGCTTAGCAGGAGTTGCTGCCTTGGTACTGCTGCTTTTGAGTTCAGCAGCAGTATTATGGTTCGTACTGAATACGAGCCAGCAAGGGCAAAAAGCAACTGTATCTGAACAGTCACAGAAGGACGGTCAATTACAGTCACCTACACCTTCGGATACGTCAGGACATGCAGAACCAAGCTCAACGGCTATGGCCTCCAAATCTGATGAGGGACTCGATTCGATGCCTAAGGCCAGAGAATCAAATCTTCCCCCTCCGGATAATTCCCTTTTACTTAACAAGAAGAAGGTGGCGAATGATCGGCAGGAAACAGAGACAACTTTAATCGCTCAGGACCTCGTCATGCCACCTATCATAGAGAGGTTTGATAGATCATCGGTTGTGCTTCGCGGCGATGACAACAAGATTGAATCTTTCAACATCATTGGACCCTACAGCACAGTGATAGGTGAGGATCAGCCTACTTTTCGCTGGACTAGCTTAACTGGAGCTGCCAGCTATACCGTTTCCGTTTACGACGCTAATCTCAATTTGATTAGAACCAGCGAACCGCTCACGGAGCTTCATTGGACGATGCCGAGCCATCTTGAGCGGGGCGTGGTTTATACCTGGGTAGTCACGGCGCAAAAAGATGGCAAAGAGATTCTTGCCCCGACCTTACCGGCAAGAGCAGAATTCAAAATCATTGAAAAGCCAGCATTGGATAAACTCAATCGCAGGATCGTGCATATAAATTCAGCGGCTATGCGTGGAGTGCTTTATGCACAAGCAGGTTTGCTAGACCAAGCAGAGCGGGAGTTACAAATGCATCTTAATCTTCACCCCGCCGATGAGATTGCAAAGAAATTGCTCCGAACGATCAAGTCGTGGCGCGAGTCATAAGCTTACATACCGCCGTCCCCTACTACAACAAAGCTGGCCCAGTAGAATGGTTTCATGCGATAACGCGGGTCTTTCATCATCTCCAGAGTTGCCTGACGCCAGGCCTCGGCTTTCGACATCTGTCTCGCATTCTTGTGAAACGCGACCATTAACTTCGTCGTCGTTTCTGATGGCACTTTCCACTGACTGGCAACAGTTGTTGGCACCCCGGCTACGAAAAGCGCCCAGGTCATGCCGATCATTCCTTCTCCGTTGCTCGCATAGCCTCTTGCCGTATCGCATGCTGAGAGGACAACCATTTCAGCCTTGAGTTCCATCTCCATCAACTCCCAGGCTTCAAGTAATCCATCTTCGTTTGCGTTTTTACCTGGCGCGAGCAATAAGTAAGAATAGAGCGGGCTGCGATCATCCAACACTCCATGAGTCGCAAAGTGGATGACTCGATACTGACCCATCTCGGCCTTAACCGTATCTTCTCGCGCAGCTGTCCCAATATGGATGCTGCTCACTTTTGGCCCATAGACTTCGGAGCCGATAGCCTCCACTTCTTTTTCGGTTTCGGGCAGCGAGACAAACGGGGTGTTTCTGACCGGCTGCGCGCGTCCCAGTACTTCGCCATTGATTGCAGGATTGCCAATGGCGTAGAGCTGCAGTGTTCCTTTCCCTCCCGCCAGAGAAGCGTCACCATTGCCACTGCTCTTACTCACCAACGATGACCGCAGATTGGCTGCCCGCTTTCTCATTTCATCCAGTACCTGAAGCGAGGGTGCATAGTAGATCGCATGAAGTTCCAGAAGAAATTTGTCGGCATCGTTTTGTAGCGCCTGGAAAGGCAGATCCCAAAGCAGCCCATCAGGAACAATGCAGACGGTGGCCTTTCCTTGTAATTCTTGTTGAGCAGGTTTGACAAGCAGGTCGTAGAGCCGCTGCCCTGACTGACGGAAACCTGGATGGTTGACCGCCAACAGCTTTCGGAAATCCTCTACCAGCTTAGAAAGCTCGCTTCTCTTGATTTTTGTTGAATAGGCTTTCACTGCCACTCTTCGTTTGGCGCTTGAGCCTCTGGTCAAGACGAACAGGATGGTTTGTTCATCGGTTACAACGTACTCCAGGATTGCGGTGCGCGAATCTGGTATCAGTACGGCAGCAGTCTCTATCTCAAACGTGGGGAACAAGCCGCGGCTAACCTTCAACTCCGGATGGGCTGCATAGAGCGAGGTTTGGAAGGTTTCGTAAGTATTGCGTACCTTCTGTAGGCGAGCTTCCAGTTCTTCGATCCGGGCGTTGTCTGTTTGCTGACGCATTCTTTCGGCGCGAACTTGCGTATTCAGAGAAACCATTTCGCCATATAGTCGGCGCTCCTCTGAATGCTCTTTTTGACTTAAAGACTTGTTGAGATTCGTCCGCCCATTGCGAAGCACATCTAGTAGCACACGCCCCTTGGCTCGCTCAGCATATTTGAGCGCTTCTTCCGTACTATTTTGCTGCATGAGCAGTGAGATCGTCTCATGATATGGAGAAAGCTTGTCTTCAAAAAAGAGCTGCTGTTCTTTCTCCCCGCCGGCGACTTGCGCGCGCATCTGCTCGACCGTTTCGATCGCCTGTCTGAAAGCCTCAGATGCAAGCCCAGTTGCCTTCTGTGCCTGACAAGCTTTTCCCTTGAGTGTCAGAGCCAGATAAGTCATCAAGGGCAGACGAAGCTGAGTCGCAAGCGCAGCCGCGCGGTTCGCAACTTCGCTGGATTTACCGTACTCCCCCTGCGCATAAAACACTTGCCCTTTGCGCCAGAGCAGTTCCGTCATGCGAATCTTATCGCTGATGGTTTGCGCCATTGACCAGGCTTTATCCAACCATTCCAGTGCCGCATGGTAGTTACCCTGCTCGTAATAAACGGTCCCTAAGCCCTCCTGCGCAGCAACGGCGATATCAGAGGCTGCGACTTCCTCTGCCTTCTTCAGCGCATCTTGAAATTTGTTTAAGGCTGATTCGTAATTCCGCACTCGTTGATTGATCACTCCGATATTCATCAGGGTTCTGGCAACTTCTCGCTTGTTATTTACTTCGCTGAATATATTCAGGCTTTGATTAAAAAATTCAGCAGCTTTTGAGTAGTCGCGCTGCTCCATGTATAAGACCCCGGTATTGGCAAAGACGGTGGCCAATTTATCTTTGTCTGCCAACGTCTTAGCAATTTCCGACGCCTTGTACAAATAGTTGAGACTCTGCACATAATCGCCCATCAATTGGAATGCAATACCCAGGTAGATCAAGGTATTGGCGATATGAGCTTTATACAGTGAGCCTCCTCGATTGAGGTCTTCCCAAGTCGCCAGTGATTTTTGGAAATTTGTCACGGCGTTGACATAATCACCTTTCCAGATACTTATCTGGCCCAGGTTGGACCAGGCGGTGGCAACGCCGTAGCGCTCGGGCAAGAGTCCTATCGGTTCCTTGCTATTTTTTAATGAGTCAGCCAGTGCCAGACAATGCTCTGAATACTCTTCGGCTTTCTCGTAATTCTCTGTGAAAGTATGCAGGTTTCCTAACTCACTCAAGACAGCTATGAGGTCTCTAGGGGAGTTAATTTCCTCTAGGGTTTTCTTGCTTAAGAGGTAGGCGTCTAAGGCAGCCTTATATTCATTCCGGGCAAAGTGAGCAATCCCTATTCTGTAGAAGGTGTGCGCTAAGTATTTTTTGTTATCAAGCAGTTCGGCTGCGTCTTTTGCCAGCCCCAAAACAAACAGTGATCTCGCGGCATTGCCGGCACCAGAGATTTTGGCGGCTTCGTTTAGCAGTCTGATCCATAGAAAGGGGGTAATCAGATTCTTATGATCCCTTATTAATTCCGTCGCCTTCACCTGCTCTTCGGTTTTGACTGAAAGAAGTTCGGAAAACAAATGATCGGTGGTCGAAACTGGCGCCGTACCTGTTGATTGTGGAAAAGCGCTCATCGGCAAGACAGTAAGCAAAAGAAGGCTGAGACACCCACACCAGGTGACCCCTCTGGACTTATGTTTTCGTGGGGGAAACCTGCCAACCCGAAAGCTTGGCTGTAGTCTCCCCCTTATCCAAGACAACAACACCATCCTCGATCTCCAATCCCAAACTACGGCGGATTCG
>JBIOWC010000839.1:0-6836 GCA_044868105.1 Blastocatellia bacterium
TAGCTTTACTTTTTCGATGAATACTTCTTTACTTCACATTTAAAAGTTTAACTTCTTCGAGCATCCAATTGGTTGAAACTTTATTGAGAATAAAAACCGCCGTACCCGATTGATCGCGCCCTCCGACCTTGGCAGAAATTTTTACGTCCACGGCTAAACGGTTCGCATCAATTTGGTCAGCGCGCAAAACTTCGGTGGTCCAGACCGTGGGTTGGCTGACGACCAAACCTTGCACAAAGCGTTTCAAGTTACTCTTCATCGCGATGGTGTAAAGGGTATCGGATGAGGGTTGCTTAATCAGCGAGTCAAACTTGGTAATGAAAGCGCGAATGGCTTCGTCGGCTTGCGTGTTCGGGGTGGCGGCGCGTTCGGCTTTGGCTGCAAGTTCCCGCGCCGCATATTGCGCGGGCGTCTCTTCGGCTTCTGCAACTGCGCGGCGCAGCTGGGTGATCGCCTCTGAATTCTGATTGCGTGCCAGCGCCACTTGACCCAGTGTGATGTGCGCCCAAGCTTGGGCAGAAGTGGTTGTCGGAATGATGGCCAAAGCCGCATTCGCCGCGCGCGCCGCCTCATCGTTTTTATTTTGTGCGGCAAGCGTTCGCGCCAGCCAGGCGTGAATCGTGGCGTTTTGCGGGTTCACTTTCACTCCATCTTTGAATTTCGCTTCAGCGGTCGCAAAATCATTTTTATTGAATGCCGCGATGCCCTCATTGAAAAGCGTCTGCCCCCAGCCTTGCGCGGGTTTTGCGTCGTTATCGTAGTGCGATTGAATGATGAGCTTATCCGGGTCCACTTCGATTGAATTAATTTTTTCCGCAGTCGGCAAATCAAATGAGGTGATATTTTCGGAAGGAACCAGTACGGTTGCTGACAGCTCTTTCCCCGAAACCGTCGTTGCGATGACTTTGACCTTAACATCGCCAGTTCCGAGATTGCGAATATTGACTTGCTGCGTGTTGGGCTTATCGGAAGCTTGCGGCACGCCGATAACCAAATCTGGCTCAATGATGGTATCAACCCACTGTTGATATAACTTCTCGATTTCCGCGCCGCCGTCTTTAACTAGCGCTTGACGCAATGTGTTGAGGGTTACAACCTTGGTTTGATTCCCATCAAAAAGTGAACGCAACAGGGCGATGAATTTATCGCGCCCAAGGGTTTCGGCAAAGAGCCGTAAGACCAGCGGGGCTTTGCCGAAAGCGGCGGCGGCATAGGTGGGAATCGCCAGCGTTTGAAAATCCAATTCCGCATCGCGGCGGGCTTGAGCGACGGGGGTGTAAACCCAGCGCATGCGATTGAAGGCTTCACGCCCGGCGTCTTTGCCATAAGCATTTTCAATGTAAAGCGCCGCCAAATATCTCGGCAACGAATCACGCAATAAAATATAACTGAGCGCCAATTGCCCTGGACGGTCAGCTTGAGCGGTGCGGGATTCTTGCCCGCGCACGCGCGCGCGACCATCTATCCACATTCGTGCGATTGCATCAGCTAAGGTTTCAATGGTATTGGCGCTCAAGGTTTCGCGCCGCAGCGTCTGCTCGCTCAACACCAAGGCGCCCGGTACGGCAAGATTATTGGCGCGCCACGAAGAGATGATTCGAAAGGTCGAACCGGCAGGCAAGGCGCCAAAAGTTTTGCTCAAAAAATCAATGATGCGGCCTGCTTCTGCGCCGAGTTTTTGCAGACTCTCTTTGGCGTTTGATTTTCCATCAGCGGATTGTAATCCGGTTTGCGCGTATATTTCGATTTTGATTCCGCTTTGTTCCGTAACCAGGGGTTGGTCAAACGTTCCGGCAACGAAGAAGGGAGCGGAATTTAAGCTCTGTTCGAAGGTTTGATTCGCCGCATCGCCTTTAGCTGTGCCAGCTGAAGCCAGGCGCAGATTGCTGGCTGAAGCCGTCAAAGTAAACGGCGCAGTGTTTATCCCCGTCGTGGTGAATCCCGTTGAAGGCGCCGGCACCCAAACGCTATCTGGCGAAACTAAAACTTCACTTGCCGAGATGGTAATGAGCCCGCTTGATTCCAGAGCCTCTATGCGATAGGTGACATCAACATTTGCTTGTGCGCCGCCTGCGATGGCGCTGGGCGGTGAGATGATTAATTGATTAAGCGCCGTCGTACGGCGATCGTCTTGCACGTCAAATTGAGCGGGCGCGCCACCTACCGAAACGGCTGTAACTTTTGCAGATTTCGTCAGCCGTAAAAAGATTCTCGATTTCGGCGCTTCACTGAGGTTTACGATGGTCAGCGTGGCGCGAATATCCATTGCGCTGGCCGCCGTATCAACGCGAACATTGATATTGTAACGGTCAATCTCTGTGTCTTGCGCCGCAGTGGTGATAACACAGAACAACGTGAATAAAAGAGAGAATAAAAATTTTCTCATGAAACTAAAAACCTTTATTGCATTTAGATTTCATCACGCACGAGTTCGTGAATCGCTTTGAGTTTGGTAAGAAGCGGCTCCAATCTTTCAAGCGGTAAATTATTGGGGCCATCTGAAAGCGCCGCTGCCGGGTTGTCATGCACTTCCATAAAAATTCCATCAACTCCACACCCTACACCGGCGCGAGCCATATATTCAATAAATTCGGCATCGCCTCCACTAGTGGTTCCTAAGCCGCCGGGACGTTGAATGCTGTGCGTCACATCGTAGATAACCGGATAACCGAAACTGCGCATAATCGGAAACCCGCGAAAATCAACCACCAGATTGTGATAACCAAATGACGTGCCGCGTTCGGTTATCATCACGCGTTCATTCCCTTGTGCGGTGACTTTTTCAATGGCATTTTTCATATCCTGCGGCGCCAGAAACTGTCCTTTTTTTATATTTACCGCCCGCTGAGCGCGCGCCGCTTCCGTAATTAAATCGGTCTGCCGCGACAAAAATGCAGGGATTTGCAAAACATCTGCGACCTCAGCGGCAACTCTTACTTGCGCAACTTCGTGAACATCGGTGAGCACGGACAGCCCCAATTCGGTTTTAATTTTGCTCAGCACTCGCAATCCTTCATCGAGGCCGGGTCCACGATATGATTTTGCCGAGGTGCGATTGGCTTTATCGTAAGAGGCTTTAAAGATATAGGGGATTTGTAGACGGTGAGTGATGGCGCTAAGGGCTTCCGCCATTTTCATCGCATGAGTTTCGCTCTCGACAACGCAAGGTCCGGCGATTAAAAACAATTCACGCTTGCCTATTTCAAGATTGCCGATTTGAAAAGATTTGATGACAGCTCGCATAAATGAAAAAACATTCTACACGTCAGGTGTAAGGAATCAAAAGCGGGAATTTGTAATCTTTGGTTTACCTGGTTCGCCCGCTGCCCCGCTGCTTGAGGCGGATTTACGACCGTCAAAGGCCGAAGTCAAAGCCCTAATGGGGTGTCAAAAGTGAACCTGTGTGATTGGCCTGTTTAGGGTATGGAGGGAAGTTTATTTTGAAGAAAAAGATTTCAACAGGTTTTTCAAAAAAGTGGAAAAAGTGTGGAAAAAGCCCAGATGTAACACTTTATTTTGTTGACATAAAAGGGCTTTTCAGAGTATAAAAATGGTGCGCCGGATCCCTTGACATTCAGGATTATCCAAGCCCCCACGACCTCGATAGTCCTCAAATTCCGCGCACCACCTAAAACCTCCGGGCTACGGCCCCACCCGTAGCTCGGATATTACCTCATACGCGACGAAAAATATCATATCAATCAGTCATTTGCAAGAGAAAAGTTAAAGTAAAACTTCAATAGGTTGATTGAAGCGCTTTGCCCTGTCCCTCTAGGGCTTGTTTTTCAAGGTTGCCCCTGCACTTATTAAGGAGAGGTATCCGTGCCACAGACATTAAAGCAGCGTGCTGCCGAATTAGAGGTTCGCGTGAAAGAGAGAGCCGAAGTCGTTAAGAAAGTGTTAAAGGATTATCGAGAAGCTGCCAGAGCTGTAGCCATCACGAATAAAGGAACGGCAAAATCCCGCGACCGCCTGCGGTTGACGCAAAAACAACTGGCCCTGGAACAAGCCAATGCGGAGTATATGCGGTTGCAGAAAGAGCTCGATACCTTACTGTCTCGCATTCACTCAAAGAAACGCAGCGTCCGACAGCTGTCGCGTTAATCAAACTTCCTGATTGCTGAAAAGAAAAAAGAGGCTTTTTAAGCCTCTTTGCTGAGTTATTTTTTCTGAAAATATTTATTTCAGGCTGCCACCCAATTTATCAGCCAGAGGATATTGCGGCTCAATATCAACCGGAACACTCGTCAACTTATCTAAAGCTTTTTGCATGGCCGGGCGAACAACCGCATATTTATCAAGCAGGGCTTTGGCTTTTTCATAAGAACCTTCTGCTTGCAACATCATGATTTCGCCAGCCAGCTTGCGCACCGCGTCTTTGATCTTGTCAAAATTGATACTCACGGTGCCGGCGGCTTCATCGAATTTGATGCCCCCCTCGTCAAGCAAATAATTAAACTGTAGTGCGATACCTTTGCCGTGCGCTTCTGTGATGCCAAATCTCACTGAGCGAAACACACTGGCCAGGAAAGTCGTGTACATCATCTTTTCCATCTTCGGGTCAATGACATTTTTGTCCATTAAATATTGCAGAGCCCAGAGCCCGGAGATGTCGGCTTTCGCTTCTTCAATAGCCGAGTAATTTTCTTTGAGCTGTTGTCTGACGGTGGTCGCTTTCCCGTTGACGGTGATGTTGTGCGGGCCAATGCCATGCAATAACTCATGCATCAGAATGTGGGTAAAGAACGGGTCAAAAGCGACATCGCTTTGTTGCGATGGTTCAAGCACAACTTTTGAAATGGGAATTAAGGTTTTCTGAAATTTTGCTTCCTGCACGTTTTTTAACATCACCCGCTTGGAACCTTTTTCCTGCACAACTTTTTCATCGTTCGGCAAATTGAAGGCCGCGGTTTGTACGCCGCGATTTCCTTCTCCCGAAGTAAACACCACATCAACAACGCGAATCGGCGAAGCCGCACCCAGTTTGGGGTTGCGCAGTTTCGGGTCTATCGGCAGGTTATTTTCCAGCTCTTGCAGATAACCGCTGAACTTCGCCAGCTTGGCGCTCTCGGCGTCATCACGCAACGTGACATAGGCCTCAAAGGCGGCTTTATAGTTGAACAGCTCGTCTTCGTATGTTTCATAAGGTCCGATGGTCACATCGATCGGCGCATCTAAATCCATCCACGCTACATCGCTGGCATAGTAATCATTCGAGGCGAAGGCTTCAGCCCGTTTATTTAAAAAGTTTTTCAGTGTCGCGTTGGTGGTCAACTCCGCCGCCTCTTTCAAAAGTTTGGCGGCCGGCTCAAGGAATTCTCTGTACTCTTCATTGTAGGGAACAAGCTTAAGTTTTTTATCATCGCCGCGCCGCACGGTATAGAAAAAACCGGTCGCTTTTTTCTGCTCAGCTTCGGGAAGCGTTTTCACCCAAGACTCAAACTCTTCTTTGCTAATATCATCAGGATAATAACCGGCTTGATGAGGCTTTTCTTTCGGCGCGCCTTCAATGAAAGGCTCGTTTTTATCCAGCCTGTCCCAGGGACCCACATTGATTTTGAAATGATGTAAGCGCTCTTTACCCGCTTCGCTGCTATCGGCTTCAAGCTGTTTCTGGAGCGCGACATTGCCGCTCCATACCTGACGCAAGAAAAGCGGGTCCATATAGCGCGCGGCTTCGATAATTTTATCTAAAGCTTTGCGGTCCGTTTCGCTGAGCTTAGCCGTATCAGCAGTAATTTCCGTAGGTGCAAAGCGGCGAATTTTTGCCGCAAGCGATTTATCATTCATCTTGGAATCCTCAGCCTTTGTGCCGGAGTTGCTGTTTGATTGTTGCGGAGGTGTGCAGCCAACCAAAGTCAGACCTAAGATCAATGTGAAATAGCCGAGTTTTACATATAATTTCATTTTTCACCTTCCCCTTTATCAAATCACCGTGCAGCAATCTTACATCAGCGATTTACGAATCGTCATTGAATAATTTGCATTTTTATTGTTTTACAACGGAGTTTTCTTGCTTGGCTTGAGTCAAGTCAAAGCGAATGCTATAAGTCCAAGTCCCAGCCCGACATTCAATAATTTTATGCACAAGGAGAAACGGTGAGCGCTGTGTTAGCACTTACTTTAAGGCGCGAATTTAACCCTCTCGATAAAGCGTTGATGTGGGTGTCTGCGGTGAGCAGTTTGCTCTATCTTTTAACGCTGGAATTTCAGCCTTATCGCGGCAGCGTCATCATCAAAGCCTTGAGCATTGCGCCGATTGCCTGTTTAGCCGTTCGCGTATTGAAAACGCTTGATGGATTGATTCTGAGCCTGGTCTTTATCTTTTCGTGCATTGGCGATGTGATGCTCGGTTTATATCGCGAAGATTTATTTATCTATGGCTTAATGGCTTTTCTCATCGCCCATCTTTTTTATATCTGGCTGTTCACGCGCAATTTTCCGAGTCACCTGCGAACCAGCGCTAAAAAACAATTGCTGGTGCTTTGGTTGTTGATTTACAGCGCCGCCCTGACCGCCTGGTTATGGTCAGGGCTTGGCGACCTGCGCATTCCCGCGCTCGTCTATTTATGCGTCATTACACTGATGTGCATCACGGCAATCCTGGCTGATTTTTCTCATTCCTCAATTGTTTTTGGCGCTCTTTTGTTTTTGCTTTCCGATTCGCTCATCGCGGTTAATAAATTCAAGATGCCAATTCCTTACAGCCCTTATGCCATCTGGGTTACCTATTACCTCGGCCAGTGCTTGATTGCGCTCGGTTTTTTGCGCGAAAAACTGCGGGCCTGATGGGCATAAAAATTTTCATTAACCGACTTCGTTTGACAAACCGCTTA
>JBIOWC010000840.1:0-4139 GCA_044868105.1 Blastocatellia bacterium
GATTAGACGGAAAAGGCGGATAAAGCGCCATCGGCTGGGGCGGATAAAGCGCCATCCGTCTTTTCCGCCCCATCAGAAGATGACCTCGTCCCTGACAACAGACCGCCCTTCTTTTACCGATAAATAATTTCATTCCCCTTAACGATAAATAATTTCATTCCCCTATTTTCAAACTGACCCATTACCCCAACGATTGAACAAGCGCCTGGGTAACGCGCTACCGAGAATGTAGATTTTCGTATCAACTCAGCCCGACAATTCAAGCTATCGGGTTATCTCGATTGCGCATTTTTTGATGGCGTTCACAAAGGGTTACGAACTTTACAGCACTGCATAAAAAATTTGCCTATCGCCTCATCCAAACGGGTGACTCTAGAGAAATGTTTTTAAGCTGACAATTGCTGTCACCGGCTACATATTTTGTCACCGACAGACGGCTTGCGAATGCTCGATTTCTCTTGGCATCTGCTTTGCACTTATCTCGAACGGTCAACCTGACATTGAGATTGTGGGAAACAAGTGAAGCATAGGCATCTTTGAACGAAGCATTCCATGCACCCCCTTGGAGCCTATCCGATAAAACCTCACCAGAATTCATCATCAATCAACCGGAGAAAAGAAAGATGTATCCTGAAGTGTATCTATCAACCTCTATTCGCCAAAAGTCGCAACGCGGTTTTTCAGTCATCGAATTGATGGTGGTGGTTGCTATAACGATTACCTTGACGGCGGCGACCCTCATTGGATTCAGCGGCAATAAACGCGCCTATGCAGCAGATGATGAAGCGACAAAGGTTTTAAGCTTTTTCCGCGAAGCGCATCAACGCGCCCTGGCGCAACGGCAAGCGCAACGCATCACCATTGACCGGCAAAACCATCTCATACGCCTGGCCGATATGGGGACGTTGCCGGGCGGCGATGAAATGATTATCAATCGCGGCGTGCTCAACACTCAGGTGACCATCGAACAGCCCACCGTTGACGGCAATCTGCTCAGTTCGCCCAATGCGCCGTATAACTACCCGGCGGCGGTGTTCGATTTGAATGGCGCGGTTGACATCTATTTTCTTGCCGATGGTTCAGTGACCAATGCGACAGGGTATGCCTCGGCGTCGCCCGCGCCCGTCAGCCTGACGCTTTTCTTCTCGCCCATCCAGGGAACGGCGCAGTCCGCCACCCAACCGGCCGGCAATTTGATTCGCGCCGTGACCTTGTACGGACCAACCGCCTCGGCAAAATTCTGGCGCTTTGACACCAACAAATTTACCTGGGAGGTGAATTGATGAACAGGAACCGTGAAGCGGGATTTTCATATGTAGATGTGATGGTCGGCATAGCGATTCTACTCATCGGGGTGCTGGGATTAGTTTCGGCGATGACCAGAGCCATTGCCATGACGACGGTCAGTCAAGAGATGCTCGCGGCAAAACAGATTGCCACCTCAACCGTAGAAGGCATCTTTACGGCGCGCGATTTGGAAACCCTGGGCTGGGATGCGATTGGCAATGTCGGCAGCGCCTCGGTTCCCGCAGGCATTTTTCCAACCGGCGAGCAACCGATTTATCCGACCCCCGGACAAGATGGCATTGTCGGAACCAATGATGATTCCCTGGGACCCGATGGGATTGCCGGAAACGGCGATGATGGCGCTCCCATTGAAGGTTATACACGAACCATCACCATCACCGATAAACCCGACCCCAATCGCCCGACGGCGCCTATCTCGTTGCGCGAAGTCCAAGTCACCATCAACTACTGGATAACCGGGCGCAAACGCATAGAGACCTTTACCAGTTACATTGCGAATTATCGAACCTCGGATGAGGAAAATTAGAGGTGAAACGATGAGCGACAAAAATTGCCAAACCAATTACCCCTACAAAAGCGAACTTAACCCTCCCTTCAACCAACCGGCATCCGGATTTTCGGTCATCGAACTGACCGTCGGCATTGTGATTTTTTCCATCGTTCTGGGCGCTGTTTACGGATTGCTTGAAGTCGGGCGCGCCGGACGACTCAATACCAATATGCGCGCCGAGTCTTTGCAAAACGCCCGTATCGCGCTCAACACCCTGGGACGCGATATCATCAATTCCGGCGTGGGCTATCCGAATGTCGGGGCGCTGGTTCCCGATAACGAAGTATCGAGTCTATTCGGGGGCAGCCCGGATGGCGATTCAACGCCCGATTTTTTAACGCCAATCTATGGGCGCGACAATGTCGGTTCAGTTAACGGCACCGCTACAGACCAAATCAGCATCGCTTTTATTGATGACGCATTTAACAACGGCGTATCCATTCCGGTGAGCGGCATTGCCAGCGACGGTTCCCAGTTGACTATTCAATCATCAGGCGGTTACACCAATACGGTTTGTCAGACGGGCGAGATTTATTTAATCGGCGGACAGACCAGCGCCGCCGCGCTCGGCATTTTGACCGGCAAATCCGGCACTGACAAACTGAATTTCAGTAGCGGCGGCCTAGACCCGCTCAACCTCAATCAACCGGGAGCCACCAGCGCCATTAAACAGATTGTGCTGCCGGCAAGCATTCAGCGCATCACCTTGGTTAAGTATTACGTCACGGACGAAGACGGCACCGGCGCAAAAGGCACCGGCACATTGATGCGTGATGTTTATGGCGGCACCACCGGATGGACCGCGCAACCCCTGGCTTTCGGCGTAGAGAATTTTCAGGTGCAATACATTATGAAAGACGGCACCGCGATTGATGCGCCCGCCGCAGACCAGATGACCAATATTCGTCAGGTCAGAATTAGTATCGCGGTTCGCAGCCCGGAGTTAGACCCGAAAACTCATCAGCCATTCAGGACAACGCTCACGGCAACTTACAGCGCCCGCAATCTTGATTACGAAAAATTTTAAAGCAGGCGTCGCGGGGCGCTGAGGGTTGCGCCCCCTTTTCGAGGAGATGTTTATGAGTAACGCAAAGCAAAATATTTTCTTCATCCAGGCGAGCCCAGGTTATCGAAATCAACGCGGCACGGCGACCCTGTCATCGGTTTTGATTATGGGGCTGTTGGCGATATTTGTAGCCGCAAGTCTCGCGCGCGTCACCACCGAAGCGCTGGTCATGGGCAATGACTATTCGCATACGCAATCTTTCTATGCCTCGCAGGCGAGTTTGGAATTGATGTCGCGAGACTTTAATAACATCTTCGATGTGCAACTGCGACCAACCGCCGCCGACCTCACGCGAATTAAAAATAATAAACCGGATATTGCCGGTTTCACCTTTGTGCAGGACATCACTCAGGATTCACCGTCAACCCCCAAACCGATTGACGATGGCCCGTTTTCGGGGCTCATCTCCATCCGCACGCCCTGGCGTTTGACCTCCGTAGCCACTTACGCGGGCGGCGCGCAAGCACAACTGTCGCGGACGTTTTATAATCATCAAATTCCCCTCTTTCAATTCGGCATTTTTTATAACGATGATATGGAATTGCATCCCGGTCCGGTTTTCAACTTTGGCGGACGGGTGCACTCAAACCGGCATATCTTCATGATGTCGGGCAACCATCTCTACTTCAATTCGCGGGTCACGGCGGCCGGCGAAATCATTCGCGATACCTCGCGCATGGGGGCGCGCCTCGGCGATGGCACCTGGAGCTGGGGCGGCAAAGTTTGGGTTGCCGATGCTGCAGGGGTCAATCAAGAGGTTACGGTGGGAAGCGTGCTGCAGGCCACAGGCGTACAGGCAACCGACCCGGATATGCCCAACTGGGCGACCAACACAAACTGGTCAACCGATTCGGCAAAATTTAACGGCAACCTGCTGGCGCACCAAAAACTTTTGAAATTGCCTTTGCAAATTGGCACGAACAATGACCCCGTTGAACTGGTCAAACGCGGCAAAGCCGGTGACACCACGGTTCTCAGAGATTCGCGGTTTTATAATAAACCCTCTATCAGAGTCACCCTGAGCGATAGTCAATCGAGACTTCCGGGCGGCGCGGGCGGCGTGCGTCTTGACGGCGCTGGAACTGGCGCGGGCGGGGCCAGCGGCAGTCGCGCAAACGCCGGCGATGGCACGCGCGGTTACGAACCCCTAAGCATGACGGATGGGTATCAAGCCAAGCGTGTGAACGGCAATCGTTTGTACACCGGCACAAGCTA
>JBIOWC010000841.1:0-3327 GCA_044868105.1 Blastocatellia bacterium
TGGTGCCAGTACCTAAATCTAATTGCCGGCCTTCCACACCCGATACCCTGATTCCTATATCCTGACTCCTATAGCCAAATTCCTAATTGTTTAATTTCGTACTGGTGCTGACCTGTTGTAAATCCACACGCTGTTGCAGGGTGTGGGCCTTGAAATGTTCATCATCGCGTTCGGGGTAATCGCTGCGAAAATGTCCGCCGCGCGATTCGCGTCTGGCAAGCGCCGCTTGCGCCACCAGTTTCGCCAGGGTAACAAAGTTCCAGGAGCGCGTATTCATCTGCCTGGAAGCAATCTCTTCAAGCGCATCCAAGGCCTCTTTCAAGCCTTGCTCGTTACGCAGGATTCCCACTTTGTCCCACATAATCTTTTTAACTTCGCGGCGCGTGCCGTCACCGATTCGCCAATCGGCGGTCTCGCCGAAATCCCAATCGCGCGGGGCCGCTTCCACGATTTCACGCGGTGATTCCTCGGCTGCAGCCGCGCCAGCGCGCGCCCCAAAGACCAATCCTTCCAGCAGCGAGTTTGACGCTAAACGGTTGGCGCCGTGAACTCCCGTGCAAGAGACTTCGCCGGCCGCATACAACCCTTCAATGGATGTCCGTCCGTAAGTGTCTGTGCGGACGCCGCCCATGGTGTAATGCGCGGCGGGACTGACGGGAATTAAATCGCGGGTGATGTCCACATTGTAGAGCAAGCAGGTGTTGTAAATTTTCGGAAAGCGTTCGCGCAAAAAATTGCGGTCAAGGTGGCGCATATCCAACCAGGCATGATGGGCCTCTTCCTTTTGCATCTCGAAAAGAATCGAACGGCTGACAATATCACGTGGCGCCAGTTCAGCGCGTTCATCGTAATTTTTCATGAAGCGTTCGCCTTTTGAGTTCAGCAAATAACCGCCTTCGCCGCGCATGGCTTCCGAAAGCAGAAAACGCGGGGCATTCGGGACGACGAGCGCCGTCGGATGAAATTGAATAAATTCCATATCGGCAAGCACCGCGCCGGCGCGATAGGCCATCGCTTGACCATCGCCGGTCGCCACATCGGGGTTCGTGGTATGCAAATAGAGTTGACCGGCGCCGCCGGTCGCCAGCACGATGGCGCGCGTGTAAAGGGCGCGGACTTTGTTGGTTCCCGGCTCAACAAAGGTCACGCCGACGCAACGATTATCTTTAAGGATGAGCGACTGAGTACAGGCGTGCGGTAAATATTCGATGTTTGAAAAGGTCTTTGACCAGGCAACCAGGGCGCGAACGATTTCGCGTCCCGTCGCATCGCCACTCGCATGCAGGATGCGCGAACGCGAATGCGCAGCTTCGCGTGTAAATAGAAGCTCGTCACCGACCTTATCGAATTGCGCCCCATGTTCGATTAACTCCGTGATGTAGCGGGGGCCTTCTTCAACCAAGACATTGACCGCTTCTTCATCGCAAAGTCCCGCGCCGGCTTCGAGGGTATCTTGAACGTGGAGTTCGATTTTGTCATCGTCGCTTAAGACCACAGCCACGCCGCCTTGCGCATATTCGGTGTTCGATTCGCTGACCCGATCTTTGGTTAAAACAGCAACGCGACCGACTTGAGCCAAGGCAACGGCGGCGCGAAGCCCGGCAACGCCGCTGCCAACAACGATAAAATCCGTTTTCTCGTTCATGGTTACTTGAAATTGTAACGAAGCAAATCAGGGGAGTCTATTTACTCGCAAATTTCTTTTCATACTGACTGGCTTTCAGAAATTGTTCGAAATCTTTGATGTTCAGCAGGTCTCTGACCGCCTGCTTTTTATCTTTTGCCTGCCGGTAATAGGATTCGCAAATTTTATAGCCGATGTAATAACCTAAATCCGCCGGTCTATCTTTGATGGATGAGCCATTATAAAGCCACTTCAACATCACTTTGCCGTTCATCTCCGATTTGAACTCTTCCCAAAGCTGGCGTTCACGCGGATTGCCGAAGGTATGCAAATGCGGATTGATAATTTGCCCGGCAATCATTTCGCCAAGAAAATCGGCGCCGCCTTCATTGATAGATTGCGAAAGCAGGGTGGCGCTTGCCGCATTCTCCTGTTCAAAGTGAATGATTTCGTGAGCCACGATTGCCGGAAGCGTATCTATGGATTTGAGCACCTGTTTCAACCAGTCGCCAAGCTCTGCTTCCGGGGTTGTTGGGGTTCGGCAATACATCTCCGTGCCGATGAGCAAGCCGTTTTTTGAGGTCGTGCCGCCGGTCGTTAATTTGCCAATCATAAAATAGACATCGGGAAAGACAGCCTCTGGATAAAGCGATTTTAATTTGCGCAAACTCCGGTTGATTTTGTCTTTCATTGAATTGACTTTCAGAGACGACTGGCGAATCGAGCCATAATAGAGCGGGTATTTATTGATGGTGGCGACGAAGCTATCAACTTTGCCCAGTCTGAGCGCGATAAAATCTTTCAAGCCCTGACTGCCTTTGTCGTAATATTCGCGCTGAAAAATCTCCTTCTTTTTTTCGACCTGGGTTTCCTGGCTTGCCAGGTCATAAGCGCGCCAGAAATTATCAATATCCGAAGTGATGAGCCGGGCTCTGTCGGGATCGTGATTTTTGCCGTCGCCGGTTTTCGGCTTGTGGTCTTGCGCCGCTAAGCAATTGCCGGCCAGCGCCAAAAGGAGCACCACCCGACAACTGGTCTTTAAGAGTCGCATCATCTCAGTTCCTTATCATCTACTTTGCCATTGGCTGGTTGGTTATTTATTCTTTCCTTTTTTAGCTGGTTTTTCAGGCACTTTCTCAGACCGCACATTGCTCGCCACGCCGGTCTTCTTGGTTAAATAATCAGCCGTCTCTTTGTGATTGTTTGCCGCGGCCCAATCGGTTGCGGTTTTATTGGAGATATCTTTGACCGCCGGGTTGGCGCCCGCATCCAGAAGAATCTGCGCGATTTCGGTTTGTCCGGTCAGCGCCGCTTGCATCAGGGGGGTGAATTTGCCGGGCGTCATTTGATTGACATTGGCGCCTTTTTCAACCAGCAATTTAACAATCTCTTTATGCCCCATTCCGGCGGCGATAAATAGCGCCGTGATGCCTTGCGGCGTGGCGGCATTTATATCGCTGCCATTGGTGAGCGCCCGTTGGGTGCCGTCAAGGTCGCCGGTTTTGACGACATTCATTAAGGGAGTGAACCCTTCCACATCTTTAACCTCAGGGTCGTTACCGGGCGAGGCGTTGGTATTTGGCGAAGGCGTATTTTTTGCGCAGGCCAGCGACAGCAACAGGGCGACAAGCAGAATGATCAATTTTCGTGGCATCAATCTTATCCTCTGATTTGAAATTTGAACGATAGTGTATAACGCATAT
>JBIOWC010000842.1:0-4740 GCA_044868105.1 Blastocatellia bacterium
ACAGCCGCGTGTTGATACCACGCACCTGTTTTTCAATCGAGCCAGGCATTTATCAGGAAGGCAAATTCGGCGTGCGCAGCGAAATTGATATGTACGTCGCAGAGGGTGAAGCTAGGGTGACGGGCGATAATCCGCAATCCGAAGTCGTCGCCATTCTTGCTTGAGTAATAATTTAGCCGGCCTAAGCAATCCTTAGAGCCTTGCGAGTATCTTCTCCGATATTTCGCAAGGCTTTCGTTTTAGTTCAATCTCAATTTTGCTGGAATGAGAAACCGCATCACCGGGAACGTGAGGGGGCTGCGCTCTCCCGGCGCACCCTTCTCCTATCTGGCAACCGCCTTGTTTCTCAGTTCAGGGAATTTGAAAAAAACCGGCCGGCAAATAATAATCTCTTCCAATTTTGACCACAGGAGGGTGTTATGAATACGCGGATTGAAAAAGAGGTGCGTTTCCTGAAAGCCTATGCGGTGGTTACCACACTGCTTTTTATCGTCTTGGCTTTTGCGGCATTTCAAAAATCGAATCAGAAAACTAAATTTGAAGAACTCGATGTTGAACGCCTCAACATTATTGAAAAAGATGGCAAGCTGAAAGTCGTGCTCGCAAATGAAGCAAAAGCGCCGCCCGTCGTATTCAACGGCAAGACGCTATCGAAAGGCAGTCGTTCGCCGGGCATCTATTTTTACAACGCCAATGGCGAAGAGTGCGGCGGCATCGCATATGAAACGGCTGAAAAAGACGGCAAATATGAAGCCCATTCGGGAATTCTTTTTGACCAGTACAATCAAGATCAGACGGTCGGCCTCACCTATAGCGACGCCAACGGCAATCGCTCTGCCGGATTGAATGTTTGGGATAGACCCGATACGCCAATCTGGGTATCGGTTGAAAAGCTCGATGCCGTACGAGCAATCAAAGATGACGGAGAGCGAACCGCCGCCTTGAATAAAATGGTTGACGGCGGCGAACTTGGCGCTGCAAGAGTCTTTGTCGGCAAAAGTCGCGATAAAGCCGCCGTCGTTGTGCTTTCGGATGGTAAAGGCAAGCCGCGAATCAAAATGGCCGTGGACGGAGCGGGCGTTGCCAAACTGGAATTTTTGGATGAGACCGGCAAAGTCACTTATAGCTTGCCGGAAACGGCAAAGAAATGAGAACAAAAATGACTAAGCTTTTATTCCTCGTCGCATTTATTCTCTTCCTGGCTGCGGGTTCGCCAGCCGCAAAACCACAAGCGAGGCCCTTAGCCAGGAAGGTTACAGGAACCTATGAAGTCACCTATAGGCGCGGCGCGGGCGGTTTATTGAAAGTATTACAAAAAGGCGATGAGATTGAATTTGAATTGGAATTCAATCGCGGCGCACCATCTTATAATTCAGGAGTAGCGGGCGGAACGATTCCGATTAAAAACGGCGTCGCAGTTTTTAAAACCAGCGAATACGGTGATGGCGGTTGCGAAATCACGTTTACGTTTCAAACCAACAAGGTCTTCGTCAAACAAAAGGGTTCGGATGTCGCCTGCGGCTTCGGTCACGGCGTCATGTGTGACGGAACTTATCGGCTTAAAAATCGCAAGCGACCCAAATTCGAAGGTTGAAAATTGCAGATTGAAAACCCGCCTATTTGAAGAATACCGCATTCAATATTCAGGTCACATTTAACTATTTTTCATTTATGCTCATTCAATCGGCTCCACGACAACGGCCGTGCCATAAGCCAGGACTTCGCTCACCCCGCCCATCACTTCCGTGGCGTCGTAGCGCATGCCGATAATGGCGTTGGCGCCGATTTCGCTGGCGTGTTGAATGAGGATCTCGAAAGCTTCGGCGCGCGCCTGTTCGCAGAGTTTGGTAAAGGCTGTGATGTTACCGCCGACAATCGTTTGCAGTGAGCCGCCGAGGGTGCCGAATATCGAACGCGAACGCACGGTAATGCCACGCACGACACCGAGTTGTCGGACGATGCGAAACCCTTCCAGGGTGAAAGCGGTTGTGACCATGTGATGTGAAAGTCTGTACCCTTGGGCAACTGAATACGGGGTTTCAGGGGTAACGCTCTGCTGCGCTTTATCGAGATGCTGTAATCTGTCGTTCATTTTTGATTCCCTTTCCTGAGGTTTTGTTTGGCAACTTTATCACGAACGGCTTTTGCTGTCGCGTTGCGGGTTGAGCAGACGCAAATTCATCTTTCACCTGACGACCGAGAAAACCCTATATTGCGAGGCGGCATCTGAGCCGTTACAATTTTGCATTCAAGAGGAGAGAAAGATTTGGAATTCACCTGCAATAAATTTTTCAACCGAATTCTGAATCCTGATTTCTGAATCCTGACCAACAAGGAGCCATCGCTTGTCATTTATTCAAAGAAGAAAGTCCGTTGCCGTAGATGTCGGCGGCGTTAAAGTCGGCGGCACACATCCGATTGTCGTGCAATCCATGACCAACACCGACACGGTTGATGTTGAATCAACCGCTTTGCAGTGCGAACAACTGGCGCGCGCCGGTTCGGAACTGGTTCGCATCACCGTCAATACCAAACAAGCGGCCGCCGCTGTGCCACACATCGTTGAACGCCTCGCTGAGCGCGGCCTTCACGTTCCCATCATCGGCGATTTTCATTACAACGGACATATCTTGCTGAAAGAGTACCCGGATTGCGCCAAAGCGCTGGCGAAATATCGCATCAATCCCGGCAATGTCGGCGCGGGCAAACATCACGACAAAAATTTTCAGGCGATGATTGAAGTCGCTATTGAAAACAACAAGCCGGTTCGCATCGGCGTAAACTGGGGGTCGCTTGATCAAAATTTACTGACTCGCCTGATGGATGAAAATGCGGTTAGCCCCACTCCCAAAGATGCGCGTGAAGTGATGCACGAAGCGGTAGTCGTCAGCGCCCTTGAATCCGCTGAACTCGCTGAGCGCCTCGGGTTGCGCCGCGACCAGATCATCTTGAGCGCCAAGGTTTCCGAAGTCCAGGACCTGATTGCGATTTATTCGGACCTGGCGGCGCGCTGCGATTACCCTTTGCACCTGGGTCTTACGGAAGCCGGGATGGGCAGCAAAGGCATTGTCGCTTCAACAGCGGCAATGGGCGTGTTGTTGCAGCGCGGCATCGGCGACACCATACGGGTCTCGCTGACGCCGAAACCCAATGGCGACCGGACCGAAGAGGTTTTAGTCGCCCAACAAATTTTGCAGACCATGGGGCTGAGAAGTTTTATGCCACTTGTGACGGCTTGCCCCGGTTGCGGTCGCACGACCAGCACGCTCTTTCAGGAAATGGCCGAAGATATTCAAACCTACATTCGCGAACAGATGCCGACCTGGAAAGAATATTACGTTGGCGTTGAAGAATTAAAAGTTGCGGTGATGGGTTGTGTGGTCAATGGCCCGGGGGAATCGAAACACGCGAATTTAGGGATCTCGCTTCCTGGCACTGGCGAAGAACCGCGCGCCCCGGTCTATGTTGACGGGCGCATGTTTAAAACCTTGCAAGGCGCGACCATTGTCCCCGACTTTATTCAAATCCTCGATGAATACGTAATCTCGCATTACGCCAGTCTGGACAAAGAAAAACAGAGCGCCTCTTTTCAAGTTTAGAAATTCAGCGAAAGGGCGAGTGAAAAGTAGTTCAGTTGAAAAATAATTTCGTGCGCCCTTTCGCTTGATTCGATATCAATTCGCTTGATTCGATATCAATCTGTTTAAGAAGTAGCGGCGATTCGTTTACCACTATTAAAGATAAAGGCCAGCACCAATCCGGCAACAAAGCCGCCGATATGCGCCATATAAGCCACCCCGCCGGTTTCCGCCGATTGAGTAATCGAACCTATTCCACTAAAGAATTGCAATACAATCCACAACCCCAGCACGACAAAGGCCGGCATGTTGGCAATGCCTCGGCCCATTAATACTTTCACCTGTCCCTTGGGAAACATCACAATATAAGCGCCGAGCACCCCGGAAATCGCCCCTGAGGCGCCGAGGTTTGGAATAGTTGAATTCGGGCTGACCGCCACCTGCGCGACGGTTGCCGCGATGCCGCACAGCAGGTAGAAGATTAAAAATTTCAGATGCCCAAATCGGTTTTCAACATTATCGCCGAATATCCAAAGATAGAGCATGTTGCCGAGCAAATGCATCCACCCGCCATGCATAAACATGGAAGTGAAGACCGTTAGAAAATCTCCTCCGGGATTGGCTATCAAACGTCTGGGGACCACCGACCAGCGTTCAATGAAGGGGTCGCCGCCGCTCATCTCAATGAAGAAAAAAATCACATTCAAGACAATCAAACCGTAAGTCACCAAGGCCGGGGTTTTGTTTGCCGAATTATCATCTCCGATTGGGAATAACATTTTTCTCTCTCCTTCTTAATAAATATTTTCAATACTCACGCACGTTTACTTGGCTACTAAAATTCCGATTTCGATTGTGCAATTTACAGACCGAAAGTTTGCAGGCGCTAAAAAGCGCTCTATAAAAAGCGTTAGCTTGGTGATTTCTCAATTCCTGTCTGAATATTGGATGAAATTGTATTTCAAACATACAACTTCAAAATTATCGGGCTGTATTTTTTGAATTCATCAGCGAGCGAATGAAATTACATTGAACCCCGAAAGCGAGAAGTTTTCGGCTTTCTGCAATCTCATTTCATGTAAAAGGATAGAGCTTAGAAAAATGCCCTTTATATCGGCTTGCTGAACGGTGTGGCATATCCTTTGCCACTCTCTACAAGTGG
>JBIOWC010000843.1:0-2118 GCA_044868105.1 Blastocatellia bacterium
CCCGGCGCACGCCGCCGGGGCGGTCAATGTTACAGTCGTGAATCCCAATAATCAGAGTACGACGCTCGCCAATGGCTTTACCTATAGCACCACGCCGTCAGAAACCGTGTTGCTCGCCGATGATTTCAATGACAATGCGTTGGATAGCGCAAAATGGGTAAACAATAACGTATTCAGCGGCTTCACGGATGCAAGCGTATTAGTAAGCGAAAAGAATCAGCGATTAGAAATCGGCGCGCTCAAACAGAATACTTCCGGTTCGCACTATAACGGCATTCGCTCGACTTCAACCTATAATTTTACCGGCGCTTATGTTTATGTTGAGTTGGTTCAAGCGGCCGCTTCTCAAACCGCGGCTGATGCCATGCTCACGATTGGCAAAGATGCGAACAATTACTATCGCATTTATACAGAGGCCGGAAATCTGATTTGTCAAAAGAAAGTCAACGGAACGAAGATGGATCTATTTACCATGCCTTATGACCTGACAAATCATCGCTTTCTGCGCCTTCGGCACGATTCGCTTACCAATCAGGTCATCTTTGAAACGGCGGCGGCAAATGGCGGCGCGCCGGGCGCCTGGACGCAACGCGCCGCGCAAGTTTGGGACACCAGCGCCGTACCGATTTCAGCCGTGGCTTTTGAATTAAAGGCGGGAACCTGGCAGATTGAAGCGGCCGTTCCGGGAACCGTTATTTTCGATAACTTCAAAGCGGCTAAACCTTGATGGATTGGCGGCGTCAAAGGCGCCAAGTAATTTCAAAGCAAGGTGACGCGCTTTTAAACTGAAAGCGCAGACCTAAACGTCTGCGCTTTCAGTGATAGTTCATCCGCACCAACTCAGCCATTCACATTTAAGAATCGCTCTAATTAACTCCTCTCAGTTAATCTGATATCAGTTAATTTGAAACGTCGCGACCATCATATTGTGATCCGAAGGTCGCACGCCCAGGTCATCTGTGGTGCCGATGTATTGAATTGGCAAATGGCTCAGGTCACGAAGGTCAGGAATTTTTGTGCTCGTGATGGTGACATTGTTTGCCCCTCTCGAAGAGAAGATATAGTCAATTCTTCCCCGTCGCGTTCGGGTCATCCAGACCACCGGGTTATCCGGATAGGCAGTCGCCGTTCCGGCATTCATGGCTTCAGACCAGGAGTCGAAATAGCTTGCCGTCATCAACGAAATTTCCGATAAATCCGGCCCGGCGTTGAAATCACCAACCACAATGCGCGGTTCAGCAAAACCCGACAAAAAGTTTTTCAACTCGTTTACCTGCGTCGAACGCGTAGCCGAAGAGTCCGGGTCAAGGTGGGTGGTGAAAAAGTTGACCAGTTTACCATTCACATTCAAGGTCAGTTGCGCCACCGAGCGTTGCGCGCTCAGATAGCGGAAACTGGTGCTGACAATCTGCCACTTGGTCATGATTAAATTGCCTTCCGTGCAGCCGGCAAATTTGCCAATCCAGTAAAAATTCCAGGTGACCCCGGTTTTCTGCGTCATCAAACTGGTGAGTTGTTGCGGCATATTTTTCACGCTGCTCTGTTCGACCTCATACATGCCAATCACATCGGGCGATTGACTTGCCATGTAGGTTGCCTGACGATCCAGGTTATAAACGCCATCCGTACCGTTGCCGAATTGCGCATTCCAACTGATGGCGCGCAATTGTACTCCGCTGGGCGGCGGCGGCGCAGAATTCGTGACTGTGATAATGACGGTCGCCGAGGCCGTTGCTCCTTGATTATCTGTAACCGTAAGCCGCGCGGTGAAATTGCCCGCCGACGAATAGAGGTGTCCGGGCGATACTTGCGTAGAGGTTTGCCCGTCACCAAAGTTCCAATTATAGGAAGCAATATAGCCATCCGGGTCATAAGCATTCGAGACGAAGTAAGTCGTCAAAGGCGCTAGTCCGCTGGTTACTGAAGCCGAAATCGTCACTTGCGGCGGTTGGTTTGGCGGAGGAGTTGAGCCACCGACGGTACTGGCAAGGATGGTCGTATCATTTTTAAGAGCGCCCGGCGAACTGTTGAGATAAGTCTGCGGCGACAGCACAATCTGGTCTATCGAAAACCCATCTTCGCGCGCCTGCACGCGCAAGGTCTGCGTGCCGGTGCTCT
>JBIOWC010000844.1:0-4093 GCA_044868105.1 Blastocatellia bacterium
TCAATCTCCTCTAAAAAAGCGCTGCCATACTGGACTTTGCGTTCGAGCGAGTTACCTTTTAACTCTCGGCCGAGTAACCGGCGCGACACTTTTTCCTTGAGGGAGTTCAGTTGCGCGCGGCTGCGCCTTCCCGATTTAAATGTTAAGAGTCCGGCTTGCGCCAACACTTCATTGACCCGCACTTCATAAAGCTCTGAACAAAAGCCATGGTCGGAAACCACAAAGACCCGACAATCAGCCGATAAGCGTTCCAGCAACCGCCCCACGGCCGCGTCAAGCTGCGCGTAGGTGTCTTGAATCAATGTCCGAAATTCTCGCGGCGTAGCGGGATGGTGGCGCGGATGTGCCGCATCCATATCGGCCCAGAAATCATGTTGCGCGCGGTCAAGCACGGAAAAGACCATCATGAAAAAATCCCAGTCGCTCCCCTGTAGCAAGTGCTGCGCGAGTTGTTCATGCATCTCGGTAGCGCGGCGAAATTCCAGCGCCCGCGCCTGTTTATCAGGATGGCGTCCGGGCTCGATGATATAGTCGGGAAGTTTCGCGAGAATCTCGGGTTTGAGGGTTGCCGGATAGGTCCACTCGACCTGTTGATTGGGGGTGAGCATTCCGGTGACCATCAATCCGTTCAATGGTTCAGGTGGATAGGTGGTCGGGATGTTGAGCGCGATTGAACGCCCGCCCTGTTCGCCAAGTAAATCCCAGACGTGACGCGTTTGAATATCGCGTCCGCTCATGGCGCGAACCGTATAGGCGTTGGGATTTTTAATGAATGGCGAAAAGACCCCGTGCATCCCTTCGCTGGTGCCGGTTGTGCAACTCGACCAACCGGGAAAACTGTTCGGCAGAATAGTTGACCTCAGCGGGGCGTGCGAGCCTTCGCGCATCAGGCGAGCCAGTACAGGCAATCGTCCTTTCTGAGCCAGCGGTTTGATGATGTCAAACGTCGCGCCGTCTAATCCTATGACTACGGTTTTCATTGGCTAAATCTAAACACGAAGCGCACGAAGAACGCGAAGCAATTTATCAATAAATACCGGTTCTTCGTGGCCTTCCTGTTACAAAAACAGCTATTTGCTAATCGGCATGAGCTGAACCGACCTTCATTGACGATTCGATGTAATTCATCTCTTCAAGCCTGGCCAATATTTTTGCGAGACTCTCTTCAGGGGTTTCTGTGTCCGAATGCACGATGACTTCGGGGGTGACGGGCGCTTCATAGGGGTCATCTATGCCGGTGAAATTTTTAAGCTCACCGGCCAGCGCTTTTTTGTATAGACCTTTGACGTCGCGTTCGGCGAGCACCGGAATCGGACATTCGACATACACTTCAACGAAATTTTTCAAGTCTTCGCGCAGTTCGTCGCGCACCTCTTTATAAGGCGAAATGGCGGCGGCGATGGCGATGACCTCGTTGCGCGCCAGCAAGTTGCAAACAAACCCGATGCGGCGGATGTTGGTGTCGCGGTCTTCTTTGGAAAAGCCCAGCCCTTTAGAAAGATTGGTGCGTACGATGTCGCCGTCCAACACTTCAACTTTATAACCACGATTTTGCAGTTCAGGCTCCAGGAGGCGCGCAAGCGTGGTCTTGCCTGCGCCCGAAAGCCCCGTAAACCAGATGGTAAAACCTTTTTGTATCATTTCATCTCCAATTAAAATTGCCCGCGTCTCTGTGCCCGGGTGAGACCGCCAGGTGTTATAAAGTTTTTGAATATACACGACGAAAGGGTGTAACGAAAGGGCTGTAAAAAGTCGTTTATTACCGTCGCTCTGCGGTCAGAAGGTTTTCCATAGCTGGAAAGACCCAACGATTAATAACCTATCCGTCTTTTCCGCTAAATCCGTAGGCAACCGATAGCTGGGTGCCGCTTATCGCTTTACCTTTGCGGTGAAAATTTCAGGCCTTGAACTAATTTCCTGTTTCAACTGCACCCCTTCATCTTCAAAGAACCGGGTTAGCCTTGATAGAAGACTGAGTTGCTTGACATCCGGCAACATCAAAGTGAATAATCGCGGCGCTTCACAGCTTTGCAAACCATCTCAAGAAGGAACTCAATTCATGGCAAACCGCTCTTCGTTTCGCGACCTCTTCAAAGTGAAAACGCTGGATTCCATTCTTCAGGATGCCGAAGAACCCGAACATAAATTGAATCGCGCGTTAGGTCCGGTGCAACTGACGCTCTTTGGCATCGGAGCAATCATTGGCGCGGGTATATTTGCAACCATCGGTACAGCCGCTGCCGGTGATGCCAATCGTGTAGGCGCCGGCCCTGCATTGATGATTTCGTTTGTCATCACAGCGATTGTTTGCGGGTTCACGGCGCTCTGTTATGCCGAATTCGCTTCGATGGTGCCGATTTCAGGCTCGGCTTACACCTACTCTTACGCGACGCTCGGTGAACTCATTGCCTGGGTCATCGGCTGGGATTTAATTATTGAATACGCGGTCGGCAACATCGCGGTCGCCATCAGCTGGGCAAACTATTTCAAGACCTTGTTAAAAGGGTTGCACATTCCAGGGCTTGCGCCAAATGGCATATGGATTCCCGATTGGCTGTCAACGGATTATCGCACCGCGGCCAAGATTGTTGATGAAAACGGCGTGCAAACGGTCTTTCGCGATGCGCCGCACATCTTCGGTCAGCCGATTATCTTCAACCTGCTGGCGATTTTCATCGTTGCCGCCATCACCATTATTCTGGTCTGGGGGGTTAAAGAAAGCTCACGATTCAACGCCATTATGGTGGGCATCAAAATCATCGTGCTGACGTTTTTTATTGTTATCGGGATGTTCTATATTCAACCCGCCAACTTCACGCCCTTTGCCCCGAACGGGTTTACCGGCATCAGCGCTGGCGCCGCCATTGTCTTCTTCTCTTATATAGGCTTTGACGCGGTTTCAACGGTTGCAGAAGAGACCAAAAATCCGCAGAGAAATTTGCCCATCGGCATCATTGCTTCGCTCATCATCTGCACCATTTTTTACATTATCGTCGGGGTGGTCTTTACCGGCTTGATTTCTTATCCTGACCTGACGCACAAACTGGCAACCGAACAGGCCGAACCGCTCACCATGGCGCTCGAACATGCGATGCCCAAGGGCACCTCAAACCTCGCCGTCGGGATTGTTGCCTTTGGTTCGGTGATTGCCCACACGGCTGTATTATTGGTGTTCCAACTGGGTCAACCGCGCATCTTTTTCTCGATGGCGCGCGACGGCTTGCTGCCCAGAGTTTTTTATAAAGTCCATCCCAAATTCCGTACGCCGCACGTATCAACAATTTTGACAGGGGTATTCGTCGGCGTGTTTGCGGCGGTTGCCAGCATTGACGAAATGGTTGACCTGACGAACATCGGAACCTTATTCGCCTTCATTCTGGTTTGCGCAGGAATTCTGATTTTGCGGGTAAAAGAGCCTGAACGAAAGCGCCCTTTTCGCGCGCCGGGCGGTTTAGTCACGCCTATTTTAGGCATCATTTCGTGTCTCTATCTGATCTACTTTTTGCCGCCGACATCGTGGCTCAGGTTCGCCGCCTGGTTAAATTTCGGCTTTGTAATTTATGTCGGTTATGGGTCAGTCAAAAGCCGGCTCACGGGTCGAGAAACGGCGGCCAATCCTGCCGAACACGATGTCAATACGGCCTACACAGGGGCCTGGCTCGGGGTCATTGGCACCATATTATTAATTTTCATGCGGTGGTTCGATCTGTGGTTAATTGCCAATAAAGATACCGAACGCACGGGCTCGGCGTTTGCAGCCTCATTCAATGCCGATGCCTGGTTGGAAAAGTCGCTGTTTATGATTTTGCCGATGGCGCTCAATGCGTTGGTGCTCTGCCCGATTGTGATTAAACGCGCGTTGAATGCCAAACGCGACCCGGCGCAAGCCGGCAGAGCAACCCTGGCTTTAGCAATCGCCGTCGTTCTCGCCATTGCCACTATTATCTATTTAGTGATGGTCTTCACCCATAAAGGCTGAACAAGGAGTTCGAGGTGTTAAAGAGATTCGGCTTTTCCCTGTCGCTATTTGCCGCGTGCATCATCGCCTTGTCTGTTACTACGCCGGCGCAGTTGTCTGAAACCTCGTCAAAGG
>JBIOWC010000845.1:0-6190 GCA_044868105.1 Blastocatellia bacterium
ACAATCTCCCGGCGTTCAATCGCCAATCGCTATAATGCGGGAGCAAACGGGCGCAGGCCATCCGATTGTTGTGTGGAGAGAGGGGAAAGGGGTGACGCTGCAACCGGAATTTCTTCTGGTTGCAGACTCGTATGTTGAAATTCAGAAAACCAATGACCAATCTTTAATTTACGCGCTTGGCCTGTCCACCCCAGTATTTATCACGCAACTGATTTTTTTGAATCTTGCCGGTAGCCGTGCGCGGCAAGACCTCAACGAAAAAGATTTTCTTGGGACATTTGAAATGCGCCATATGCTCACGACAAAAGGCCATCAATTCATTTTCTGTTGCCTGAGCGTTCGGTTTTAACACCACCATGGCGACAGGCACTTCGCCCCATTTTTCGTCGGGCGCGGCGACAATCGCGGCTTCAAGTACCGCCGGGTGTTTATACAACATGCCTTCGACTTCAATGGAGGAAATATTTTCGCCGCCCGAAATAATCAAGTCTTTCTTGCGGTCAACCACTTCAATGAAGCCTTCGCTGTCCAGCAAAGCCATATCCCCCGTGTGAAACCAACCATCAACAATCACCGCGCTGGTGGCATCGGGTTGATTCCAGTAACCCGCCATGACGACATTTGAACGCGCCAGAACTTCGCCGACTTCACCGCTATCGGGCGCGACACTGAGGCCTTCATCATTGACCACGCGAATATCAACGCCAATCATCGGATAGCCGGTCTTGGTCTGCACGCGGAGTTTTTCGTCGTCGGATAAAGCTTTCATCGTCGGTTTGACTTTTGAAACCGTCAAAAACGGCGAGGTTTCCGTCAGCCCGTAAATTTGAATCACCCGCCAATTGAATTTTTCCTGCGCCCCTTGAATCGTCGCCATCGGCGGCGCCGACCCGGCCGTACCGACGCGGAAATTTTTCGGCAGCGCTTTGAGGGTTGTTTCGTCGAGCGAACAATTCAAAGCCATATTAATCATGGTCGGCGGCATACAAGCGAAAGTGACCTGTTCATCACGCACCAGTCGGAAAAATTCCAGCGGCTCAAATTTGCGAATGATGACGTGGGTTCCGCCCATGCCGGTCACTGCGTAAGGCACGCCCCAACCGTTGCAATGAAATTGTGCCAGCGTGTGCAGGTAAACATCGTCTTCGCGTATGCCAAATTCACAGATTGAATTCATGGCGTTCATATAGAGATTGCGATGCGTCAGCATCACGCCTTTGGGACGGCCGGTCGTGCCCGACGTGTAGAGCAACGCCGAGGCTTCGTTCTCGTCAATCTCTGCGGGTTCGGGTTCCTCATTTGCTGCCTGTGTGATGAGCTTTTCATAATCCTGCCAACCGGCGGCGGCGACCGTGGCGTGATCATTGGCGGCGATGAACTGTTCGATAGACTTGAGGTTTTTGCGAATCGGTTCGATGAGCGGCGCAAGCTCTTCTTCGATAATTAACACCTTCGCGCCGCCGTGATTGAGAATGTATTCAAAATCATCAGGCACCAGGCGAAAGTTCATCGGCATCAGGATAGCGCCGAGAATGGCGGTGCCGAAAAAAGCTTCAAGAATGCGATGACTGTTGGGCATGAGTATCGCGACGCGGTCGCCTTTCTGAACGCCCAACGAGCGCATCAGATTCGCCCACTGAAAAACCCGTTCCCCAAATTGTTTGTAGGTAAGTCGCAACTCGCCGCTGACAATCGCTTCTTTGCCAGCGTGAACGACCAGGGCGCGTTTAAGAAAATCGTATTCATTAAGCGGAACAATCACCGTAAACCTCCCGAGAATTTATAAGGGTTATAATGAGGTGGCGTACAAATTAAAAACCAATCGCCGCCAAGACACAAAGCCGCAATGCATTTTATGAAAATTTATTCTGTGCGGTCGGGGTTTGCGACCAGGCTTACGGTGACTCAGTAATTTTTTCGGTTTGTCTATGGCGTTTTGTGAGCCGGTGAATCAAATAAATCAACAAGCCCACACCGGCGGCAATTGCCGAATCGCGCACATCGAGCAAGGTCGCATTCGAGAGTAACCAGGCAATCAATAACATGGTGAAAATCGCCAGGGATATTCCGAAAGGCGCTTTGAACATTGCCGCCGGCGCTCCGGTTTTTTTCCTCAGCATAATCAACGCCGCACAAGTAACGCCGTAAGAGAAGAGTCTGGCGATGACGCTCAGGTTGACCTGCTTGGAAAATGAGCTCCACAGCGTCAGTAGCATCATCACAATCGTGGTAATCAAAATCGCAATGTGCGGCGTGCGGAAGCGTTCGTGGGTTGCGGCAATAAGGCGCGGGATTTCGTTGCTCTCGCCCAGGGCATACAGCAACCGCGAGCCAGCCAGTACCAACACATTCAAATTGCCGATAATCGAAATCAACACGCCGGCCGTGATAATGGCGCCCCCGGCTCTCCCTAAAAACAGACTCCCGGCATCGGCCATCGGTTTTGTCGAGGTGGACAGTTGCGGCAGCGTACCGACGCAGACAACTTGAATGCCGAGGTAGACTACGGCAACCAGCGCGATGGCCGCGAGCAGCGCCTTCGGTTGGTTGCGTTGCGGGTCTTGGATTTCAGCGGCGGGAATCACCGCCATCTCAAAACCCGTGAAGGCATAAATCATGGTCAGCACCGATGTGGAAAAGGTCTTGTAGCCCAGGTCCTGGGTTATCGAAAAGTTCTGCGGCGTGATGAAGAAAATACCGACAAAAATAAAGAGGAGAATCGGAATGAGTTTGCCAATGGTGAAGATGTTGCTTAGCCTTGCCGTGTCGCGCACGCCGAGGACATTGACCATGGTGAGTAAAAAAACGACGGTGATAATCACTAAAGCGCGCCAGAGCGGGGTGGTCGCCTGGGGAAAAAAATAACCGAGGTAATCAATCAGCAGGTTGCAATTCGCCGCAAATGCCGTAAGCCGGGCAAGCCAGATGAGCCAGCCGACTTCAAATCCCATGACTGAACCGAAGGCTTCGCGCGCATAAAGGTAAGGTCCGCCGGTCGCTGAAAACCGGCTGCCGACTTCGGCAAAGCAGAGCACGATAAGCGCGACGACCACAGCGCAGGCGATGAAGGCGATGATGCTGTAAGCGCCGATGAGCGCAAAGACTTTCGAGGGCAAGCCGAAAATTCCCGCGCCAATGATGCCGTTAATCGCCACGGCGACCAAATCCCAGCGGCGAATCCCGCGCACCAGTCCCGTATCAGTTTGTTGGTTCATGGGTTTTTGTAGAGGTTTTATCTTTTACTTCTTTTCGCGCTTCGGATTTTTCTAATGAAAGTGGCTTCGCTCCACCAAGCGAGAGACCCAGGTTCAGCAATTCTGAAGTCAGTGTCAGACGCGCATCAATGGCTTCCGGCGACATATCAACTTTCATCCTGAATCTCCTGCAATCGTTTAATATCATCCTGATCTTGCCCACTATTGCGAATGGATTTCAAAGCAATTAATCCTTCACGCGATACGACTTTGATTGTTTGATTGCCCCACTGAAAAGTTGTTCTGGTTTCCCAGGCCTTTTCTGTTGCAGGGCTCACGAGCAACATATCCAATGATAAAACAAAGCCCGAGTCGGCAAGGATTTTTGAAACGCGATGGATTTCAACTGTCCCTTTAGCAAAAGACATCGTTGAACTTCTATCGTGTAGCCAAGACTTCGCGCAATATTTTTGAGGTTTTCCAAAGATTCCTGTTTAACCATCAAGTCAATATCAATTGTTGAGCGGGGCAGACCATGAACGGACAGGGCTAATCCGCCGCACAAAGCATAATCGCCACCTTGCTCTTCAAGAGCCAAAATCAAGGTTTTCAATTCGCCTATATAAGTCAACCATACACTTCTCTTTTTATGCAATTTTTCTCAATACCCAATAGCGGATCAGTATGAAATAGGTTGGCAGGCGGTTGGCGCTAAACAAGTAAAGTCCCGCCCAGCGACAAGTAAAAAGTTATCTTCTGATTAGGCGGAAAAGGCGGATAAAGCGCCATCGGCTGGGGCGGATAAATCGCCATCCGTCTTTTCTGCCCCATCAGAAGGTAACCTTGTCACTGACGACAGACTGCCGTTCTTTAACCAATAAATAATTTCATTCCCCTAATTTCAATCTGATCCATTACCGAATACTCGGCTTTATAAGTCACAGCCTATTTTTGAGATGATGAACATAAAATTGAAGGTTTCTGAGGTGATTTCCCCAATGAGAATCATACAGAATCTCAAAATGAAATAGCGCGTCTTCTGCACTATTATTCTCCCAACGCCAAGCAACTTCATGCATATCAATACCTATGTCGGTAACATCATCAAGCGCATCGCCCGTGTAAATTTCGGCTTCGCCTACTTTGTCTGTCACAGCACTTGGAATATTGTAAAACCCGAAATTAGGAAAACGCTTGGATATCAATTCGCGCAACTGGGCATAGTTTTTTCTTGGCTCATCAGGATAATCTGTTTTATCAAATTTGTATTCAATGAAATGACTGGCCAGCGCCAGTTTATCCAGGATCATTTCAAGTACTTGCAAATTTTCTTCTGCGTCTTCTTTGCCGTTCTCAATTAGGTCTAAATACTCAAGAATAGTGCTATGAATTTCAGCACGGCTCATCTTCATCGAAACGGCCTCGTGTAGTTAAGCAATCTTTCTGAGTCCCCAGCGATAGAGAACTTTCATCAAGGTTTTGAATCTCGCGTACCAGATTTCCGTGTAAGGAAACCACCACATGTTGGTTTTCAATGGCAGCAAATCCCAATTGATATGTTTCATTCGCACAAATTCCAGCATGCCGGCTTTGCCGTGAGACGTGCCAAGCCCGCTCTCCTTTACGCCAAACCAGGGGGTTTGCGCGGCGCCGTTGGTATAGACCGCATCATTGATAATCACGGTTCCGGCTTCGATGCGCCGCGCCAGGCGACGACCGCGTTCGTTATCGGCGGTCCATACCGAAGCCAGGAGGCCATAATTTGTATGGTTAGCTTCGCGAATCGCCTCTTCTTCATCTTTAACCACTTTGATGGGTAGGAGCGGCCCGAAGGTCTCTTCGCGCATTACCTTCATATCGTCCGTCACATCCACCAACACGGTGGGCTCGAAAAAATAGCCGCCTAAATCATCACGCCGGCGTCCGCCGGTTAACACTCTGGCGCCTTTGGCTACGGCATCGGCAAGGTGTTCGGTGACAATATTCAATTGATTTTCGTTCACCAGCGGGCCGATGTCGGTTGAACAGGTGGCGTCGGATGCGCCAAGGCGAAGGCGTTTGACCTCGTCAACGACTGCGGGAATAAAGCGGTCGGCAATTTTTTCATGCACATACAACCGTTCAACCGAGGCGCAGATTTGTCCGCAGTTGGCAAACGCGCCCCAGACCGCGCCTTTTACCGTGCGTTCAAAGGGCGCGTCTTCACAGACAATCATCGGGTCTTTGCCGCCGAGTTCCAACACCACGGGCAGCAATTTTTTCGCGGCCGCCTCGGCAATGCGTTTGCCTGTGCGAACCGAACCGGTGAAGAAAATTTTATCCACCTTTGCATCTACCAGCGCGGCACCGGTTTCGCCAGGGCCTTGCACGACTTCAATCACGCCGTCGGGAAACCCGGCCGACAAAAACAACCGACGAATGAAATCCCCGACCAGCGGCGTGTATTCCGAAGGCTTCAAGACCACGGTATTCCCGGCCATCAGCGCCATCACCACTTCACCCATCGACAGCGAAAAGGGGAAATTCCAGGGGGTGATGATGCCGACGACACCCAGGGGTTCATAAGTAATCATTGAGCGTTTATTGCGAAAGACGGCGATGGAAAACCGCTCGTCGCGTAAAATCTTTTCGGTCTTTGCCGCAAAATAGCTCATCAAATCAAGCGTCGGTAAAACTTCCGTGGTAACCGCTTCGAATTGCGGTTTGCCGGTTTCGTCGGAAAGCAGTTGAATAATTTCATTTTGCCGGTCATAGAGGGCGCGCCGGGCTTTTAAGATGTAGCGGGCGCGATTGCGAAAAGCGAGCGCCGACCAGGCGGGTTGCGCGGCGCGCGCGCGGGCAACCGCCGCCGCGACCTCCTGGCTTGTCGCCACAGAAAAGCGCGCCAACTCTTCAAGCGTCGCCGGGTTGAGCGAGATAATTTCAGACGCCTGCACTGCGGTTGATGAAAGTTTTGCAGTCACAACAACCTCCGGTTTTATAAATTCAGTGGTGTT
>JBIOWC010000846.1:0-13392 GCA_044868105.1 Blastocatellia bacterium
CGTATTGCAGGGCGCCATCGGCGACAATCACCAGCCGCTTGTTGCCAAGCTGGGCGGCGACCGGGGAGAGCACCATCTGGCTCAGGGCCTGGGCGGCATTCAGTAGTTGGGCTTCGGCTTGCGTGATGCGCTGCTGACGCTCAAGCACCGACTCGTTGCGTTTCGTGGTGCTGCGGGCTGAGAGTAGTTCATGAACCTGCAAGGCACTCTGTTTGATTTGCTCTCCCTTCGGCAGTTCGTAGCTCGCCAGCGAATCTTTCGTGATCGCCCAGAGGTAGCTGCGCTCCTCGCCGAGGGCGTATTCGAGCAGCAGGGTGTCGGCGTCGAGTTGGGCTTGAATCTCGCGGAGCTTGAGCGGTTGCGGTTGGGTGAGGGCGGCGTAGCGCGGGCTCGCCTTGCGGATGGCGGCCTGCGCCCGCTCGTAGTCGTTTTCGAGCTGGCTGATTTCGCGTTTCAGCGCGGCGGCCTGCTCTGGCGTGCTGGTCTGGGTCCGCGCCTTGTCGTTGAGTTGTTTGGCGAGGCCGCGCTCGCGTTCAAGCAGCGCGGCGTCCACGCCTTGACGCAGATCGGCACGGGCTTCGGTGAGCAGGTCGAGCAGGCTGCGGGCGCGCTGACGTTCACTGACTTCGATAGCGAGGGCATCAAACCCTTTCGCCGGCTCGACCCGGTGCTGGCGCATCAACAGGTCCGTGTAAAGCTGATAGGAGCTTTGGACGGAGGCGAGAAACGAGGCGCGAGATTCCGCGCTGACGAGGTCAGTACGTAATGATTCGGCAATTCCTAGACTCTGTTCAACGAGCGTACGCGCCCGAAGCAGGTTTCCACGCTTACTTTCGGCTACGGCAAGTTGACTGAGTGCTGCTGCTTCATTAGCTCGTATTTTGTCCTCACGAGCTATGAGTACTGCCTGCTCAAGGTAGCGAGCTGCATCGTCATACCGCCCCAGCGAGAGATAGGTTTCTCCCAAGTTGTGAAGCGCTTGTTGTTCGGCGTCTCGATCTTTCACCTCGCGCGTTATTGCCAGTGATTGCTCCAAGTATTCAATCGCTTTTTCATAACGCTTCAGCGAGTTATAGGCGAGACCCAGATTACCGAGATTTCGTCCTTCAGATGCGCGATCTTTCCCTTCGCGGGCTATCGCCAGTGCCTGTTCATAATACTCAATTGCTTTTTCATAACGCTCCAGCGAGTTATAAGCGAGACCCAAGTTGCCGAGCGCTTGTCCCTCATAACGTCGAAGTTTCAACTCCCTGTAGATCGCTAATGCCGGCTCAATATATTCGATGGATTTCTCATAGCGGTTAAGCGCCTGGTAGGTGACACCCAAATTATTGAGTGAATTTGCTTCCGGCTGGCGACTCTTGACCTCGCGGTTGATCGCCGCACTCTGCTCGAAATATTCAATCGCTTTTTCATATTGGCCCAGTGAAAAATAGGTCGTACCCAGACTGGTAAGCGTCTGGGCTTCGCCCGCCCGATTCTTTAAGTCGTGGTGTATTGACAGGGCCTGCTCATAGTATCCAATCGCCGCCTCCGTTCGGTTCATATTTTTATTGGCAATGCCCAAATTTCGAAGCATCATGGCTTCGCCCGCCCGATCCCCCATCTCACGGTTGATCGCCAGTCCCTGCTTATAGCACTCAATGGCTTTCTCATAACGGCTTAGAAATAAGTGAGAGTTGCCCAGATTAAGAAGGATATTTGCCTGACCATACAAATCCTTCAGTTCGTATTTCATCGCCAGCGCTTGCTCCTGATACTCAACCGCTTTGTCAGGATGATTAAGTCCGCTATGGCAGAAACCCAAGTTGCCGAGTGCTATGCCTTCCTTCGCTCGAAGTTTGAACTGGCGGCTGAATGCCAGTAATTGTTCATAGTATTCAATCGCTTTCTCAAACTGGTTCGTGTCACGGTATACATCTCCAAGCATCCAGAGTGCATAGGCAGTCCAATGCGGCTCTACGAGTTCGCGCCATAACGTGAGCGCCTGTTGGATTTTCTCGATTGCTTGCAGCATCGTCTTGCCTGACGGTTTTCCGAGGCCTTTGACTTCTCTGAGCAGGGCTTCAGCCGTCAATCGTTTGCGGTCCTGCTCCGAGGCTGACGCGCGGAAAGTTGTTTCAAGTTCATATGACCCGCGCATCGTCGCAGCTCCGATAGCCCGCACCGTCAATTGGTAGCTTCCCGCCGTCAAGGCTTCCAGAGAAAGCCATTCTTCGTCGCTAACCCCGGTCAGATTCGTCTCGACCAGCTGTTTGCCGTCCGGTGCGGTAAGAATTAAGACTGAATCAATCGCCCGCTGCTCCAGGCGGAAGCGCACGAACTGCCCCGCCGCGAGGCTGATTTGATAGACGTGCGACTCGCCGCCCGCAATCTCGCGCTCGACCGCTTTGCCGGGTTCCAGTTTCATTTCCTGCCCGTGCGCCGTCACCAAGAGCAGACAAAAGGCCAGGGGTAACCAACGAAGTTTTCCGCTCAGCATAATTCTTCTCCTATAGACTAAGGGGGATTTCAGAGGCAAATCTGTCCAGCGATACGACAATTAAGCCTAATTAACCGCTTTTCGCTGTGCGATTGCTCTGGAATTCAAGGGCTGCCACCATGCTTCTCCTTCCAGAAGCTCAGCAATTATAGAGGGTGAATCTTCGTGTGAACCATATCGAGAACCGTCAGGATGATGGGGTGGTTGAGTGTGGCTAGAGCTGGTTGCTTGAATCGCTGCAACCGATCGGGATTGCCGGCAAATGACGCTGGTCAGAGGTTGATGGCTACCTCACAATTCAGACTGAGGCGCGCGCCCGGTATACCTCGCCCATACGGCATGCGCCAAGAGGCGACAGAATTGCGTATGAACCAGGGCGTGGGTCTGCGGCTAAACCCATAATCAGGTGAGTGGGAATGCCGAAACCCAGCGCGAAATTAAAAGAGGAGCGCGAAGGAACTCAATATACGCTTCTCCTTAAATCAAACCGCCAACGGCCTCCGTCTTTTGAACTTTACCGGGCTCTTTTAACCGAGAGCCTGCGGTAGCCGCGCCTCGTTGAGCAAATCCGGGCTCCGGGCTAGCGGTAGCGACGAGTAGTGCGTCATTATGAAATAGGTTGGCAGGCGGTTGGCGCTAAAAAAAGTAAAGTCCCGCCCAACGACCAGTAAACAGTGATCTCTGGACAAGTAAAAAGTTATCTCCGGACAAGTAAAAATTTATCTTCTGATTAGGCGGAAAAGGCGGATAAAGCGCCATCGGCTGGGGCGGATAAATCGCCATCCGTCTTTTCCGCCCCATCCGAAGATGACCTTATCACTGACAACAGGCCGCCGTTCTTTTAACGATAAATATTTTCATTCCCCTATTTTCAATCTGACCCATTACCCAGCGACGCAACCTGAGACCGCAGGGCGTCACCCTGCGCCCCGAACCTTAGGCCCGGAGTCCAGCCTTGCTCATTACTTGAAGGACTCCTGCTTGTGGCACTCAGAGCATTTAAATTCCGACAGGTCACCCAGGTTGACGGGGTGTTTGAATCCGCCGTCGCCCTTGTGGCAAGTCGTGCATTGGAGTTTGGACAAGCTGCCGAGATCCACGGGATGTTTGAACGACCCCGCCTCTACGGGGATCGCCGTCCCGCCAGCCATTTGGTCGAGCACGGTATGACAAATGTTGCAATCCGTTCTAATGATCTTGCCGGTGTTAGAGACGTGTTTGCCGTCGTGGCAACGGAAGCAGCCTTGATTATAGTAGTGACCGATGTTGGTCGGGTGGACGCGCCAATCCACCTTCATCTCCGGGAAGATGTAGGTCTGGAAAATGCGCTGCGTCTCCTCGATTGACTTGCGGATAGCCTCTTGCTTGCTCGCGTAGAGGTCAGGATAGTTGGCGCGGTAGAAATCATTTAAACTCGACGCGATGGCCGACACGGCTTCGGAGGTCGAGGCGTAAGTCTTTGACAAGGCTTCGACGGACTGCCGCTTCAGGAATGGCAGCGAGGTGTCCATCCGGCCGGCCAGAAGAGCCTGATTGACCGCCTGATCGGGCTGCAGGTAGATGTGTGACGGGCGGTTATGACAGTCAACGCAATCCATCCTGCGCTTCGGCGCTTTCTCAATATCCTGCGCGGACAGTTGGAAATCCGCCATCTTGTACTCGGTCACCTGACCATTCAGATCCTTCGCTCTCACGTAAGGGATATTCTGCCGTTGATCGTCGCTCGAAATATAGGTGATCTCATTGGCGATGTTCATGTGCCAGTGGATGCCCTCGACTTTGCCGGAGACCGGGCTGCCGCCGCCGGTGTTGATGAGCATTCGCGTTTGGCTGAGGGTATTCTTCTCGTCGTAGCCGTAGCGGGAAAACACCTTCAACTGCGCGCCGAAGAATTTTTCCGGCCAGTGGCACTTCTCGCAAGTGTCTTGCGCCGGTCGCAAGTCGTGGACCGGGGTTGGAATCGGCCTAGGAAATTTGTTAAAGCTGACGGAGTAGAGTTGGTAGGCGCCCGAAAGTTTTGATTTGACATACCAACCGGCCCCAGACCCTACATGACACTCCACACATTTGACGCGTGCGTGAGGCGAGGCCTGGTAGGCGATAAACTCCGGCTTCATCACCTCATGACAGAGTTGACCACAGAAGGCGACCGACTCGCTATATTCGTAAGCGCGGTAACTGCCGAAGGCGCTCACAAAAAGGAAGACGAAGGTGAAGACCAGAAAGACCACCAGGGCACGGCGGCGGCGCGGGTCGTTGAGGTCGAGGCTCGGGAAAGCGGCAACCTCAGAGGGGTCGAGGCGACGCCGGCGGCGTCGCTCGATGAGCATACCCAGGAGGACAATGGCCAGGCCCCCCAGCAAAACGCCGGGCAGAATAATGTAGGTAAAAATCCCAAAATAGGGGTGCTCGCCCCGGCCGAATAACTCTGAAAGAAACAGCAGGGTTATGCTGATGAGGCTGGCGACGGCAATCGCGGCGCCGAAAAGGCTGACGAAATTACGGATTAAACGTGGGGGTTTTACGATCTCTATCTCTTTTTCTGTCATTTAGCTCTCCGCTCCAAGTAGTTCGCACTCAATCGCCGGGCGATTGCGCCGGAAGAATATCCTGATCGTCTTTATTAGTAGGTGAACTGCTCTCAGGCTCCGCTTGACCTCGCGCATCGCCCGACTTCGCTTCGCTCTCTTTCATCTTTTCATAATCCAGTTCGTGCTCTTCTTTGTAGTATTCCTCCGACACTTTGCCGTCCAGGACGGCCCAGTTTAACGGGTAGACATCCGGGTCGAAAATCACGTTATAGATGTGCCAGACAAGGATCGCCAGAGTCGCCAGGATGGCTTCGTACCAGTGAACGGCAAGCGCGATGTCAATGAACCAGCGGGGCAGAAAACCGAAGACTTCGACCTTAAACCAGACCATCAAGCCGGTCAGCCCCATAACGAAGGTGCCCCAGACGACGGCCCAGTATTCGGCCTTCTCCCCATAGCCGAAACGGGCGAATTTCGGTTTCGTCTGAGCAAGTCCCAGATAGTAGCGCATATTCTGGACGAAATCTAAAAAATCTTTCCGTCGCGGGAAGAAATCTTTTAAGCCGATTCGCCCCTCTTTGGTAAAGAGCATGTAAAAGATGTGGAACAGGCCGACCGCGATCATCGCCACCCCGGCAAGGCGATGGATGATGCGCCGGAAGGCTTCATTCGACCCCAGCAAATTGCTCACCCAGGAATCCGGATATTTCAGCGCGAACCCCGTGATCACCAGAACGAAGAAGCTGATCAGCAGCAACCCGTGCTGCCACCGCTGAAGGGCATTCATGCGCACAATGGTGCGGGGCGCGGCGCGCCGGCGGGCGGCGGCTTTCTTCCGCCAGACCAAAATATTGTGAACCGCCATGCCGCCGATCGTCAGGCTGATTAAGATCAGGTAGATCCACCGCACCCAGCGCGTCGCGATGCTGCCGACATCTTTGGCGGCAGGAACGTCGAGGTGAACGGTGCCAATGGCAAATTTTTCGCCCGCCCCAATGTGACACTGGCCGCAGGTCTGGACCAGGTTGTTGCGATGAATCATTGATTTCGGGTTCGAAGAAGGCAAAATGTTATGCACCCCATGACAACTGGCGCAATCGGCCGCCACCTGCGAACCGAGTTTCCTGGCCATCCCGTGGTAGCTGTCTTCATAGCTGCTGACGCGATCGGCCTGAACGCCGAACTCCTGCGTCAGACGCACCCCTTGATGACACTGGGCGCAAGCCGTCGTGCCGAGCGTCGAGCGCGCGTCCATGTGCGGTTTAATCGTATGAATGCCATGGCAATCGGTGCAGACCGGGGCTTGCGAGACGCCCCGTTCCACAGCTTGCCCGTGAACGCTCTGGACAAACTCGTTGGCCACTTGCGAGTGGCATTTGGCGCAGGTCTTCGGGATGTTGGCTTTGAAGATCGGGGAAAGGTCGTTCGAGGCCGGCAGGATGTCGTGGCTGTTATGGCAGTCTGTGCACACGGCAGCGCCGATCTGGCCGCGCGCGATGGCGCGCGCATGGGCGCTCTCCTGGTAGGCGAGGAAGGGGCGATTGCTAATGCCTGTCCCATCCATCACAGACTTTTTGCTGTGGCAAGAGCCGCAGGTTTTGGCGATATTGATCCGGTTGATTGTTGACCTCGGGTCGGTCTTGGGCAGGATCGTCGTCATGTCGCCGCCCGTCGCGTGACAGTCCAGACAGCCGGCCGCCTTATTCCCGTTCTTTACGGCTTGCGCGTGGAAGCCGTGATTGTAGGCTTCGTGCGCTTCTTTATGAAAGAAAGCCCCGCCCATATAAGGGAGCGTCTTATTGGGACCGTGACAGGCCGCGCAATCAAGCCGGAGCCCGGCTGTCGGATCGGCGGCGACGGTCTGCCCTGCGGCATTAGCCGTCGCGGCATTAGCGTTTGCGGTGTGTGCCGCCGCCGGTTCCGGCGTCTGCACTCCCGCTGTGGTCTGGTAAATAACAAAGAGAAGGAAAACTAAGAGAGTCAGGATTGAGGCTGAGCGCTTCATAGGATTATCCTCCTTCGGACAAAAAAACCTCCTATGCTGCCGCTCGCAGGCAATCCGACAGACATAGGAGGTCCCAGCTTATGAAAATTATCTGGGGCGCATCCGAAACCTGCGCCTTGAACACCTAGACAAAGCTTACTGCTTGAGTGATTTCATATAGGCGACAATCGCCTTCGCCTGCTCGGCATTGACGGCCTTTTCGTAGGAGGGCATCTTCGGTGTGCCATCTCTGCCTTTGAGCACCGTCTCAACCAATTTATCATCAGCTTTTGTCGAATCGAATTTTTTCTCGGCTTTCACACCATGACACATTGCGCACTTCGTTTTATAAAAGGTGGCGGCGTCGAAATCGTCTCCGGCCGCCCGCACCGATAGCGCCGCCGGGGTCATCCAGGTCAGCGTCAGTAGAGAGGCACCTATTAGGGCTATGGTTATTTTCTTCAAGCGGTTTACGTTTATATTCATTCTTTCTCCTCGTCAGGATGGGAAGGTTTATTATTGGGTAATTCCCACCACCTTTGTAGATAGAGCAAGATTCGTGCTAGATAATCCGCGTAGAAAAGCGCCTGAATTCGGAGCAAAGGCGCCTGAATTCTTTCCCCGCTACACATCGAATGTGAATTTTCACCCAGCCGGACGCGGAACTTTTACCAGCCGCCGGCTTCACAATGCTTAAGTGCCAGGGACGATTTCGCAGTTGCGGGAGAGCCCGCCCCGAAGCTTATAAATGAAGATTTGCGACGCAGCTTTCAGGCCCGTTCACACGCCCGGAAGCCGGCAACCCGCTCAACTTTGCGAACCTCACATGCCTGTTGCAGTTTTTTTAATAAAGGTCTATAACATCCGATAGCCTCTGACTCGCAGGCTGTCGGCAGGTGTCAAAATCACTAAGGTATAGGTCATCCTTGTACACTATGAACGGTCGGTCTGCTAAGTTGATGGTGCTCATGACGGTTGTGTTATCGGCGCTGGTATTTTTGAACCCGGGCTCGACAGCCAGCAAAACCGAAGCCCAACCGCAGCGTCGCACGCCGACAAGCCGCCGCCCGTCAACAGATAGTAAACCGGGCAATTACTCAAGGTTTTCTCATCAGGTGACGGCGCATCAGATGGCTTGCTCTAACTGCCATAAGTTTCCGACCTCGAACTGGAAAGCCGTCCGCAAGGGCGACGAGGCTTTCGAGGATGTGACCGAATATCCAAGTCACCCTTCTTGCCTGGGTTGTCATCGCCAGCAATTTTTCAAAGGTCCGCAGCCGACCATTTGCACCATCTGCCACACCAACCCCGGGCCGCGCAACAGCACGCGACACCCCTTTCCGAATCCGTCGGAAGTGTTCGACCGCTCGCCGAAAGGCGAAACCGCCGCCTCACAATTTGAAGTGTTCTTTCCGCACGATAAACATATGGAGTTGTTCGGTCAACTCAGGCGACCGCTAAGGTCGCAACCCGCGTCGCTGAGGGCCGTCGGTTTCCGCAAGGCGCGCCAGGTCGCCGCCAACACTGTGTGCGCGACCTGTCACAAACTCTATCAGCCGCAGGGTGACGCCAGCGACGAGTTCGTGACCCCGCCGCCGAAGAATTTAAAGGATGATGATTTCTGGCTTAAAAAAGGGGCTTTTATGGCTTCGCCAACCAGCCACGCCTCCTGTTTCTCATGCCACTCGCCAGGCGGCGGCATGAAGCCTGAGCCGACGGATTGCGCGATTTGTCACAAGCTATCGCCGGCCAGCAAACTGACCCCGGCGCAGAGCGATTTCAACGCCAGCCTGGCGGCAACGATGAACGTCAAAGACAAGACAACGCTCGCGAAATGGGGGCGGCGCGAGGCTTCGAAATTTCGCCACGAATGGTTCAGTCACGTGGAGTTGAAATGCACGGACTGCCACACCGTGGCGGCCATCAACACGGCGGACGGCCGAGGGGCGGAAGTCAATGTGCTCTCGTGCGGCGGCTCCGGATCCGGTTGTCACATCACGCCGACCGCCGACGAAGGGGGCGCGTTAAATTTTGAAATCGCCCAGCGAAAAACCAATGCCGCTTTCCAGTGTTCCAAGTGCCACGTTCAGGAGGGAAAGAAGGCGATACCGGAATCGCACCTCAAGGCGCTGGCGGCAATCACCAAGAAATGATCGAGTGTAACGACTATGTTTGAACAACCCTCACAACCGCCCAACCCTGTCAGCAGCGCAGACGCAGGGCGCAGAAAACGTCGGTGGCTCTCACTGTCAGTCGCGTTGCTGGGCGCGGCGGCGGCGTTTCTGCTTTCGGCGGCGGGGTCGCGCTCTTCCGTATTAACCGAGTCCGCGCCGCTGCCCGGCGCTAAGGAATTTAATTTCATCGCCGCCCAGGATGCGGGGAAAGACTTTTCAAAATTCTCGCATCGCGAGCCGGCGCACACGCGCCTGCCTTGCCTGTTGTGCCATCGCCGGGAGACCACTGCCTTACAACCAAAACGCTCCGGCCACACGCCGTGCGCAGGCTGCCACGTCGAACAGTTCGCCCGTAACAGCGGCCCGATTTGTACGATCTGCCACAGCGGGCCAAACCCCGGAGCGTCCGACGTCAAGGCGTTTCCGAGGCTGGCAAGTTTCGACATGAAATTCGATCATGCCCGGCACAAAAGCGCCGGTTGCTCGACCTGCCACAAACCGACCGGGCGCGGCAACGTTGCCCTGTCAATCCCGACGGGATTTTCGGCCCATAACACTTGTTACCAGTGCCATACCCCGCGCGCGCAGTCCGGCGGGCGGGACATCTCCTCTTGCAGCACCTGTCACAGCCTGGGGACTTACAACCGCACACCGGTCTTAACGAAAGCCTATCAAGTCAATTTCAGCCATGCCAGGCATGTTAAAAATCAAAAGCTGGACTGTGGGGAGTGTCATCAAGTCAAATCCGGTCTTCCCCAACGCAGGCAGGTGAGCGCTCCCATCCCGGCGCAACACCTGGTTTCCGGGCGTGCTCAAAGCTGCATGACCTGTCACAATGGAAAGCGTGTATTTGGCGGCGACGATTTTACGAGCTGTCAGCGGTGTCATGAAGGACAAACCTTCAGATTTAAATGACCGCCGGCAGCCATTAGCCTGATTGTTGTACACCTTCAACCGGGCATTTGCATCTGATGCATGCGGGGATTGAAGGTAACAGATTGACATTCGGTATAAGCCCTGGTCACCTGACGCGGGGTTTGCCGAAGAATATATGGAGGCATAGGATGAAACGGATTAAAACTATGATTGCGCTTTCTTTATTTATGGGGCTGATTCTCGGCTCGTTCGGCTCAACCTTCTTTGCAACCATGCCGACGGCTCAAGCCCAGGACGGAACCAAAATGCCGGACGTCGTGAAACTCGCCAAAGATTCAAAACTCGGCCCGGTAACGTTCAGCCATACCAATCACACAACCAAAAATTACAACCTGGAGGGCACCGGTCCGGTCGCCTGCATTCAGTGTCATCATACGGCGCAGCCCGCTGCCGAAGCGGCTAAACATCCGCCGCTCAAGACCGCCTGGCCGGCCGACCGCACCACCACCTTGACGGCTGACCTTTTTCAAAAAGACCCCAAAGCCGCAGGGGTCGCCGCCTGTAGTAATTGCCATGTCAAACAGGGAGAGACCCCCAAACTGATTTCGGCAAACCCGCAGGTTCAACCGGAAGGTAGCGCCACGCCTTTAACCATAACCGCCCAATTGGCCTTCCATCGCAATTGTGCGGGCTGTCACGACGCGGTTCTGAAACAACGACCAACGGCCAGCGCCCCGTCACAGCAAAAGTGCGCCGCCTGTCATAGGAAATAGCCCAGCGCGTTATCGCGGAGGCGGCCGCCTACACCACCGGCCGCCTTCACAATACCCGCCCACATCTGCCGTCAAACCTGCTGCGAAAAAACCCCAAGAGCCTGTGCCCCACCCCGGGCGTTTGAATTCCTCAGGCCTTGAATATGGTCCCTCAATCGCTCGCGAGCTCGTTATTCCACACCTCAAATTCAGGACTCCCAAGGATGGTTTATTAATTAAGGGCAAACCGGGTACGGGTTCGTCTATTTCCATCAGCGAATTTGGCACTCGTTTTGCCATTCTTCTGGTGGCGGCAGGAAAGCCGCTCGAAATTGCGAAATATTCCCCGGTTTTTTGAAATTGTTGAAAGAGTTTTTGGATTGACACAAGACCTAGGGAATTTTACGCAATGGAGGAAAAGATAAATCCGCAATTAACAGGAGTCATCGTGAGCCTACAAAAAAAATTACGACTTCCCAAAGAACACGGCGCGTGGGCAATGCTCTATGTGCCGTTCATACTCGGAACCATCGTCGCAGGAAAGGTTTCGGTCGCAGGGCTTTGTTTGTTGCTCTCAGTGAGCGCGTTATTTATTTCGCGTGAATCCATGTTGATTTGGTGGCGAGCCAGCCGTCGCAAACGCCAGGCGCAAGGCGCAGATAAAATGATGTTCATCTATTTAGCCCTTGCCGCGCTAACCGGCGCGCCGTTACTTATCACCTATAAACTTTTTGCCCTGGTGCCGCTCGCCGTTTTTGGCATTCTCTTATTAATGCTCAATGGCAAACAGGCCGTCAATTTGGAAGAGCGCAGCATCACCAGTGAAATTCTCGCCATCTGTGGGTTAACGATGACCGCGCCGGCGGCTTTCTATGTTGCCGGCGGAGAATGGACCAACACCGCTTGGTGGCTTTGGGCCCTGAGCGCCGTCTATTTTTCAAGCAGCGTGTTCTATGTCAAATTTCGCGTCGTCAATTTGAACCCCAATAAAAAAGAGGCTCAACGACGCGAATGGCAGCATTGCGCTTTTTATCATTCGTTTCTGCTTGTCGCGCTGCTCTTTTTGGCGCTGACCAGCAGTTTGGAACTCTCTGTTTTAATCGCCTTTGCTCCGGCCATTGGTCGCGCCTTCTGGAGTTTGATGAAACCGACGCAACCGGTGAATTTGACCCGCGCAGGGGTATTGGAAATTGGTTATTCACTCATCTTTCTGATTTTTGTCATGTTCTCCTTTCACTAAAATCTAAAAGCCACGAATCCTAAAAAAATTCGTGGCTTTTTTTCTTCTCAATCGCCAACCTGAAATTTATTGCCGACGTAAGACATTCTGCCCTTTACGCGAAAAATCAATGGATTCGCCGAGAATTCGCGCCGCTTCCTGCGGCGCATGGAAGCCGGTTGAATTTTCCGCCTCAACGAAATCGAGATAAAACTGGGCGCGACGTTGAAAGTCTTGCGCGGTCGCCAGCTCCGCATCACTCTTTCCTGCGGCCTTCGCCGCTTTCAGGTCATTAATCAAATCTATCAGCGCATCCATGGCGACGTTGCGAAGTTTATAGGTACGCTCTTGAATGGTATCCACGCGGGCTTTGAGTTCGTCTTCGGGCCATTTATGACAGGTCTGACAAGCAAGACTGATATTGAGCAGCGGCGAACGCACGTGATGGTCGCTGATTTTCAACGCCCCGACCCGTTTATAAGGCATATGGCAATCGGCGCAGGCCACCCCGGAACGCGCATGAATGCCTTGATTCCACATCTCAAATTCCGGATGCTGCGCCTTTAAAACCGGCGCTCCCGTATCGGCATGCGTCCAGTCTTTCTGCTTTATCTCATCGTAATACGCCATGATGTCATCAATCTTTAAGCCCTTTGCCCAGGGGTAGACCAGGCGCTTTTCCGGACCCTTGAAATAATATTCGACGTGACATTGTCCGCAAACATAAGCGCGCATTTCCTGTCGCGTCGCCATTTTGTTGACGTCGTAATTGGCTATGCCCTGCGACGCTTTGTAGGCCGCCAACCCTTCAATAAAACCCGGGCGGGTAATCCGCAATTGCATATTTGTAGGGTCGTGACAATCAATACAGGAAACCGGGTGCGAAACCAGTTTTCGCGCTTCGGTATAGGGCATCTGATTCATCTGCTCGAAGCCTTTAATCAAATCGCCGCCCCCGAGTTTTTTATACGGCACATAGATTGACGCATGGCATTGCATACAGGTGCCCGGTTGTTTGACCACTTGCTGGCGTTCCGTGAAGGTCTGGTCATCGAGCATATAGCTGTGCCCGCGCTCTTCGCGAAAATCTTTCGAGAAAGCATAGCCCGCCCACATGGTTTTCAGTCGCGGGTCTTCTTCGAGCTTCGATTGCGCGACAATCGAACGCGGGTCGGCTTGGGTCGGCACATGCGGCAACGCCTCGCTGCCGCCATAGCGCGTGCGAATCTGGTCAACCGTACGTTTATAGCCATCGTATTGGAGCGGGAAATTTTTGCCCCAAATCTCCGGGTCTTCCGTTTCATCATCCAATTCAACCACCCGATAGAAGGGATTGCGCGCCTCTTGTTTGCGCTCGAAAATATTGACCAGTAG
>JBIOWC010000847.1:0-2958 GCA_044868105.1 Blastocatellia bacterium
CGATTCCTGAGCGCCAGGTCATCCGGTAAGAACGAAGACCGGCGCTGATTACCATCGCCCGCCTTCAGTGCCAATCAATAACCTGCCTTGTTGGTCGAATCCGCCGGTTGCGCGATCCGCCTGTTCATCAGCGACCGGCAAATCGGTCAGCGTATCGGCCTGAAGGTTGATGTCGTCGTTTTTTGCATTCTCTTGTGCGTTCATCTTTATCTCCTTACAAGAAATCTAAAATTGTTTCCGGTTGTTATGCGCCGACCGACCTGTTTTCACAGACGCTAAATCGGCGCTCATCTGTTCAGGCGCAGAAGCACGTCGAAAACTATCATCGTCGTAAAAGATTTTTTCGGCGGCTCGCGGTTGAAGATTTCCAAATGTTGATGATTTCAAAATGCAGTCGCAGACTGGGTGAACGATTGTGGCGGGCGCTCTTCAAGAAATGAGCACGCAAGTTTGAAGGCCTTGCGTGCTCATCGGACCGGGCATGGCGTCCACAGTAGTGGATAAAAAACTGGCGGCACGCCTGAGGCTAACTGTCAGGCGGCGCGGCTTGCTACCCGTATTACAAGGTACCTGATTGAATCTGTGTGGTGCCGGTATAGGTGTTACTTGGGCGAATGGTTCCGCCCACCACTTCGGCCCCCTGCGCTTCGTTGATGACCAAATCCTCTAACGGGGCTTGTTCGATTTCCACTTCCTGGTGGGTTTGTTGGTTCATAGTCTTTCTCCTTTCACTCAGCATTTTTATGATCTGAAAAGCTGGTGGCGCAGCAAACATCAAGCGTCAGGGGCTTGACTGCCTCACCTTGTCAAGGTCGCCCACGGCGACGCTGATGCCGCCTGAAAACCCGCCGCCGGCTTTGGTTTCGTCGGCTTGCTCGGTGGTAAGCGGCAAATCGGTCATGGACTCTGTCTGCCGATTGGTTTTGTGATTGTTGTCATGCTCCATCATCTTTTTACCCTCTCTTGAAGCGTTGCCGGTTATCGCCTCACCGCCGTTTGTCGCTACTCGTTCACGTTGACTTTGATGTGTAATTCCCTAATCTCAATTGGCCCGCCTTTGACCTCTGCGGCCTGCTCCTGGTTAACGGTTAAATCTTCAACCAGGGCGTGCAGGTTGTTGGGTTCTTCGGTATTTGGCTGCTTCATAAACGATGTCTCCTTTACCCTCTCAGGTTGTTGATTATTTGAGCGCCCCACGCGCAATCGCAGTGAACCTATTTTGTAGCGATAGGCGAGGGGAACGCTTATACAGAAACATCTCTCTTATACAGTAAAGTCTCTCATGCTCACTTTGCCGCCGCCGAGGCCGCTGCTGCTGCTGTGGGTCCCGCTTCCGGCTTTGGCAAGTTCGGCTTGCGCGTTATTTAACGGTAAATCTTTGAGCGCTTCTCTCTCTTGATTATTATCACGCTGGTCTTGTTGGTTCATCATCTCATTCTCCTTGGTTGTGCTTTTAGCTCGTGCGGCGATTCGCTTATCCGCTTCGCCGCACGATTGAGGGCGTCGGTGTTTGATGATTTGCAAAAGGTCAAATACTGACGCCCACGTGGTTGAACCCGGCGCTGGCAAAAATGTTTAAGCGGTTTTTAAGTTATTGCCGCCGGCCGTTGGTCCGCCGCTCAGGTCAATCCATTTCTCATGTCCGCCACTGGTTACGGTTCCCTCAATGCCCTCATATCTCATAAAGATGGGTCCGCCTTTGACGGCGGCGGCGTGCTCCTCACCAATGGTCAAATCTTCTGTCATGGACTGTTGATTGTTCGCTTCATAATTATCTTGCTTGTTCATATCGGTCTCCTTTTATAGAAAGTTTGTTAATCAGTTGAGCGTCACATATGCGCTCATTTGTTCAGGCGTCAGCGCGGCGCAAAAACTATCATCGTTCGCAGGAAAATTCTTACCGTTCAGGCTTCTGCCATCACCAGGATTTTAAAATCCACCAGTCGCCGCAACAGTTCATCCGTAAAGCGCAATCCTTCCTGGTCAATTATCTGTTGGACGCTTTCAGATACCAATCGCCCGTCAAAGTAGGGCAACAGGCGCATCACTCTGGATGACACTTGAAACACATCCATGCCAAGGCCGGGATGATACAGACGGGAAAATTCAGGCGTCGCCTCTGTAATGGTGAAGTTACCCAGTCGCAGCCGCGCCGGAATTTCAAACGAGGTCAGCCGCCGATAGGTTTGCCTGGTCAGCCGCGCCCGGGCCTGCATTTCGGGGCCACAGATTGCCAACACATTCTCCCAGCTCAAAGGGGCTACCAGTTCGGCGCAGGCGAGATAAAATTCCCGCTCACGGCCATACCAGTCGCCCCAGTGTTGGCGCTGCTCGTTAGGGTCAACCCGCTCATCCATATCTTCAAGAGATAACTTTGGAAGCTGACCGGCGGGGGCTTTCGGCAGCAGCAGGAGCGCCAGAGCCGTTTCATCCAGCTCTAATTTGAGGGCGCACCAGCGCGCCAAATCGTTTTCGATAGCAAGCAATAAGGATTTCACCGTCTCCCAGAAGTCGCGCCCGACAGCGCCCCGCTGATATTTGCAAAACCAGGTTGAGCAGATGCTGTTGCGATATTTCCAGATGCCGCACAAGCCCCCCTGCTCGTCAAGGTAGTGCGGGCAGAGCAGCGTTTGCATGCGACCAAAGGCGCGCGGCTCGATGCGCGTATAAAGGGCACTCATTTTCGCCGGCACGTCCAGGCCAAACGGGGTCACGGCAAGCCCCGCTTGCAGGCGCGCTTCAACCGTTCGGCGTCCACGCGCAGTTGCCGGATCTTCATCTGCGAGAATCAGGCCGGCAAGGAAATTGGGCAGCCGGGGCCAATAGGTGCAGCACTTGGTCTGCGGGTTAAACAAGGTGCTGTTCGGCTTTTGAAAATCCCCGCGGCCTTCGCACATCGCACAATCGTGGCAGGTGGCGCGGGTTTCGGCAGGGATGTCACCACCCAGCAGTTCGTCG
>JBIOWC010000848.1:0-7444 GCA_044868105.1 Blastocatellia bacterium
TTCGGTTGACCTCCGGCTGGGCGCCAATGCCACGGATACGAACGACGTCGGCGACGCCACGCTCTGGATGAAGATCAAACTCCGCAATGAATCGAAAAGACTGCCGGCTGTGGGGTTTCGTTTCGGCATGCAATTGCCTAATTCCAATGAAGCTTTCGGCATCGGCACCAACACCACCAATGTTTTCGGCATGTTCACGGCCGGTAAAAAATTTAAGGGCGAGCGATTGAAGGTCTTCGGAAATCTCGGCATCGGCATTTTGGAATCGCCGCTCAATAACTTTTCGCAAAATGATGTTCTGCTTTACGGACTCGCAGGGGTATATCAAGCAACAGAGAATGTGAATCTGGTTGGCGAAGTCAACGGCCGACACTCGACGCGCAAGCGCGCGCCGCTCGGCACCGAAGACTTTTCCGAAGCGCGAATGGGCGCACAGATTCGCGCTTTGGGAGTCCGTTGGAATGCGGCAGGCATTTTCGGTCTATCGAAAAATGCGCCGAAAACCGGACTCGCCATTGGCATCACTTATGATTGGGATGCTTTTACGCCTGTAAAATAAGCCGCCAGGATCGGGCTTTTATTGCTCGTAAACGCAATTTCCGCAATCCCTTTAAATAACAACAAAATATTCGTAACGTGAACCGGAGAAGCGAGCGTATTATCCGCATCAACCAAATTTCCAATACCATTAAGGAGGCGCATTGAATGACACGAATAATCGCGAAGCGTGTGGTCGTTTTATTTTTCGTTGCCGGAATCTTTAGTTTGATTAGCCTCGGTTCTCGAGCATCAACAACCGCCGCATCAATAGAGTCAACAGGGTCTAGCCGGTGGCAGAATCCGCCGCCAGGCAACCCGCAGGATGATAAGAAAGCCGAAGAGGTTTACAAAAATATTCAAGTGCTAAAAGGCGTGCCCGCTTCAAGACTCATGGGCGCAATGCAGTTTTTTGCTCGTTCACTGGGCGTAAGATGTGACCACTGTCATATTCAAGGGCAATTTGATAAAGATGAAAAGCCCACGAAACAGACGGCGAGAACCATGTACAAAATCGTTCGTTACGCGACGGACAAAGGCGCCAAAGGGGCTTCGTGTTATATGTGTCACGCCGGACACACCCAACCGGAACCGTCGCCTGATATGACACCGGAAAAGCTGCAAGCCATGACGGCGCAAGCCGAAAAAGATCAGCGCCCAGTTGAACAGGCGTTCAAAAATATTCAGATCTTAAAGGGCATGAAAGCCGGTCGTCTGATGATGACCATGCAACTGTTCACCAAAGCTTTAGGGGTGCAATGTTCACATTGCCATGTGCAAGGCGATTTCTCAAAAGATGACCAGCCCGCTAAACAGATGGCGCGCCAAATGCTGACCATGGTTGGCGGCATCGGAAAAGAATTCTTTAACGTACAGTCCCCGATTAATTGTTACACCTGTCACAAAGGACAAGTAAAACCGGTGGCTTTCCCGCCACCCAAACAAGGAAATTAACCCGAGTTCAATTCATTGTGGTTGAAGAAAAGATGTTAATGCGCATTTGCACATTGACATCTTTTTTTTATCGCGGGTAGACCACGATGTGGCGCAAGGGGTCTAGACCTTTGCTCTTTGACATCAACCCGCTGCGTTCTATGTAGAGATGTTGTTTTTTGCGTATGTGACGCGGTTGCGGAGCCAGGGCAACGACGCGACGGTTTTCTACCGCTTCCATCACCGCGTCTTCAACCTCCTGCATGGCGAGGTCTTCATTAACCGAATCCTCAGCCGCGCCGCAAAACGAGCGTAAGAAATTTTCCATCTGTGTGATGGTGTTGCTGCGCAAAATGTGCACCTCAATATCGCGTCCGTGGGCGTCACGGAGTTTTTGCGATTGTCGCTTGGCGTGCGATTTTAAGGTCAATAAGACATCGGCTGCATCAATTTTGTCTACGATGGTGGCTTTTACGCCTAACTCATCTATCGCGCGTTGCAGCCGTTCGCGGCTCAGGGCATAAGGAAAGATGCGCAAACTTTTTCCATTGCCATTGCCGTTTGCTTCGCCATGGCGTTGATACAACGGAGCAGGGTGCACTCCATTGGTGGAAGTCAGTTTCTTACCTTTGCCCGCTTCCGGTTGGGTAATCGTAAACTCCCCGTCTTCGCTTCTTTCCCGATTCTCAATTTGCGGAATGTAACCGCGCAGCATCTGGTCAACGGCACGGGCGACGTCCTGATGAATGGCCAACGAATCTTTAGTTTTAAGCTCAATCAACACATCAAAGGTCGGTGGCGCTTTACGCTCAAGCACAGTCTTTTGGGTGCCGCGCCGACGCGCCTCTTCATCTGAAAGGGTGACGGCATGTATGCCGCCGACTAAATCGGCAAGCGTCGGGTTGACCATCAGATTTTCCAGGGTATTGCCGTGCACGGTGGCGATCAGTTGAACGCCGCGTTCGGCAATGGTGCGCGCCGCCAAGGCCTCTTGCGAGGTGCCGATTTCATCTATCACGATAACCTCGGGCATATGGTTTTCTACGGCTTCAATCATCACCGAATGTTGGTGTTCGGGGTCAGGCACCTGCATTCTGCGCGCCCGTCCGATACCCGAATGCGGCACGTCACCATCGCCGGCGATTTCGTTTGAGGTATCAACCACGATAACTCGTTTTTCCAAATCATCGGCCAGCACGCGCGCCGCTTCGCGCAGCAGCGTGGTCTTGCCGACGCCCGGTTTACCCATCAAGAGAATACTCTTGCCAGATTCAACGACATCCCTGATGATGTCCACGGTTCCGTAGATGGCGCGACCAACGCGGCACGTGAGTCCGACGATTTCACCTAACCGATTGCGTATGGCTGAAATGCGGTGGAGGGTTCGCTCGATACCGGCGCGGTTGTCGCGTGTGAAGTTACCGACACGGCTGGCGACGAATTGAAGGTCTTCGCGGGTCACCGGCGCTTCGTTGAGGTAGAGCGCACGACCAGGATAACGCGCTTCCGGGAGTCGTCCTAAATCAAGCACGGCTTCAATCAATGATTCGGTTTTCCCGGCGGCTGTTAAGGCTTCTCGAATGTTTGTTGGTAAGACCTTCAATAACAAATCGAGATTGTCAGTTGAAACAAATTCTTTCTTTGACAAAAACGCGACCACCTTTCACCTTGCGCTCTACAAAATAGAGAACCAGGCTAAAGTTAGTCTACAAGATATGGTGCGATTTTGTCATCAGCTGACCGTCATCCGTTTCAGGTCAAACCCGTTCCTAAAGTTGACGCGCTGCAAGTTTCAATCGCCAACGGTTGCTTCGGGAATCCAACGGAATACCAATTGCCTTCCACAAATTGTATAAAGCTCCGAATGCCCCTATGGTTTTGACGAGTTTGGTAATAACCCCCGAAAATCGGCTCTCATTGACCCATTCCCCCAAGACTGATTTCCAAAAACTTAAGTAATCAACTACTGCATTTGTAACTTTATGTTTCGATTAAGGAATACCAATCAAGCCCGATTTTCACAGCGACAGCGGGGGTTCTCGGTCATTGAAATGACCATTGTTATTTTAATTATCGCGGTGATTGCAGCGTTTGCCATTCCCCAGGTCATCAATTATTTGAAGCGCTATCGTCTGACCGTGTCGTCGCGCAATGTCGCCACCTCCGTGCAGCGCGCGCGTTATCTGGCAACCTCAAATAACAAACGTGCCGCTATCGTTTTAACTTCACAACAACAAATCAATATCGAAGAGTATGACCCCAGTGGGAAAGGGGAACCGCAAAATAAAGGCATTTTCAATATGTCACAAGGGGTCACCCTCGCTGCGGACGCTCCAAAACAAATCGCCTTTGATGGTCGAGGGGTCATTACGCCGATGCCCAGAGAGAATCAACTGATTCGCGTGAATGGCGAAGACAGTTATTTTCAGATTGTCACGGTATCGCCAACCGGTCAGGTGACGGTCTCCGATATGTCGCGCGAAGAGAAGTATTGATGAACGCCCCACAAAGACTAAGGAAAGAGAAGAAGCTATGAATAAGCTCATTAGCAAATCAGTTGACAGATTAGCAATTTACAGTCAATCAGGAAACCATTCCTCACAAGCCGGTCTTACCTTGATTGAATCGGTTATCGCCATGGGAGTTTCGGTGGTTGCTTTAATCAGTCTTGCCGGTCTTTTTACACTGGCGATGAAAACGGGCGCCAGTTCACGCAATTTTACCACCGCAACCACTTTTGCTCAGGATAAACTAGAGCAACTCGGCACGCTCTCTTTTCAGCGATTGGTTGACCCATCAAAGATGCATGCCAACCCGAATGCGACAAGCGAAACCGATGCCTTAATCGTCGGCAGCCTGGATGAAGATTTACAAGGCGAAGACGGCATGTACTACTCAGATAAGATTATTCTGGCGACGGAACATGACGTTGAGCCGCAGGGCACGATTACGGTGATTCGCCCGGATGGCACAGCCGAAACCCGCCGACCCGATGGCACCGTCACCAATAGCAATCCGTTTCCCGAAGACCGCGTCAATTACATTCGCCGCTGGGTCATTATGTCGAGCCAGGAAGAGAATCCTGCAGATCGAAGATTAACCATAGCCGTGCGCGTAAAAAGCGATAACGCCAGACCCGGCAAAGCGCCGGAACTCGTTGATCTCTACACGGTCATGACCAATCAATAGCCGTAGAGTCTTGAGTCCAGAGTCCGCAATTCGGAGTCTGTGAAGAAGATTAGCTTTGAGGAGATTCATTTTATGGATACAACATTCAAATCGAGAAATAGAAAAACCCACTACCCCGATCAACAGTCCGTTGGCGTCTGTGATAGCACCAAGACTCCGGACACCAGACTCCAGACTCCAGACCGTGAAAAAGGATTTTCACTCACTGAATTATTGATTGCCATGGTGGTCTTCACCATCATTATGGGTTCAGTGATGACCCTTCTGCTCAAGAGCCAACGCATCTTTACGACCGAACAAAACGCCGCCGAGATGAATCAAAACGGCCGATTGTTAATTGATTTTCTGACCCGAGATATTCAGCAGTCAAAGGAAAACGGCCTCGGTCTTGGTCCGCGTTTTCGCACCGTCTATTCCAATAACGGCGCCCAAGGAAAGACCGACGAATTGACGGTCATCTCGTCTGAGACGGAAACCCAGGTGCCTTCAAAAGCCCTGCCGCTCATCCCGGCTTCAAATCGCCCGTTCAATGTTTGGGATAAATTTGCTGAACTGCTTCCCAATAGCGCCGGCGGGTTGGATGCCGATGCCGTTGTCAACGCCTTCAAACCGGATGAACAATTTATCGTGAGTTCGGTTCTTCAAGACGGCACCATTCAATTCGATTTACTTAAAGTGAAGAGCGCGAGTTTGACGCAGAACGGAACCTTAGGCGTGAGCTTTGAGCCGCTCGAATACAACGGCATCAAACCTGAAGTCGCTTTCGGTTCAACGTACGAAGACGGCGCCTTCAGTATGCGGCCCGTCACCATTAAACGATATTACATTGATAAGACCGAAGACCCTGAACACCCGGCGCTGGCGCTTTCCGTTAATGGCGCATCGCCGATGACGATTTCAAAAAACATCACGGCCTTTCAACTGCGCTATCTGGAAGTCAAGGAAGGCGAGACCAATGGCCAGTGGGTCAAAGAACAAAATATTTCCAACCGTTATCGCACCGATGCTGTTGAAGTGACGATGACTACAAAAATGGACGACCCGGCAAGAAAAGCTGACCAGATAGTAACGCTGGCGAGCGTCATTCGTCCGCGCACCATGCCGACTGGCGCCTTCGGTTCATCGAGCGGCACCGGCTCAACCTCATCTTCGATTCCCGGCGGCGGCACGAATGGCGGCGGCGGCAATGGCGGCGGCTTCGGCGATGGCGATGGCGATGGCAACGGCAATGGCGGCGGCTTTGGCGATAATGGCAATGGCAACGGCAATGGCGGCGGCTTTGGCAATGGCTCAGGCTCAGAGAATGGCGGCGCCTTCGGTCGCGGGGGGTATAACCATAATGTGAGAAGAATCGGTAAAGCTCCGAGACTTGGCGAAAAATTGAACGATACACAAGTGAAGAAGCCTTACTAAAAAGGTTGGTTGAGTTGTAAATGGATTTGCAACTTGAGGAGAGTGAGATGTTGAGAGGGATAAGAAAAACAGTAAACCGTCGGCAGTCGGCAATGGGCAATCGGTCTATCGCCATATGCAAAAACTGGATTCACGAAAGTAGAGGTAAATATTCAGGAGATGAAAACCCGCCTATGGATGACTGTCAACCATCTACTGAGGAGCGTGGCATCGCCTTAATCACCGTGTTACTGGTTTTGTCGTTGCTCTTGATGCTGGGCGTAGCGGTGACCTTTACGACCCTGTCGGATAAAGCTATCACTGCCAACTTTCAAAATGTGACCAGCGGATTTTATGCGGCGGAAGGCGGTATCAATACGCTGCATCGTTTGATTCGCAATGATAAATTTGTGACCGGTTCGTTGCCTGACCCTCCCGTGGTTACGCCCGGACAACCGTCGCTAAACCCCAATGATTTCATTAATGCAGCCGAGAAGTATCTGGCGACGACTGAAAATTTCCCCAACAATTCGGCATATAAAACTAAGTTGAAGATTAAAGAAATCCGCGTCCCTTATCCGGCAAGCGATACCAATCCTGCTCATGCAGGGTCCCGCGTGACCTTCTTAAGCCCGCTCTATCCGCGCGCCGGGCAAGTTGAACCTTATTCGGTGACTTATGAGGTTGAATCGCTTGGCGAAGGAATTTCAGGATTAAACGGCATGGTCACCTTGGTCGAAGAAGGGGTCGTCAATTTCAAACTGATTGCCAGAGCCGAAGGCGGCGGCATTCGCGTCGGCAGCTTTTCAGAGTTCGCTCTCTACATGGATAAATTCGACCCTTATAACCCGGAGGGACCGTTCATTTATCAAGGGCTCGGTCCGGGCGACCGCTTCGCCGGGCGCGTACACACCAATCAACGATTCGGCTTCTGGTCAACGGCCGGCGGGCAGGATGCGCCGACTTTTCACGGCTATGTTACCCAGGCTTATCAAACGACCAGTTTTTATCGGCACGGCGCAGGCTTTGTGCCGCCGCCGATTGATGCCGATTCAGACATTGTAGATGGCGTTTTAGTGGCGCCGAAATTTCTTGCCGGATTCGATAGAGGCGTACAACCCATTCCGCCGCCGACGAACGCCTTTGACCAGTCACGGTCAGTGCTTGATGGTGGCAGCACGCTTGGCGCAGGTCCGCCAACCGATCAGGAGCTGCGCCTCAGTCTGCGTTCGGCAACCGATTTAAAGACCGCGCTTCCCGAATCAAAGGTTCCCGATTCAACGACGCCGTCTCTTGAAAGAGGCGTCTATATTCCTACCGATGGCGAAGTCTTCATCGGCAGCGGCGTTTACATTATGGGCACGGTTGATCAGATGCAACTCACGGCTGACCC
>JBIOWC010000849.1:0-4882 GCA_044868105.1 Blastocatellia bacterium
CCGTTTCAAGGTCCAGGGTGTCACAGATGATGCGGAAATCTTCCACGGCGTAAAGCCCGGCGGCGCTCGTTTGATTAAAGAAGATGGTGGCGATTTCGGCTGAGATGATTTGCGAATAATAAGCCACCCAATAGATTTGATTCAATTTCGCGCGTTGCGCTTCGGTTGCCCCGTCCCAGAGGGGGGTTGCGTAGAGCAACGAAAATTGTTCCGGGTTCCAATACTCATCTTGGCAATCATCGTAGCAGAATTCATCGGCCAGCCGATCCATCTCAGGCGTGTTGTCTTGCTGACGATTTTTGCGAAAGTTCAGTTCAAGCTTCCGCAAAGTCTTTTGGTCATCAAGAAGCGAATTCTCGTGAGCCTGAGAAAATGCTTTGTTCATGTGGGGAACTCCTAAAATGTGCGGCGCGAAATTTAAGGATGCGCTCCATCCGTGTGCCCGGTTGTCCAGATTATAGGGAGCCGCGCTTTCTTGATGCAAGGAAGTTATGTGGGAAATACTCAGGAAGAGATTAAGGATTCAAAGTTCGACACCAAATGAAAAGGCAGGAGAGTGAGAAGTTAAAGCTGACTTTCGGATTAAACGGAAGGAGCGGATTTGACCGATTCGCTTAATCCGAGGACGAACCGGGTCGCACCCGCGCGAAGCTTTTCAACAACCAACTACGCGCCCCTTTTTCGGCGCTTTCTTCTTTTGACCGGCGCGGCGTGTTGTTCAAGCCAAAATTTTACTTCTTGAAACTGCTCAAAGCGTTTTTCATCGAGGCGAAATTCGCGGCTGTGAACAATTTTTCGCCCGTTTTCAATTCGATGATTATGTTTAACATGCAGCATCTCGTGATAGAGCACAAATTCAACAACCGAAAGCGGCGTGCGCACCTGATCGAGGGCGCGACTGATGATAATGGTGTTGTGCGTGTTGTCGTGATGACCGAGTATGCGTTTTGCCTCTCGTTGACTCCACGACAACGTAGGTTTGGCGAGTCCACCGGCAAAGTATTTGGCGTTCAAGCGGTCGAACAGGGCATTTAAATCAAAGACGTGACCCTGAGGCGAGGTTGTATGTTTACGTCCACGCTCGCGCCGCAAACTTTCCGAGGCGTCACGTACCAGCGGGTTGGCAATGTAGGCTCGATAAACCGCCGCTTGTTCCGCGGGCACTTTGCGGCGATACAGTTTGGCAATGAGTATGCAGGCTAAAGCGAAAAGCGCTTCGCGAGGAGCGTCTTCTAAGATATCCGACACCCGCGCATACACGCGCCCCTGCCTGAGCCTGATGGTTGAAGAGAGCCCCGTGTAAGCGTAAAAGCGAGCTTCGAGTTCCGGCAGCGGCTCTTTTTTTAGATACAGCTTTAAGGCTGCTTTGAAGATGGATTCGAGTTGGGTGTCGGTCATTGGTCAGCAGCCGGTAGCCGGTAGCCGGTCGTCGGTCGTCACTTTTTTGCTGACCACCGACGGCCGACTACTGACGACTAGCTATTTAGTTTTCGGTCTATCGTCCGGCTCGTAGTAACGATTGCGATGGCGTATTTCAACACTTTTCAGGTCGGGTTGTCCGTCATTATCGAGGTCAACTTCAACTTTGATTTTGCGCTCTTTACCTTCGCGGCGGGTATTGGTCGGCACATAGCCCAAATCATATTGATTACGAACCAGCGCTTCAATCGCCTGCATGATTTGTGGTATCTGACTCTCAAAAGTCATTTCAAAGTAGGAGCCGCCGCTGCGGTCGGCGAACGACCGCAGTTGATTGAAAGCTTGCAAGAAATCCAGTCGTCTTTCAGGCGAGAGGTACTGTTCATATTTCTTGAAATAGAGATTGCCTACACCGACGGTATAAATCGGCACGCCGCCGTTGGCGACGATTTTCAAGGTTTTGTCATAGGTGAGCTTGCTGAAAGTATCTATGCCTAAGGTAATAAGAATAATCGCCGTGTTGCCTTCGACTTCCTGCAAGCCACCATATTCCTGTTCACCGGCGTTTTCTGCGTACAGTTGATAGGCTTTGCCACCCAGCAAAGCGAAAGCAATGCCGTCATAGATATTCGATTCGCTGAAATTCAAGGTATCCCGATAAGCCGATATAATTGCGGAGTACAATCTCTGTGAATCGCTGGTGAAATCCTGAATCACTTTAGGCTTCATGCTGAAGGTGACGACGGCAGCAAAATCCTTAGGTTTGACAAACAGTTGGACAAACCCGGCGGCCGATTGAAAAATTTCCTGCGACCAGGTGGGGTCATAGTAACTACCCCGCAGGTAGCGATTGTTGAAGCTATTATCCAGTAACAGCACAACGGTTGCCGGCCCTTCGCCGGGCGCGAAGTTCGAGAGTTCCTGTTTGACGCCGTCTTCATAAACCGTAAAATTTTTCTTTTTCAGACCGGGAATCAAGCGCCCGGTTTTTTTATCAATCACGCTGACTTGAATGCCGACAACCTGGGTCGAGAGTTTCAGCGCCGGTTCATCCTTTTGCCCTTTCGGTGTAGGAGGCACAGGATCCTGCTCATCGGCTTTCACCGGGTCACCCGGTTTGGCCTTGTCCTCGCGTTTTTGCGCGTCGGCCTTCTTCTCGACCTCGCCTTTTTTCGTCGGCTGTCGTCCGCTTTGCGCGGAGACTCTCGAATATGAAAGTCCAGCAAAAACCATCGCCATCATGAGTAAGGCAAGGGTTGCAACGCGCAAGAATTTTAATGAAGTCATATTTCCTCCAACAGTGGTAGAACCGCGTCCGGCACAGGCTGAAGATTTTCTGGAAATCCCTTGGTTAAGTTTAACAGACCGATTGATGGCAGAAAAAGCCTGAACCCTTGGTTCAATTTATATAATTGAAAAATTGACGGAATTATTTCCCGGCACGCTAAATGAAGAGGCTTAACTTAGTCCTCGCGGTTGAAAAACTGACCGCGCTGAAAAATGCGGTCATCGAAATAAGCGCGCAAGAGTTCAATCTTGTCCCCCGCGGGTTGCGAGACGACGGTAACGACATCGTAACGGTGCGGTTCTTGAGTGACTTTCATCAACTGGCGGTAACGCCTGGCGGCGCGGGCAATCTGCCGTTGTTTGCGCAAATCAACGGCGCGTTCGGGAGCCACCAGGGCATCTGATGTGCGGGTTTTGACTTCAATGAACACTAAAGTTTCTTCGTCATAAGCAATGATATCTATTTCGCCGGTAATTTTCTGTCCGCGCAGATTGCGACCAAGCGGCACCCGGTAATTGATGGCGACGATTGCAAAACCTTCAATCTTTTTCAAATATTCGAGCGCCGCGCGTTCACCCCTGGCGCCGAGTTCAAGATGCGCCGCGCGAGTTTTGCGTTTGGCAAAGGGTGATTGAATTGACTTAAATATCATCAGACGAAATCTTATTCATAAAAGCAGCGCTTGTAAAAGCCACAATCCACAGGCAACATTCAAGGTTCAACAGCAAAGGGAATTGGCAAATGGAAAATATTGAAGCAACAAACCTGGCTGAACCAGCCAATCAGCAACCGGCCGCCGAAGACCACCGAGCGGTACCGACGGTCGTCATACTTGGCCGTCCGAACGTCGGCAAATCAACCCTCTTTAATCGCCTGACCGGATCGCGGCGTTCGATTGTTGGCGATGAACCCGGTATTACCCGCGATCGGATTTACGGGCGCGTCGAATGGGGCGGACACGAATTTCGCCTGGTCGATACCGGTGGCATTATCCCTGATGACAAAGAGTTAATTCCGTCCAACATCTTGACGCAGGCGCGTGCCGCGCTCGATGAAGCCTCCTTAATTTTATTGATTGTTGATGCGCGCGCCGGCATTACGCCGCTCGATGAAGAACTCGCGGAACTGGCGCGTTTGACGCATAAGCCGGTCTTTGTTGCCGCCAACAAAGTTGATTCGCAAAAGGTCGAAGCCGAGGCGCTGGAGTTTGAAGCCTGGGGATTTGCGGCGGTCTTTCCGGTTTCGGCTGAACACGGAAACGGCTTAGGCGAGATGCTCGATGCGGCGATGGAGATGCTGCCCGCGCCCGAAGCGATTGATCAAAAACCTGAAGAATTGACCCTGGCAATCGTTGGTCGCCCGAACGTCGGCAAATCTTCACTGGTCAATCGCCTCACGGGTGAAGAGCGCGTCATTGTTTCGCCGATTCCGGGCACCACCCGCGATGCAATTGATACGGAGATTGAATACAATGGCGCGACGTTCAAATTGATTGATACGGCCGGGATTCGCCGCAAAGGTAAAACGGAATTGATGGCGGAGAAGCTATCGGTCATTATGGCCAGGCGAAATCTCGAACGCGCACAGGTTGCGGTAATGATGATTGATGCCGTTGAAGGCCCGACGGCGCTCGATGCCACGATTTGCGGCTACGCGCATGAAGCGGGCGCCAGTTTGATTATCGCCGTCAATAAATGGGACGCGGTTGAAAAAGATAACTACACGACCAAGCAATATGAAAATCGCATACGCGAGATGATGAAGTTTGCCAGCTATGCGCCGATTGTTTTTATCTCAGCGAAAAGCGGTCAGCGGGTGACGAAATTATTAGACCTGGCGCGTCAGGCTTATGAAGCGCGCCGGCACCGCATAGCGACTTCGGAACTCAACCGCTTCTTTGAAGCCAATCTGGATCAACCGAAAGCCACGACCAGATCAAAGTATCCGATTCGCGTCATGTACATCACGCAAGCCTCAACCAATCCGCCGACCTTTATCTTGTTCACTTCAACGCGCAATCCGAAAGCGAAATTGCATTTTTCTTATGAGCGATACGTAGAGAATCGGTTGCGCGAAGAGTTCGGTTTTTTCGCTACACCTATCAGAGTCTGGCAGAGAAGGAAACGCGGCAAGGTCGGGAAAAACTGAGTTTGCAGATTGCTTGACCCGCCAGGC
>JBIOWC010000850.1:0-2517 GCA_044868105.1 Blastocatellia bacterium
TTTTTCACGGCGAATGTGTTGCTCACGGGTGGAAAGCGTCAGCACATATCCCCGATTGCCGCGATGGTCTTTGGTTTCGCCGACCAGTCGTCCGGGCATCTGTCGGATGTATTTTTCAAGCGTCGCAAAGAGTCCGCAGTAAGGACCGCCATAACTGAGTGGAATGCCGAATGATTGACCTTCGCCGACAACAATATCGGCGCCGCACGCGCCGGGCGATTTCAACGCGCCCAAGCTTATAGCTTCAGAAAAGCAGACAATCAGCAGCGCGCCCGCTTGGTGCGCCGCGTCGGCAATCGTTGTCAGGTCTTCGACGCAACCGAAGAAATTCGGTGATTGAATAACGACGGCAGCGGTCTCTTTATCAACTTTCAGGTCGTTCACATCAATTGCGCCGGTTTCGTTGTACGGCAAGGTTTCGATTTGACTACCCAAATTTTTGATGTACGAATCAACAACTTCTCGATATTGCGGATGAACGGTTTGGGCAATCAGGAATTTGTCGCGGCGGGTGACGCGCTGCGCCATTAACACAGCTTCAGCGAGTCCCGTAGAGGCGTCGTAAAGCGACGCATTGGCAACTTCCATTCCGGTCATCTGGCAAACCATCGTTTGAAATTCAAAAATATATTGCAGCGTACCTTGACTGAGTTCCGGTTGATAAGGCGTATAGGCGGTGAAAAATTCCGAGCGTGAAATCAGGGAATCAATGATGACGGGAATGAAATGCGAATACGCGCCCGCGCCGAGAAACGATTGATAATTTGTGCCATTTCGCAAAGCTAATTCCCGAAAGTGGGCAATCAGGTCGGGTTCACTCATTGGGTGTCCGATACCGATTGCTTCGTTCAGCCTTAAATTTTCGGGGATTTGTTGAAAGAGGTCTTCGATTCGTGTGAGCGCAAGGCTTTCAAGCATGGCCTTACGCTCGTCGGGTGAATTCGGGATATATCTCATTCGGTTATTCTGCGCCTTCTGATTTGATGTAATCTTCGTATTCGATTGCGCTCAATAGGCTATCAATCTTTGACGGTTCATCCATCTTGATGACAATCATCCAACCCGTACCATAAGGGTCTTCATTGACTTTTTCAGGAGATTCATTAAGCGCTTCGTTCACTTGCGTGACAGTGCCGCTGACCGGCATATAAATTTCGCTGACTGCTTTGACGCTTTCCACAGAGCCAAACGATTCAGAGGTCTCAAACTTGTCGCCGACCCTGGGCAGTTCGACGTATACGACATCGCCGAGTTGATTTTGAGCGTTATCGGTTATGCCGACGGTTGCTGAGTCGCCGCTGACGCGCACCCATTCGTGGTCTTTCGTGTAGCTCAAATCTTCTGGAATATTCGACATTTTATCTCCCTTTAATGTTGTAATTGGTCTTTCAGGTTTGCACAAGCCGATTGGCGCATTGTAAGAAAATCTCACCTTTTGGCTATCAAATGAGGTATTGAAACTTGCGCTAACCGGTTCTGTCAACGCCGTGAAGCAGAAAATCGAGATTGTTGAAAAACAAAAAGAAAAAGGCAAGAAATAAAGGGGAAACCTGGGTTCGCTCGCCTTTTATTTCTTGCCGGTCTCTTCATTAAAGAACGGAAGGGTTACCTCTTGAATGATTGATAGCCGTCCTTGTAATTTACCGAGAGCCTGCCGAGTCCTTTCGGCGGGTTTACTTTTACTTGCAGTCTGCGCCATTTGGCTTCACTGGTGGTATCGGAAGGATAAAAGCCAATCGAATATTGATGGCGCAGTTCCAGGGCGATACGCGTGCAAATTTCGATCAGTTCAGGTTCATTATAGGCATTCGGGAAAAATGCCCGTCCACCGGTCATCCGGGTGATCTCTTCGAGAACTGAACGCCCGAAACCGGCAAGCGAATCCGAGTAAGGGTCGGTAATTCCGATGGCGTAGATCTGCACATCGGCTTCTTTGACGCGATTGCGAAGTTCTTTGTAGGTGTAACGACTGTTATTGTCTTGTCCGTCCGAAATAATCAAAATCGCTTTTTTCTTGTGGCGACCTTGTCCAACTTTTTCAACGCCCAGATAGGCAGCGTCATAAAGAGCGGTTGAGCCTTTCGGTTGAACAAACATTAAATGACTGACCAGTTGATCGCCGGAAGTGGTGAAATCCTGCACCAGTTTGGCGCGGTCATTGAAACCAATCAGGAAAAAATCATCATCATCGTGCGACGTCTCGATAAAGCGTTTGACCGCGCGAACCGAGCGGGCAATCCGTTCTTTCATGGAACCGGACACGTCATAAATGACACCGATTGAAACGGGCGAGTCTTCGTCGGTAAACAGTTCGATTTGCTGTTTTACTTTTTCATCGAAGATTTCAAAGTGTTCTTTCGACAATCCGGTAACAAAACGTCCATAAGGATCGGTCACACTGATGGTCATACTGACCAGATTGGTTCCGATTTGGACGATGCCATCTTTCTTTTGACTTTGTTTGCCGGTGTCATCTTTGGGTTCCGCGCTCGTCAGTGAATCGGTAGGTTTTTGTTG
>JBIOWC010000851.1:0-11938 GCA_044868105.1 Blastocatellia bacterium
TCGGTTGATAGAGCTTATCGAGCGAGTAAACTGGGTCGCGCTTATTACAGCATCGCGCAAACTCAATTGGCCGCCATCCCCGATGATGGTTTGCCCTTGAAGATAGAGTTGGGGCAACTCGTGAAAATGCCGCTGGCAGCCGGCGGCAACCCTATACCCGTTCCCTAAGCGGGTTAGCCAGATAAGGGAACGCGTCGGTGGATGAACCATTTCGGCGTTGAGGTTTGAATTATGGTCAGCGAGTTGAACATCGTTCGGTCACTGAAACGTTCAACGGCTAATGAAAAGCGTGAAGACTATGATTATTGATGCACATTGCCATGCAGGAAAAGGGGATGGACTTACGGGCCCTTGGGATACCCGCGCGCCGCTTGAAAAATATTTGCGGCGCGCCGCGCAGGCGGGAATTCAACAAACGGTTTTATTAGCAGCCTTCCATTCCGATTATGCCGTGGCCAATCGGGAAGTGGCGCGACTGGTTGCCAGTCGCCCAGAGCGTTTTTATGGTTTTGCTTTCGTTCATCCCGACTGCGATCGCGGCCGCATCGCTCAAATGGTTCGCGAAGCCGTCACCCAGTTTGGTTTTCGCGGCATCAAGGTTCATCGTCATGATGGGCGCATCACGCGAGAGATTTGCGACGTTGCGCGGGCTTTTGCGCTCCCCGTGATTTATGACGTGATGGGCGAGGTGTCCATTGTCGAATTGTTGGCAGAAGAATACCCGGAAGTTACCTTCATCATTCCCCATCTTGGAAGTTTCGCCGATGATTGGCGGGCGCAACTCAGTTTGGTTGACCACCTCGCGCGTCATCCGAATATCTACAGCGATACCTCAGGCGTGCGACGATTTGATCTGCTTGAACAGGCGGTGCAGCGGGCGGGCGCGAAAAAATTGCTCTTTGGAACCGATGGTCCCTGGCTGCACCCCGGCGTTGAACTGGCAAAGGTTCGCGCGCTCGGTTTATCAACCGAAGATGAGCGGCTGGTGTTAGGCGAAAACTTTTTGCGCTTGATTGGGCGTGTACGTTTGCCCAAAACCCAACCAGCGAGACCCGCAGTTCATCAGGCTCTCACATCCAGAGCGCAGTACGACCCCTGGGTTAGCGAATCATTTAACTGAGGGGCTGAGGGCTGTCAATCGCTCGACCGTAAGTGACGATGGGCTACCCAAAGGCCTTTTCACAATCCACCGGACGCCGCTAATTTTTTGAGTTCATTTATATAGCGCGACACCGTTGCCAACGCCATTTTGCCGACGCGCGGCGCGGCGCATTTGTAAAGCTCGGTCGGTTACGCCCAACCTCGAAGCGGCGCGTTGCAGGTTGCCTTGTTCTTCTCCCAAGACGATACGTTCGGCGATATCTTCGGCGGCGCGGCCAATCTCTTTTAGTCCGATTCCTGAGATAATGGCTGTCTGTATGGATTGCTCGAAATTTTTATCCCGCCAATCCGTGATGTCCACCTGATCGGTCAAGCGTTCGTCTTCCGGTATATCACCGATGGTGATTGGTCCGGCGCCGACGTGGTGATTAACAATTCGCGCAACCAGTTGCTTCAAATCTCGCACATTGCCCGGATAATCCCGCGCCAACAGATAATCGCGAACTAAATTGTCCAACTCCGGCGGATTATCCGGGCGCATCTCGTTAATAAAGCGACAGGCTAAGGGAATAATGTCTTCGCGCCGTTCTCTAAGCGGCGGCAAATGACAGGTCCAGGTGGCGATTCGATAATACAAATCGCGGCGAAATTGCCCTTGCACCTGTTCGTCAATCAAATTGCGGTTGGTCGCGCAGATTAAGCGAAAATTGGTTTTTTGCCAGGTGTTGCTGCCGACTCGTTTGTAGGTATGTTCTTGGACAACCCGCAAGAGTTCCGCTTGCAGTTGAAGCGGCAACTCGCCCACCTCATCTAAAAATAGCGTGCCTTCATTTGCCAGGGCGAAGGCGCCGTCGCGCGCCGCAACCGCGCCAGTGAAAGCGCCACGCTCGTGTCCGAAGAATTCGCTGCCGGAAAGTTCCGGAACGATGGTCGTACAATCGGCAATAACTAAATCATTTTTCTTGGTTCGCCGGTCTAAGGTGTGAATCAAACGGGCAATCAACTCTTTGCCGGTTCCCGATTCGCCGGTGATTAACACCGATGCGTCGGTGAAGCGCGCGACTTCAATGATTTCTCTAAGCTTGCGAATCCACGCAATGCTCTGTCCGGTCAGGTTACTTTTTACAAGCGGCGAAGCCACTAAATCATCAACCTCTCTCCAGCGTTTGAAGCGGGCGGCGATCTCTTGTGCCGGTGTAGAGGAATGATCCCAGGCAAAAACATCTGCGGCTCCGGCGCTGATTAAAGACCAGGCACAGCCTTTGGTGAGCGATGAAGCGTTAGTAGCAATCGCCAGTACCCGTTCCAACCCGCAATGACTGATATCGCGCAGCTGTTCGCAAAGTTGCGCGTTTACTTCAGAGAAAAACAGAATGCCCGATTGTGGCGCAGCAAGTGGCTGAGCCGGAGCGGTCGAAATTCCCACCTGCGATAAATTTTCAATTACCGTCTTTTTGAAATCGGGAGCTAGCTTGCCAAAATAATTAACTTCAATATGTAACAAAGCTGATGAAACCTCAAAGAAGGATATCTGTGAGGAAGGCTGGCTAAATCTCCGTATTGGAAAATCACAACAGGTAAGTACATGGCTAGTTAAGAGAAAAAACCGCTTCAGATTGTACCGAGGCAAGCGCGGGCTTTTGCCCGATTTTGCGAGCGCAAAACTGGTTCAGCAAATTGATTGATAAAACCGGAATAGGCCTTAAACCGTTGGTTGTGTTTTCCGTTCAGAGCCTTAGCCTTTAATTTGTTGGCGCGCGAGGGAAGCGCCTCACTCTACATGACGAAAACCACATCAGGGACGATGCAGTTTGCGAAATTTTTTGCGGAAAATTTTTGACAGAATAAAAAGCCCGAAATTAACGCCGGGCCCGGTTATCCGGTTTTCTTGCCACCCCAATTTAATGTAGCATCTACTTTGTCTGCGGCTGCTGAAATCCATTCCCTGGAAAGGCTTGATGGAAAACTCTGCAAATCATGATGTCACGCATTTGCTGATGGCCTGGAGCGACGGCGATAATCAGGCCCTCGGGCAACTGTTGCCTCTGGTTTATCGAGAGCTTCGCCAAATTGCCGACCGCTATTTGCGCCGCGAACGCGCCGATCATACTTTGCAGGCGACGGCGCTGGTTCACGAAGCCTATTTCAAACTGGTTGACCAGACTCGTGTGCGCTGGCAAAATCGCGCCCACTTTTTCGGCATTGCGGCGCAAGCCATGCGGCGCATCTTGATTGACCACGCGCGCAATTACCAAACCGAAAAACGCGCCGGTGTAAAACTGTCGCTCGATGACGAGATAGATATTTCCGATCAGCGCGCAGGGGAACTTATCGCCCTTGATGACGCGCTCAATACGCTGGCTGATATTGACCCGCAAAAAAGCCGTATTGTTGAGTTGAAGTTCTTCGGGGGGCTTTCCATCGAAGAGATTGCCGAAGTCTTAGGCATCGGCACCGCTACGGTTATTCGTCAGTGGCGACTCGCCAAAGCCTGGCTTTATGCTGAAATCAACCGCTAGCGGCGAGTTTTGACTTCCACATTCTTATCTACCACAATACAATTTATAAGTAGCAACTGCCTGAACCAGTAACCGTACCTGTTTGTATGACACCTGAACAGTGGGAAAAGATTGAAGCGCTCTTCAATCAAGCTGTCGAAATGCCGCTTGATGAGCGTGAGCTATTTTTGAAAAATAGCTGTGGCGCAGATTCGCAGTTGCGTGAACAAGTTGACAAACTCATTAAAGCCGATGAAGAGGCCGGTAATTTTATTGAATCAACCGTTCCGCTCTCGCATATTACCAAGTTAGCCAATGGCTCGCTCAGCTACACAGATGATGGATTGACCGGCAAACAGATTGGCGCTTACAAACTGGAGCGCGAAATCGGGCGGGGCGGCATGGGCGCGGTCTATCTTGCCACCCGCGCGGACAACGTCTTTCACAAGCGCGTCGCCATCAAACTCATCAAACGCGGCATGGACACTGATTTTATCGTCCGGCGTTTCCGCAATGAACGACAAATACTGGCCAACCTTGACCATCCCAACATTGCTCATCTATTTGATGGCGGTTCGACCGATGATGGCTTGCCCTATTTTGTTATGGAGTATATCGAAGGCGAACCGATAAACCGTTATTGCGACAAGCGCAAACTCTCGATTGCCGACCGTCTCAAACTCTTTCAACAAGTCTGTTCCGCAGTTCACTATTCGCACCTCAATCAAATTGTGCATCGCGACATCAAGCCCAGCAACATTCTGGTCACGGACGAAGGCAAACCCAAGTTGTTGGATTTTGGCATTGCCAAATTGCTCAACCCTGAATTCGCTTTCGATACGCTCGATCCGACGGCAACCGCTATGCGGTTGATGACCCCGGAATATGCCAGCCCGGAACAGGCGCGCGGCGAGCGCGTCAGTCCGGCCAGCGACCAATACAGTCTGGGCGTGTTGTTGTATGAACTTCTCACCGGGCATCGCCCTTACCGGCTCAACAATTATTTGCCGCACGAAGTCATGCGGATTATCTGCGAAACCGAACCGGAAAAACCGAGCGTGGTGATTTCCCGCGTTGAAAAAGTTATTAATCGTGACGGCGATGAGATCTATTTAACCCCTGAACTCATTAGCGCCTATCGCAACACCTCGCCCGAAGATTTGCGCGAAGCGCTGGCTAGCGGACTCGATAACATTGTCATGCAGATGCTTCGCAAAGATAAGTCCCTGCGTTATCCGTCCATCGAAAATGCGATTGCCGACCTTAACCGTTATTTATCGGGCTTTCCGGTCACGGCGCCGGCCTATCAGGCGACGCCGCCCAAATTGGGCAAAGGCGATACCGGCGAGTCTCAACCGGTGCAGAATTCAATCGCCGTATTGCCGTTTAAATTAATTGAAATAACTGGCGAAGAGAATACCGGCAGTAAGTTTTTAGGCATTGGCCTGGCGGATTCGTTAATTACCCGCCTCAGTAATATTCGCAGCCTAACGGTTCGCCCGACCGCCTCGGTAATGCGCTACACGGACCACGATACCAATGCGCTCGCGGTTGGCAAAGAGTTGAACGTCAACTATGTGCTTGACGGTCGAATGTTGAAATCGGGCGACCGCATACGGGTCACCACACAGCTAATCAATGTAAAGACTGAATCGCCGCAATGGGCTGCGCAATTCGATGAAAAATACACCGACATTCTCGAACTCCAAGATTCCATCTCGGCTCACGTCGCTCAAGAATTGGTCAAGAAGATGTCTGGCGAAGAGCGCGAGCAACTGGCAAAACGCGGCACCGATAATTTCAAAGCTTTTGAAGCCTATTTGCGCGGACGTTATCACTGGCACACCTACACGGAGAGCGGGTTGGCCAGGGCGATCACCTGTTTTTACGAAGCCATCGCGCTGGATGAAAATTTCGCGGCGGCTTATGCGGGACTGGCGGATTATCACAACCTCCTGGGGCTGACTTCGATTCTCTCGCCGGCCGATACATTTCCGGCGGCAAAAGAGGCCGCCATTCGCGCTTTGAAACTCGACAACAAACTCGCCGAAGTCTATTCCTCGCTGGCCATCACGGCCTGGGCTTATGATTGGGATACGGAAAAGAGCGAACGCTTCTTCAAACGCGCTCTTGAACTCAATAACAGTTATGCGCAAGCCTATGAATGGTACGGGCATTTCTGCACCTCGCTGGCGCGTTTTGATGAGGCCGAAAAAGCCATGAAGCGGGCGATGGAGATTGACCCGCAATCGCGTTCGGTTTATACGATGATGAGCCGCGTTTATTACAACGCGCGGCGTTATGAAGAAGCGGTTAAATACGTTGATAAATCTCTCGACCTGGAACCCAACTATTATATCGCCTTGCAGGGTGGGGCCTGGAGTTTGACGAAAGTTGGAAGATTTGACGACGCGGTCGCGGTCGGTCGCAAAGGCGTGGAAGTTTCCGGTCGCAACCCGTTGACCCTCTGTTCTTATGGAAGGGCGCTCGCGGAAGCCGGTAAAAAAGATGAAGCGAGAGAGATTCTCAGGGAATTAATCGAAACCTCTACTAAGCGCTACGTGTCGCCTTTCTTCACGGCGGTTGTGCAAACAGCGCTTGGCGAATACGAAGAGGCTTTTGAGCAAATTGAAAAGCTTTTTGAGTATCACGACCATTGGGCTTTCTGGTTGAGGGTCGAACCGGCGCTTGACCCTTTACGCCAGGACCCGCGTTTTGAAAAAGCTTTGCTGCGCCTCAAACCTTTGCCGAAAGAGAATACGGGCGAGAACGAAACCATTGCCACGCTCACCTTGGACGCCGTTCACACACGCATTGAAAAACCCTTTGCTTCGGAACACGTCGTCAGTGAGCGCGACCCGAAAACTGCGGCGATGGAGGCTTCTCAACCAACGGCCAGCCTGATGATTGACCAGGCGGTTGAATCCGCGCCCATTCAAGAAACCCCACAGGTCATTGAACCGTTAGCGGCTGAGCAACCGCCGAAGGTCATTGAATCTTCACAAACTCGCCAGCTCTCCTTGTTGCATTGGGCCGTCTTTGCTCTGGTCTTCGCGGCGGTTTGTGGAATCGGTTGGTATGTTTATAAAAATTCGACGAAGAAGCCGGCCCCGGCTGTAACCCCGAAGGTTGATAACCGAATGGCGGCGAAATCAATCGCCATCCTGCCTTTCAAGACCACCGCCACAGGTGAAACCGAACAGTCCATCAGCATGGGCATTGCTGATGCGCTGTCCTCAAAACTCGGCGAACTCAAACAGGTTGCCGTACGTCCGATTTCTGCGGTTCGCGTTTATTTGGGGAAAGCCGTAACCGAGCAACAAGCGGGCAATGAATTGGGCGTTGAATACATCATCAGCGGCACCTTGGAAAATTCTGAGGACATGGTAAAAGTCAGCGCCCAGATGCAGCAGGTCAAAGACGGCAAAATTCTTTGGGCCGATGTCTTCGATGAAAAGCTGACAAACATCGCCAACCTTCAGAGCCTGATTGCCGAACGCGTGCTCAGGGTTTTGAAAATCGAACTCACGGCGAGCGAGCGTCAGCGCTTGAACAAACGCTACACGGAAAACAGTGACGCTTATCAACTCTATCTGGTCGGGCGGTATCATTGGGGCAAACGCTCAGCGGGCGAACTCAACGAAGCCATTAAATATTTCAACCGCGCTCTGCAACGCGATGCAAAATTTCCCTTGGCTTATGCGGGACTGGCGGACTGTTACCTGACGCTTGGTCTTTATCAAGTCCCGCCGCCAGCCGATGCTTTGCAACGAGCTAAAGAGAACGCCATGAAAGCCATTGCTCTGGATGAAACCTTGGCCGAAGCCCATACCTCTCTGGCCTATGCAGAGTTTCTCTATGACCGGGATTATGCGGGAGCCGAGCGCGATTTTCGTCGCGCCATTGAACTGAATCCCAACTATCCGACCGCGCATCATTGGTTCGCGCTGATGCTCGCCGCTCGTATGCGGCATGATGAAGCGTTCAATGAAATTAGACTTGCCGAACAGCTAGACCAGCGTTCGGCGATTATTAAAGCCGCAGCCGCAACGGCGCTCACTTATGCGCGCCGTTATGATGAAGCATTGGATTACCTACAAAAATCGCTGGAGCTCGACCCGGGCCTGATTCCGGCGCACCGCTTGATGCGTTGGCTTTATACGGTGCGCGGACAATATGAGGAAGCTTACGATGCTTATCAAAAAGAGAAATTCTTCAGTGGCGATGGCGAGAATGAATGGTATGTGGTTCTCGCACAAGTGCAAGCCGGCGCTCATAAATTTGACGAAGCGAAACTTTCCATTAAACAAGCCGTCGAATCCCCTGAAATCAAAAATAACCCACAGGTTTTATCTTATGAAATCGGCGAAGCCTACGCCTTAATAAACGACCCTGACCAGGCGTTGACCTGGCTTGCCAAAGCGGATTCGGTCAAAGCCTATGGGTTCAATTTCGCAGCCGTAGACCCGCTGCTTGATAATCTGCGCACGGACGCGCGGTTCAATGAACTGCTCAGGAAAGCCCTTGCGATGGCCAGCCAGTAGCGGTTACTTTGCCAGGTTGAAGTGGGTTAGCGAGTTGCGGGTTAAGAAGATGGGTATTTGAGAATCTTACGGGTAAGCTTTCCCAAGCGTCTCAATCAAGTAGACGCTTGGGAAAGTTAAAGCGAAATTAGTTTTCGCCTTTTGTCAGTTCGTCAACCAGCTCTTTGGTGTTGTAGATGTTTTTCAAGGCGTAAAGCATAGCGCGAACATCTACAGACACGGCGCGGTTTTGCGTTTCATCGTAGATGAAATTGCCGACCAGAGATTCGATGTTGCCGTCGAATATTAAACCGATAAGTTCGAGATCCTTGTTAATAACTGGCGAGCCGGAATTGCCGCCGATGATGTCATTGGTCGAAACAAAATTGAAGGCGGTCTTCATATCAAGCTGCGCTTTTTTCGCCGCCCAGCTTTCGGGAATATGATAGGGGTCTTTATTGCCGTGTTCGGCGGCGTGTTTGAAGAGTCCGGCAAAGTCGGTGTATGGCGGAATGAATTTACCATTTATCGAATAACCTTTCACTGCGCCGTAGGAAAGTCTTAAGGTGAAGGTCGCGTCCGGGTACACCTTGGTGCCTTCAATTTCAAAACGCGCTTTGGCAATTTTCGCATAATTGGCGCGTTCTGTTGCCTGCACTTCAGTTTCATATTTCTTGCGGAGTTCACGCGCTAACGGGTCAAGCGTTCTGGCAAGCACGATCATTGCATCGGTAGATTCCTGAATGGCTTTTAGTCCGCCTTTACCCAGTTGTTTGCGATATTCGACATCTTTCAACTTGGTACCATCAATGAGTTCAGCAGCGCGCCCTTCCGCAGTTTTACCGGCAAGAATTTTTTGCACCGTCGCGTTGTTGGCTCCCAGCTCATCGCGCATGAAGGCGAGCGAATCGGCGAGTTTGATCTTCTCAAAATCTTCATAAACGGGCGCCGGTGAATAGAGCGCAAGTTCCAGTGACTGGCGCCGCGCATCGGTAAATTCGGGCAAGCGCTCAGCATTCGGCTTTTGGCTTTCTATTGCCATACGAACCAGGGCTTGAGCAATACCGAAGAGTTCGGAATCAAAAGCTGCGCCATTTGAAATCAAAGAATGCTCCTTGAAATAGCTGGCGAACTGGCTACGCCCTTTGGCAATCGCGTCCCAGGCATCAGCATACTCTTTTTTCATCTTTGCATCGCCTGTGATTTTGGCGCGCAGAGCCGTTTCATCCGAGCGTTTTTTTGCCAAAATCTTGGGGTCACGAAGTCCGGCAATCTGACCGCGGTAGGCTTTCAGGCTGTTTTCAATTCCGAAAATATCTTCTTGCGCGCGACGCGACTGTTCGTCGCCCTTCTTGCTGTATTCACGCAGGGCTTTCACGCGCGATTCCAATAGTTTCAAGGTATAAGGCAAACCGTTATCGCGCAGGTATTCAAGATGCGCGACCGTATTGAGTCGCTGCGTCGAACCCGGATGACCCGGCACGAAGACTAATTCGTTTGTCGAAGAACCTTTGGTTGACCATTTGAAATAGCTGGCGCTTTTAATCGGCTGGTCATTTTCATAGACGCGAAACAGCGCCATATCCAAATCATATCGCGGATACTCGAAGTTATCCGGGTCGCCGCCGAAAAAGGCGATTTCAAATTCCGGCGCGAAGACCAATCGCACATCGGTATATTTTTTATAGCGATAAAGATTGTATTGTCCGCCTTGATAAAGCGTCACCACATCGCTGCGCAGCCCGGTCTTTTCCGCGGACTCTTTTTCGATTCCGGCAATCGCGACACGACGCGCATTGTTGGCTTCGGCAGGCGGCATATCGGCTTTGACAGCCGCATTCACACGGTCGGTTACGTCTTCAAGGCTATCGAGGACATTGAGTTCAAGGTCAGGCGCTTTAATCTCTTCGGCGTGAGTCTTCGCATAAAAACCGACGCGCACATAATCTTTTTGCGGCGTGCTGATCTTTTGCAAGGTTTCAGAAGCGACGTGATGATTGGTTAAAACCAAGCCGTCCGGCGATACGAAAGAACCGCTGCCCCCGCTATTGAAACGAACTGAGCCGAGTTGCACTTTTTTCAGCCATTCGTCTGTGATATCAAACCCATAGCGTTTTTTGATTTCCGCTTTAGGAATATTATTGAACGTCCACATCCCTTCATCGGCAAAGGCGAGTGGGAGAGACGAAGTTAAGAAGACCGCGATAAGTAACGCGCTAAATAATCTCTTTAATCTCATGATGTAATCCTCAAATCGTCGTGAATTTTTAATCGGGCTGGTAATCATCAGAATCTATTTGATGTGTAAAAATGAGGGCGAGATGTTCTGGAATCTCGCCCTCTACCATTCCGCTCACTCTTGGAGAAGATGGCAGTTCGTTGCTGCCACTGAAAATGATAGCAGATTCGTCCTCGCGCGCAACAGGCTTTTCTCGGGTCAGTAGTGGGTCAGGATGAAAGAGGTTGGCCAGCGGTTGGCGCTAAACAAGTAAAGCCCCGCCCAACGACCAGTAAAAAGTTATCTTCGGATAAGACGGAAAAAGAGGATAAAGCGCCATCGGCTGGGGCGGATAAATCGCAATCTGCCTTTTCCGCCTAATCAGAAGGTAACCTTGTCCCTGACAACAGACCGCCGTTCATTTAACGATAAATAATTTCATTCCCCTATTTTCACACTGACCCATTACCCTCGGGTTTAACCATTCAACTCTGGTATGCCAAGTTTGCGTAAGGTCTCTTTCAATTCATAAAAATCAGACGATGGCTTGATAGTAATTGGGAAAGGAAAAGTTTTGTGTTTTGTAAGCCCGCTTTCCCGATAATAATGATGCTTCGTTAAAGGACAGCGCGAGAAACGGTTTTCCCGAAATTGGCAAACCCTTTTTGAACTCACAAGAGATGATATTACCTATCTCAACCTCTTTTTCAGCAAGAATACGCTCGTCAATTAACGCGCTGAAAAGTGTTAAAACTTTGAGCGCATTCTTGGTTTTTAACTGTGGCTGGTACTTAAGCGCTCCACCCCCGAGCGCGATCCGATGATAATCGGAGTAGATTCCCCATCAGGAGGTTTAATTCCTCAGCATAGCGACAAGCAGAATTGAAATTGCAGCCGGCGTAATGCCGGGAATGCGCGCGGCCTGTCCGATGGTTGTCGGTTGAATGCGCGTGAGTTTTTGAATGACTTCGCTTGAAAGCCCGCCTATTTTAGCGAAATCCATCTCGCGGGGGATTTCAAGATGGTCATATCGCGCCCGCTTTTTCGCCAAACTTTCCTGGTCTTTCAAGTAACCGGAATAGCGTGTGTCATTCAAGGCAACCATAATTTCTTTATCGCTCACTTCGCCGCCGGTTGCGTCGTGTAATATCCTCACCAGTTTTTCAATATCCGTATCGTGACGTCGCGCCAGGTATTCAAGCCGCTTACCAACCAAATTTTCCAATGAGCCTTCGATATCAAGGGTACTTAATAGCTCTTCGCTCAGTTCACTGATGCGCCTGGTCGTCAATAGGGTCTTCACGCGATTCACCTGGTCTTGTCTGCACAGGTAAGCTTCGTAATCTTCGTGGTGAACCGAACCGATTTGAAACCCTAAAGGGGTTAAGCGTTGGTCAGCATTGTCGTACCTAAGCGACAAACGCATTTCCGCCCTTGAGGTAAACATTCGATAAGGTTCATCTGCACCTTTGGTCACCAGGTCATCAATCATCACGCCGATATAACTTGATGCTCTATCAAGCACCACCGGCTCACGTCCCGAAACTTGCATTGCAGCGTTGAGGCCGGCAACCAGACCTTGTCCGGCTGCTTCTTCG
>JBIOWC010000852.1:0-4318 GCA_044868105.1 Blastocatellia bacterium
GCATTATTAAATTTGCGAGTGAAAAAATCGTAACCGCCAACCATGGCTTTTACCGCGCCGGTTTTGACATCCAGACAAACGAGCGCCCCATCAACCGAGGGCAATTGATCTAAAGTGACATCCAGCTTTTTCGCCCCGACATCAACTTTATTCACTTTGAAAACCGCAAGGTCGCCTTTCTTCAACAATTTGTTTGGCGCGCCGCCGGCCCATTTGGTGGCCGCTTCGGTAACCACCGCCGTATATTCACCGAATTTCACTTCGGCTTTCGCGACATCGGTGTAGGTCACCAGGCCGAAAACATATTCGCCTTCAATAAACTCGCCTACCCAATCAGGATGGGTAAAGTGATTAATGTCGCCGAGTTTTTTATCAATGATATTGACCGAATTGCCGCGCCATTTTTTGCCGTGTCGCGCCTCATAAGAATGTAAGCCTTTGCGCACGGCGCGAATCGCGTCACGCTGGGCTTTGGGATCAATGGTTGTGTAGATATTCATGCCGCCGGTCAACAATTCATCGGTGCCGAAGGCTTCATCACAGGCTTGCCGGACTTCTTCGACAAAGTATCCGTAAATGGTGTTGTTGTTCTGTTGTTGCGGGCTGAGGTTGAGTTTAATCTCGGTGTTCTTGGCTTTGCGGTATTCTTCATCAGAGATGTAACCGACTTCGTGCATTCGAAAAAGCACCAAATCGCGGCGGTCTTTGGCGGCTTTCAAATCTCTGGTCGGCGCATATTGGCTGGGGGCTTGCGGCAGTCCCGCAAGCAAGGCGCTCTCTTCCAGCGTCAAATCTTTTAGCGGTTTTGAAAAGTAGTATTGCGAGGCCGCTTCAAATCCGTAAGAGCCACCGCCTAAAAAAATCTGATTGCAATACATCTCAAGAATCTGTTCTTTGGTGTAATACCGCTCGATCTGCATGGCCGTGAGAATCTCGCGAACTTTTCGGGTGTAGGTCTTCTCAGGCGATAGAAACAGGGCGCGCGCCAGTTGTTGCGTGAGGGTCGAAGCGCCTTCGGCTTTGCGGCCCATAAAGACATTTTTCACGGCGGCTACGCCGACGCGAATCGGGTCAATGCCAATGTGTTGATAGAACCGGTCATCTTCGATGGCTAGAATTGCCTGTTTCAAATTATCGGGAATCTGTTCATAGGTAATCGGGATTCGGCGTTCAAGTGAAAATTCTCCGACCACGGTTTTATCATCATCGGCAATCACCCGAGTAACCAGATTCGGACGATAGTTGGCAAGTCCTGCGACCTCTTTTGCTTCCTGCGTCATGCTGGCCTGATAAGCGACGGTTGCGCCAAACATCACTCCGGCAATGATGGAGAGCACCAGCAAGGCCAGAAAGGTATAGCGCCGGAAAAAGGATTGAAACCAATTCGGCCTGAGATGTAACCGATTCGTATAGGCTTTTATATTTTGCATACGACACCTGTGAAAATTTTGCTTGAACTGTTTGCGAGAAGTTCTGACACCTGACAAAGCCTACCGCACGACTTACAGGCTTGTAAAGTGACGCGGTTTTCGATGCCACTTCGGTCAATTTGGTTCGATTGACTATAAATAATTTTCCATCCCCCCTCTTCACCTCTTCACTTGAGTGTATAGTAGGCGCTGAAATCGGTTCGTTCCAGAATCATTCGGTCTATTTGGTCATTGAGCGGAGCCCCGATGACCAAGACGCCTGGGGGTGGAAATTGTTCGGTTTCAAGGCGAATAAATGCGTCGGTGCCTATCCCCCTCAACGCACCATTCCAGTAGGCCTGGATGTATGAATTATGGGGGCTATCAAGCAAGTAAATCGGGCGGTCTGGCAAGGCAATGGCCGCCTTAAAAACCTCAGGGTAATCGGCATCAAAATCTTTGATTCGCCTGACGCCATCACGATGAAACCTGATTTGAAAGTGGGCTGCTTGAACAAGAGTTAAGGCCAACAGGGTGGTTAAAACCATTTGCCAAATGATCTTCTTTTCGCCCTTTTCTACCAAAAACTGTACGGCTGGTATCATCAGAATTAAAAGAAAAACCGGAAACCCAATTAACCTTAACGAATGGAGAACATCATCCATCAATGATGCCGGAACCAGGGAAATCACCGTTCCATATAAAATAAATCGCCACCAGGGATTATTGCGCTCACGGGCAATGATTAAACCGCAACCGGTTATCGCTAACAGCAGGGCAGCAATCAACAGACTTCCGGTGCCTCCGATGTGATGCCGTAAAATCGGATCGCCGGTGAGCACCCATCTGCTGAAATCCAGATTGCTGACAAAATGAATAATGAAATCCCCGACGATGTCCACAATTTGGCTTTGCGGGCCAATGTAAGAGAACGCATAAAATCGTCTAGTTAATACTCCCGGATGACGGGCGTTAAATACGAGCAAAGGTATGAGCGTCACCCCGTAAATCATCCAAGTGGTTATGATCTTCGAATAATTTTTGCGGGTCAGGAAAAATATCAAACCGAGCGCCAGGAGGGGCGCCAGCAATCGGCCAATCGAATAGGTATAGGTCAACAAGGCGAGCGCAGCAGCCAGCCTCGTTACATCACCCAAAGCCCAAATGGCTCTGCTGTGGGCGCGATAGAGCGCCAATAAAAAAAGCCCCAAGACCAGCGGATAAAGTGCAACCTCGAAAACCAGCCGACCGATCTCAAATAACCATGGCATCACTAAAGCCGTAAACCCGATGATTAAACCCGCACTTTGGCGTCCGCTGATACGCCAGGCCAGCAGACCCATCACGAGCGCCGACAAAAACATCAAACTGGCGCTCAAGTATCGCGCCACCAGGTTGCCAGGTCCTGTAATTTTGAATATGAGCGATAGTAAATAAATATAGGTTGGATTTTTGTACTCGCCGAAAGCGCGAAAATAGAGCGGCAGAAATTCGCCATGTTCATCTCTGCCGGATTGAGAAATTGTATAGGCGTTATAGGCGATGGATGATTCATCGAGAGAAAAGCCCGGCGGATTAGTGGCGAGGTTATGTATATAAAGCGTAAAGAGAGCAACCAGGCCAATCAAGGCAAAGACCATTTTTATTCGGAAAGGTAAATTGGTTAGATGCGAAAACCATCGGCGGATTATTGAATGGTTCATAGGGTATGCAATTAACCTCTGAAGGACTTTTCAAGCCTCGGGACCAGCGCATCAAAGGTCTTCTTTTGCGACTCGTCATATTCGAGTCGAAAAGTTTTGAATACATCATTTTTGAGTAACGTTTTTTGATAGAAAATCTTTCCGTCTTCCTTGCCTGAAATAACAAACCAATTGGCTCGTAAAATTTTATAAGTGATTGACAGATGCGGGTGGTCGGCGTTTGGTTGAATGGCTGCTTCAAAAACGGTTTTAAGATTTTGGTTTAAGGCATTATGCGACCCATAAACCAGAAGCACAGCCTGGGCGTCCTTATAAATAAATTTTTGCCCGTCGCCATTGGTGGCTTCGCCTTGCGCGATAAGTAGATTCGCAGGATATGAAATCGAATAGGCGAATCGCGCATTCGTATACGTTTTATAGTTTTCCTGAAAGGTTGTGGCATAGACGAAGGGGGCGACAAGGGTAGAGAATAGCGCCAGGAATAGGCGGCCGGTAAAAAGCCTCCAGCTTCGCGTCATGAAAATCTCCGGTTAGTTAATTGTTGAATAATCCGAATTCGCGCAACGCCTCAAGATACTGCTTGCCGGCAAACATCATGACATCATCGTGACCGGCGCGTTCTATCAAAAACAAACGCTTCGGCTGTCTGGCAAGGGCAAAAAGTTTTTCGCCGTGCCAGCTTGCCACCACCCGGTCTTGTTTGCCATGGGCGATTAATACCGGACAATTCACCTTGCCGATTTTCGCAAGATTTTTGAATTTGTCAAAAGGTAAAATCGGCATCCGTGTGACCACGCGAAAAGCCGTGATAAAGGCGCTTTCACATATCAACGCGCCGACCGGTTTTCTCGCCGCTAAATCAATGGCAACGGCACTGCCAACGGAATGCCCATAAGAGATAATTTGCCCAGGGGCAAGGCCCATCTCCGTCGTCAAATAATCATAGGCGGCCTCGACATCCTCGTAGGCGCAAGTTTCCGACGCCCGGCCTTCGCTGGTTCCATAACCTTGATAGTCATAAGCGAAGACGTTGAACCCGAGTTTGCAAATCTCATCAAGTATCGGGCGCAATCCGCCTAAATCTTCGGCGTTACCGTGACTGTATAAAATCGTATAGCGGGCCTTTTCATTCGGCAAATAGACGGCGGAAAGGCGTTTTCCGTTTCGACTGGTGAGTTTTAAAACCGCCTGCGAGCGGCTATCAGG
>JBIOWC010000853.1:0-10908 GCA_044868105.1 Blastocatellia bacterium
CCGCCGTACGCTTTTCCAATTCTTCATACTCCCTCCTCAAGAATGCCGAAATCGTTTTTCACGGAATCGGCGGATTTAGTTGATAAGCTTGACCCGAAGATAAATTTTCTCAGCGGCTGGTGAATCATCCCATTTCATAGCGAAAACTGAATAATCTCGGGCCGGGCAAAGATGAATAATTCACCAACAGGCATCGCTTTGATTCACCTCACACCGAGATGCTACTATTGATTCTTTATGCTTGGGGCAAAAAAGCTGGCTTTAGCACAATGACAGGTTTTGAGCAGGAGAAAATGGTAGACGAAGTAATCAGCATAAAAGGCGCAAGGGTTCACAATTTAAAAAACATCAATGTTGAAATCCCACTCAACAAACTCACGGTCGTTACAGGGGTTTCTGGTTCGGGCAAATCTTCTTTAGCATTTGACACCATCTATGCCGAGGGTCAACGCCGTTACGTGGAATCGCTCTCGGCTTATGCGCGGCAATTCCTTGAACGCATGGATAAACCGGATGTTGATGAAGTTTCAGGCATCTGTCCAGCCATCTCGATTCGCCAGAAAAATTCGACCCGCAATCCGCGTTCAACCGTGGCCACACAAACTGAAACGTATGATTATTTGCGTTTGCTCTATGCGCGCATCGGCAAAACTTTTTGCGCCAGTTGCGGCAATCAGGTTTTTCGCGACACGCCGGAATCTATCGCCGATGAAGTTTTAGCTTTGCCCGAAAGCACACGCTTTTATGTTCTCTTTCCGGCGAGCGCCGGTTTTGAAGAAACGCAAGCCACCGATAACGGCAAAAAATCGAAAAAATCAGCCAAGCAATCCACGGCCAGCGACCACACCAAAATCAAAGCTCATTTGATGAGCTTAATGCAGCGCGGCTTCACACGGCTTTACAAAGGCGGAGAGATTATTGAATTGCAAACGCCTGACAGTTACACGGCGGCGAATTTCGATCGGGCTTTCGTCCTGGTTGACCGTCTGGTGGTGCGCCCCGATGTGCGCGCCCGTTTGATTGATTCCATCGAAACTGCTTATCAGGATGGTCACGGGCAAGCGGCGATTGAAACGGTTGGCGAGCCTTCCGTTCACCTGCGATTTTCCGAAGACTTCGAATGTAAGCGCTGCGGAATTAAATACGCCGAGCCGGAACCGCGCCTGTTTAGTTTCAATAATCCATTCGGCGCGTGCCCGACCTGTCAAGGTTTCGGAAACACCATCGGGCTTGATTTCGATTTGGCGGTTCCCAACCGCGAGTTGTCTTTGGCAAAAGGCGCGGTTGACCCCTTCACCAAACCGCAATATCAGTGGGCGCAAAAAGAATTAATGCGCTTTTGCAAAGAGCGCGACATTCCCACCGACGTGCCCTTTCGTGGGCTCACTCGCGAACAACAGAAAGCCATTTTGTATGGCACGGATGGCTTTGAAGGGGTGCAAGGCTTTTTCGATTTTCTCGAAACCAAAAAATATAAACTGCACGTTCGGGTGTTCCTGTCAAAGTATCGCGGCTATACCCGCTGCCCGGAATGCGACGGCGGACGTTTAAGGTTAGAAGCGCGCATCGTCAAAATTGACGGACGGTCACTGCCGGAAATCTGCGCTATGACGGCGGCGGAAGCGGCAGACTTTTTTAACCAGCTCGAATTAAAGGAAGGCGACCTGGAAATCGCCGAGCGGCTGCTTTTCGAGATTCGTTCGCGTTTAAAATTCTTAATCAATGTCGGGCTTGAGTACCTGACGCTCAACCGGCTGGCGTCTACGCTTTCAGGCGGCGAAGCGCAACGCATTCAACTGGCAACGAATTTGGGCGCTTCGCTCGTCGGCGCCTTGTATGTGTTGGATGAGCCTTCGATTGGACTTCACCCGCGCGATAATGAACGGTTGATTCGCATACTCGAAAATTTGCGCGACATTGGTAACACCGTCCTGGTCGTTGAACACGAACCCGAAATGATGCTCGCCGCCGACAAGATTATTGACATCGGGCCGGGGGCCGGCGAACTCGGCGGCGAAGTCGTTTTCCAGGGCACCAAGGAAAAATTATTAAACGGCAATGGCTCGCTGACGGGCAAATATTTGCGCGGCGATTTACAAATCAAACTGCCGCGCGGCCGGCGGCAGTTCAATCCGAAACAACTTTTACAGGTTCGCGGCGCCAGCGAACACAATTTGAAAAAGATTGATGTGGAAATTCCTTTGCGCACCATGACCTGCATCACAGGGGTTTCGGGTTCAGGCAAATCAACCTTGGTGCACGATATCATCTATGCGGGACTAAAAAAACAACGCGGTGAATGGACCGGTCACGTCGGCGCGTTTGCTGAAATCAAAGGCGGGCAACTGATTTCCGATGTCGTTTTGGTTGACCAGTCGCCCATCGGCCGCACGCCGCGCTCAAATCCGATTACCTACATTAAAGTTTACGATGGGGTGCGCGAGGTCTTTTCGCAGACCCGCGAAGCGCAGGCACACGGTTACGACGCTTCGCATTTCAGCTTTAATGTGCCGGGCGGACGTTGCGAACGATGCGAAGGCAACGGGGTTGAGATTAAAGAGATGCAGTTTCTTGCCGACGTTGAACTGGTTTGCGAAGAGTGCAAAGGCCGACGCTTCAAACAAGGCATTCTTGAGGTTAAATACAAAGGCAAATCCATTCACGATGTTTTGAATATGACGGTGCGTGAAGGGCTGTTGTTTTTCTCTAATATCAATCGCATTGCCACAAAATTGCAGGTGCTTGATGACGTCGGACTGGGTTATTTGCGACTCGGACAATCGGCGACGACGCTATCGGGCGGCGAAGCCCAGCGCGTAAAGCTTGCGTCTTACCTGTCAAAACGCGAGAGCGATCGCATGCTGTATATCTTCGATGAACCGACCACCGGATTGCATTTCGATGACATCAATAAATTGCTGGCGGCCTTTCGCCAACTGATTGAAGCAGGCGGTTCGATTATCATCATCGAACACAATCTGGATGTAATTAAGAGCGCCGACTGGATTATTGATTTAGGGCCCGAAGGCGGCTATGAGGGCGGCAAGGTCGTCGCTGTCGGCACCCCCGAACAGATAGCCGAATGCAGCGGGTCGCACACCGGAAGATTTTTGCGGAAGATATTGCAGGGGTGATTGCCGGCCGCAACCCCGGGTAATTTATCTCTTCGCCGGCGTAATCCCGAAATCGTAGCCGTCGCCCTCTCCAGCAAACGATTCGAGGCGCAACAGGTACTCGCCTGGTTGAAGCTTTGCCTGCGGCGTTATTTTGACCACATTCGCCGAGACGCGAGAAACCGTGACGACAATGATATCTTCATTTCTATATCCGGCTTCCGAATTGAATGCCGTTAATGAGCCGATGGAAACCTCGCGCTGCTTTGGCTTCTTCCTCAGCCGCACAATCGCGGCATCTTCGTTAGAAACGGCCGTGCCAACGACATAGAAAGTTGGAGCCTGCTCAGACAGTTGAAACTTTGCCTGAGGACCGTCGAATGTTTGATTGATATGAATTCTGGAAATTCCCCAGGTCAGAAACGCCTTGCCCATCCCCCCGGCTTGCGTTTTTGCAAATATTTCCCCGAGTTGGACCCAGGTGTGAGAGATATTGCAATACACGCCGGCGGCTTTCGGAAGATCTGCGATCTCCTGGCTGTCAGTCTTCGGCGATTCATCGGAGCGCTTATTTTTACCCATTAAACTGTCGGCGAGATGCTGGCGACTGGCGTTTTTTATGACTTCGTATTGCTCATAGAGGCGTTTGCAGGTTTCTCGTGCTGTTAAGATGATGGCTCCCTTCGCGGTAACAGACGATTGTGATGAGGTGAACAGGACGTTGCCATCTCGGGTCATCACGACGGCACTGCTGAAGATGAATGAGACTGGAAAGTGGTTAAAAGTCGTCGGGTCATTTGCGCTCCCTTGTCCTACCGTCACAATAATGCGCACCTCATAGGGATCGGTTTGCCGACTTGCAAAAGCGAGGTCAATGCCATAGTTGCTCGCCATTTTGGGAAGCTCTTCGACCATCAATTTAACCGCCGAAGCATCGCCTTCTACAAGAACCTGGAGGGTGATTTGTTCAGAGTTATTCTGAGGAAAGTAATGACCATACGCATGAGCTTCAACTGCAAAGGTCATCGGTGAGAGCCAAACGGCAAGAGCAAGTGAAAGGAATCGGTTTAACATGCTGCCTCCTTCCCATCTGCCGTACTTTGATACTACCCTTGAAAAATTCAAGCGCGCAAGGTAAGGCGACTGCAAAAGGGCTGCTGATTGCGCAGACGCTTTCTCGAAAATCGAGGGCGAGGTAGTTTGACACCTTGTTCGGGCTCTTCCGTCACAACTGAAAACCGCGAGTCGCGGCCCGAGGCCGTTTAGGTTATGAAGACGTTGAAGGCGCAGGCTTAGTTTTCGCAGGGTTTATTGCCGCTTTTTCGCGATACCTCGTCAGTCGCTCTGCGCTTGATGCGGCAAACGCTTTATTCGATTTTGCCAAGAGTGAATTGACGGCTTGCGTGGCGGCGTCTACGGCTTCGGGGTAGCGTCCGGCGGCGGCATAGGCTTGCGCCAAAACATCCAATGATTTTCCGTAACGCCGCTCGGATAACTGAACCGCCATTTCGGCACAGCGAACCGCTTCCGTCACGTTTCTAAATCGGGCATCTTTGGCGGTGAGCAGCAGCAAGGCTTTTTCATTGAGCGCTTCCACGTGTGTGGAATCCAGCTCTAAGGTCTGGTCATAACTCGATAAGGCCTCGCCATATTTTTCGATTCGCTGATAGGCAAGGCCAAGCGCATAGTAAGTTTCCGGAGCTTGCGGTTGTATTTCGATAGCCGTCGAAAAGTGTTCAATGGCTTGCTCAGTCTCTCCCAGTTCCAATAACGCGCTCCCCAGATTGTGTTGCGCCAGCGCATAGGTCGGCCGCAGGGCAACGGCAATCAGCAGGTGTTCTTTCGCCTCTTCGGCACGCCCCAAATTCAGCAGCGCGCGGCCATAATTGTTCTGTCCTTCCAGCGACTCAGGCTCGTATTTTAAGGCTTCGGCAAAGTGCGCGGCGGCCTCGGCTGTTAGTCCCTGTTCAACCAGTTTTTTTCCCAGATTGATATGAGCGCGCGGACTTTCGGGTCGTTTATTGACGGTATCGCGCCACAAAACGAATTCCGTTTTATAGTCCATATTGCGGCGCGCGGTGACCAGTCCAAGCGTCATCACCAGAACCAGAACAACCGCCAGGGTCAGTCGTCTTACCAGGCCTTCTGAAACGCCATAGTAGAGGGCTCGGCTTTTTAATAAACGAATGATTAGACCATCCGCGACGAGCACAACCGCCACAACCACCGCGGCAAGCGGTAAGTACATCCGATGTTCAAACAGCAAATCAGCAAAGGGCATGAAACTGGAGGTCACCGCCAGAACGCCGAAAAACCACGCGCCTAAAAAGGCCAGCGGCTTGCGCCGATAAATTCCCCAGGCGGTTATCGCCTGCATAATTAATAGCGGAACGGCAAAGGGAAGAATTTGGTTCAGGCCGGCTGCTTTCTTCCAGCCATAATCAATTGCCAGGGCATCCGGGTACAAGGCCACTCTCAGGTATTGCGCCATAACCCTGAACTCAGACAGGTAATAATCGAGCGGTGAAATCGTTTTGACCGCAAACCCTGCGGTTTCGTTGACCGGCGAAGCCAGCAAGGTGGCAATCAACAAACACCAGGTCGCAGCCAGCCCGATATACAGACCCCGACTCTTTTGCCAGAGGCTCTTAATGGACGGCGAGACGAAAAACCAGTCATAAAGCAAAACCATAAGCGGAGCGGTCACCATCACCTGTTTCGATAACATGCCGCAGGCGCAAGCCAGGATTGCAGCCGCAGACCAAAGCCATGTTCTCCCGGCGGTAAAACTTCTGATGGCGCAATAGAGCGTCAGCAAATAGAAGAGTCCCATGACCGATTCGCAGCGCTGGATAATATAAGTGACCGATTGCGTTTGCAGCGGGTGAACCATCCAGAGAAGCGTGATGACAAGCGCCAGGTTGGTTGCGCGATTTCCGAAAACTTCGCGCAGCCTATCCATTTGAAAGGTTCGCCGGACAATGCCATACAAACAGAGTGCGGCAAGGATATGCACAAGCAGGTTGAGCAGATGATAGCTCCAATCGTTATAGCCGCTAATCGCGTAATTTAGCCCTAACGTAAAACCGATAAACGGTCGCGACACATTGCCCGGCGCAAACATGGCTTGCCGCAAGGTGTGCAGCGTCGGGTTGATATAAAGGGCGTCATCAAAGACGAAACTGCCTTCAAAACTGTTGAGATAAACTAATGTTCCGATGCCAATAATCAGTAGTGCATCAGCCAATTGTTTGCCTCGCGAAGGCACTCTTTGAGATTGAGGCTCGTCCATCATTGACTGTGGTTTCGCAGTATTCATCAATCACAACACAAATCGGAGGGCGATTATTGGTTTACTTGACAATCGAGAATGTAGAGGCGTTCTTCGTTGAGGGCTTTGTTTATTTGCGCTGACGGGGTCGCTTAATTTGTAAAATTCAAGCTCTATCAAATCAAACCTCACCTGCGCTGTAAAGACTTTTGCTGAGCCGAGAGTTCACAAAGAGGGGTTCAAATTATTCCGGGGAGGGGGCGTTCTTGCTTGTCTGCGGTAAGGGGCAATGATATTTTTCCTGCGTTCAGCCGTCACCCTATCAGGAGGTTATCCCAATGAAAAAGGCGATTTATCTTTTACTTAACACGCTGCTGGTCTTTAATCTTTTTCAACCGGTTACTTTCACGCAATCCATTTACGACGAAGCGGAAGTTAAAAAGATTCTCGAACAACGCATCGCCCTTGATAAGAAAGGGGTGGGTATCGCTGTCGGCATCATCAATGAAAAAGGCACGAAACTCATCAACTATGGCCGAATGAAGGTCGGCGAACCGCGTGAGGTGGAGGCCAACTCCATCTTTGAAATCGGCTCGATCACCAAAGTCTTCACCTGCATTCTGCTTGCCGATATGGTCGAGCGCGGCGAGATGAAACTCGCTGACCCGATCTCGCTGTATCTCCCTCAAACCGTCAAATGCCCGACCCGAGGCGGCAAAGAGATTACCCTGCTCGATTTGGCTACCCACACGTCGGGGCTGCCGCGAATGCCAACGAACTTCCGTCCTAAGGATGCCAAAAACCCTTTTGCCGATTATACGGTTGAACAGCTATATGCCTTTCTTTCCTCCTATACTTTGCCGCGTGATATCGGCAGCAAGTACGAATATTCCAATGTCGGCATGGGACTTCTCGGGCATATCCTCACCTTAAAAACCAAAAAAGATTACGAAACCCTGGTCGTCGAGCGCATCTGCAAACCGCTCAAGATGAATGACACGCGCATCACCCTTTCCGCCGAGCAAAAATCGCGTCTCGCCACGGGGCACACCACAGACCTCAACCCGACGCCCAACTGGGACATCCCTACGCTTGCCGGCGCGGGCGCTTTGCGATCAACCGTAAATGATATGCTCAAGTTTGCGGCGGCAAATTTAGGGCTGGTGAAAACCAAACTCTTTCCGGTTTTACAAAAATCACACCAAATGCAGCGCCCGACCGACTCGCCCAATCTCGATATTGCGCTCGGCTGGCACATTCACAAACGTTTTGGCACGGAAATCATCTGGCATAATGGCGGAACCGGCGGCTACAGAACCTTCACAGGCTTTGACCCGAAAAAACGCGCCGCCGTCGTTGTGCTTTCAAATTCAGGCGTCGGACAGGATGACATTGGTTTGCATATCCTTGAAAGCCAATTCCCGTTGCAGAAATTCGCCCCGGCGAAAGCCCACACAGAGATTAAAGTGGACTCAAAGATTCTCGAAACTTATGTTGGCGAGTATCAAATTGCGCCGAATTTTAAAATCGTCGTCACCCGAGAAGAGGATAAACTTTTCGGACAGCCAACTGACCAGCCGCGAGTTCAATTATTCGCCGAAGCGGAAAACGCATTTTTTCTGAAAGTCGTTGACGCGCAAGTCACCTTCGTCAAAAACGACAAAGGTGAAGTCACCGAGTTGATTTTGCATCAAGGCGGGCAGAGCATTACCGGGAAAAAAGTGAAGTGAGGCGTCCGTGAACCGGTAATCTTGTATTTTGCTGCCTGGTGTAAATTTTGCCGTGTGCTTTTAGCTTACGAACCGGCAGCGTAACCCGCAGGGTGCGCGAGATGCCAATCCCAGGCCGTTTGAATAATCTTTGTCAAATCCGCATACGCAGGTCGCCAACCGAGAACTTGTAACGCTTTGCCGGCATCGGCAACCAGGCGCGACGGGTCGCCCGGTCGTTGCGGTTCAAAACGCGCCTCAATCGGTTTGCCGGTCACGCGCCGCGCCGCCTCTATCACTTCAAGCACCGAGTAGCCCTGTCCGTTGCCCAGATTGATGTGCGTTGAATCGCCGCCTTGCCGCAGATAGTTGAGCGCCCGAATATGCGCGTCACCCAAATCCGCAACGTGAATATAATCACGAATGCAGGTCCCGTCAGGAGTCGCATAGTCATTGCCGAACACCGACACAAAAGGCAATTTGCCGGTCGCCGCGGCCAGCACATTGGGAATCAAATGGGTCTCCGGTTCGTGGTGTTCGCCGCGCGTTTCAAGCGCTCCGGCGGCATTGAAATAACGCAAGGCAACAAAGCGCAACTCATAGGCCCGGTTATAGGCTTCCAGTACGCGCTCAATCATAAACTTCGACCAGCCATACGGATTGGTCGGCTGCTGCGGATGCGTTTCATCAATCGGCATATGCTGAGGTTCACCATAGGTCGCGCAGGTCGAAGAGAAAACCACTTGTCGCACCTGTGCGTTCAATAACGCATCAAGCAATCGGATGCCCTGCGCGACATTATTTTCAAAGTAGCGAGCCGGTTCGGCGACCGATTCGCCAACATAAGCCAGCGCCGCAAAATGTATGCAGGCTTCAATATCGTGTTCTTTGCTGATGCGTTCGACGAGCGCGCTATCGCCAACATCGCCTTCATAAAAGGGTATCGTTGCCTCAACGGCGGCGCGATGCCCGCGGGTCAGGTTATCGAGAATCACCACGCGCTCGCCGCGCGCGCGCAACAACTCAACGGTTACGCTGCCAATATAACCGGCTCCTCCGGTCACTAGAATTGCCATCCGGTCTTCTCCTTAATTTTATTTAAGCGTGTGCCTCACTCAAATCTCTCTGTGCGGCCTCGGCATCTCCGTTTTCGCACGCCAAATTTAATTTTATCCGTCGGTGAATCCTTGGCGTCCTCACTCGGTCTTCTTCAAAACTTTATAGCCGAATGGCGGGAGCGTAAAACTGGGAAGAGAGGCTTGGCCTTGCAGTAAATCGAAATACCCTTCACCAATTTTAAGCGGCACGCTTTCAGTTGAGTGATTCAAAATAAAGTAGTATTGATTGCGCCCCCGCGTACGCCGAGTCACTTCGATAGTCGCCGGGAAATCGCTAACCAGCGGACGCAAATTTTGTTCACTGGCATAACGCCTGAGCAGATAACGCGCGGCCTCGATATTGAAGAACGAGCCGTAATAAATCGCTTTTCCTTTCCCAGCGCGATTTTCGGTACAGGCCGGAATGCCTTGCATAAAATCGCGCTCCCAGTTGGCGATTACCGTGGCCCCTTTGGGCTGCAGATGTTCTGCGAAAACCTGAATGGGCAGGCTCGTCCCATCTTGAAATTTAAGGGCGTTACGCTCGCGCGACGGCGGTTGATAACAGTAAAACGAATCCACTTCAACGCCAAATAAATCGCGCAGGCCCATAATCGGAATGGTCTGGTCGGTCATCGTATTATCGCGATCTTTGACGGCGCTATGGGCGGACATAATGAAGGTGCCACCTTGCATAACAAAGTTTTTAATCTTTGCCGCCAGGCGTTCATCCATCAAAATCAAATAGGGTGCAAAGATGATTTTGAAGCGACTGAAATCTTTTTCTACGCCAATGAAATCTAGGTTGTATTTCATTTCGGAAGCGGCGCGAAACAGCTCGCTATAAACCCAACTGGTATGCACTTCGCTGGTGAAATATTGATGGTCATATACCCATTCGTCGTCAAAATCTTTAAGCACCGCGATGTCTGAGACCAGTTGGGAGCCGAAAATCTCCGGGGCGATTTTATTAATCTCTGCGCCTTCCAGTTTGAAATCCTGAAACCGCGAACGCGGCACATTATCCTGGTCCAACACGCCCGCCCAATACTCTTCGATGCCGCGTCGCGCCGTGCGCCAACGAAAATGGATGATGCCGTCCGCGCCATGCGCGAGGGATTGAAAGGTCCAAAGTCGCATCTCGCCGGGTCGCGGGCTGCGCAATAAATAGGTCTGCCCGCCGGCGCCCGTCTGTTGTTCCATAATCATAAACCGCCCGGTATAACTGCGATGCGCCGTGAGCGCCGCGCCGGTTGAATATTGCGGGTTGGGAGAAAAGAGCGGATAGCTGGCCGATGCATGAAGGTCGAGGTTGCGACTCAGTTTATAGTAATCAATATTTTTGAAAACGCCGTTCTGGGTGACGAAATCATTCGGGCGAAATTGCCGGATGATCTCCAGTTGGTCTTCCATATACGAGGTCGCCGAATCCGAAATGAAACGTTTGAAATCGAGCATTAACGATGGGTTATGCAAAGCCGTGGTGGTAAATGGCAGGTCAACCTGCGACCAGTTCGTATAGGTCTGACTCCAGAAAACCGTCCCCCATCTTTCGTTCAAGGCTGACAAGCTGCCATACTTTTTTTCCAGCCAAACACGAAAGGCGGCGCGGCAACTGTCGCTGTAACATTCCGGGTTTTCGTTATTGAGTTCGTTATCAATCTGCCAGCCGATGATGTTGACATTGTCTTTGTAATGTTTGACCAGAGCTTCGACAA
>JBIOWC010000854.1:0-19351 GCA_044868105.1 Blastocatellia bacterium
AAGCCAGCAGTTGATCGGTGATTTCGGGTTTGGCAATAAAGCGATACCACTTTTCGTTTTTCCGTTCGGCGACGAGTTCCTGGTAATTATAATAGCCAAGTTTTTCGGGAAGCAGCGGAAAGAAAGCCAAATCCCAGATGGCGCCAAACGAGAGCAGGGTTTTTTCATCAGGGTTGATACGATCTTTCGGATTGCCATTTTTATCGGTGTCTTCGACGACTTGAACATCAATCAACGTTCTTCCGGTTTTGTCAGGTTGCTTCTGCGGTTGCACCACGACGGTGGTTTCGCGCACCTCTTCAAAATTTTCTTTGTTGTCTTTCATCTTGAAACGCTCGACGCGAATCTTCTGCTCATAGCGACAACGGTCGCGCACATAGAGCGAGCGGTCTTGATTGGCGGCGGCTTTACAAATGAGTTCCGGCGCTTTGCAAGCCTCGGTTTTTTGACTGGCCGTGCCAATTGATGAAAGCAACAAAATTACTAATAAAATAAGGGCTGAAATGTTTCTTGCCAATTTCTTAACTCCTGGTGTAAAAACCTTACTTCGTAATCGAAGTATAGTTGACTGTGAGATTCAACGGCAAACGCACAGCCAGAGCCCGTGTCGGTAATTGCCTCAGGGATAAAACAATTCAATAACCAACGGAGATCAGATTCATTATGAAATCAAAAGCGATGCCCTTATTCGCCGTATTTATTGCGCTGCTATTTGTGAATGCCTGCGCCACCAAGAAGTACGTTCGCAATCGCGTCAATGAACGGGCGGCGCCGCTCGAAAGTCGCACCGGGGAACTCGAAGAGACTTCGCGTCGCAATACGCAAGAGGTGAGTCGCATTTCGCGCGATGTCGAAGATTTGCGCACCCGCACGAACCAAGTCCAGGAACAGGCTGACCGCGCCGCATCAGCCGCCGAACAGGCCAACACCCGCGTCACCGGCGTTGAAAAAAATGTCAGCGACCTGCGCGCCAACCTCGACAAATACACTTTGCAAAAGACCGTCACGGTTTTATTTGAAGCCGGCAAAGCCGACCTCTTGCCGGAAGCTATGTCAGCGCTCGATGAGCTGGCTTCACAAATCAAAAGTAAAAATGGTTACCTGCTGGAAATTCAAGGCTTTGCCTCCAGCGAAGGCAAACTTGATTTGAACGAACAACTGAGCGAAGCGCGTTCCGATGTCGTCAAGCGATACCTTGCCGATAAACATCAACTGCCGCTCTTCCGCATCTCTATCATTGGCTTCGGCATCAGTCGTCCGGTGGCTGACAACACCACCAAAGAAGGGCGTATGCAAAATCGCCGCGTCGAAGTCAGACTATTCACCAATAACGCGATTGGACAATAACCCTGGTAGCCGGTAACCGGTGGCGATTACGCCTTCTGTCGGTAGTCGGTGATTCACAGCCGTTGTTCACCGACTACCGATTACCGACCACTGACTACCCCTATGAACTTCGGAATAACCCTACCTACCAATAAGCCCTTTGACGCGGTTGCGCTCGGCCTGAATGCCGTAGATCACATCATCGTCGTGCCTCGCTATCCGCAGTTTAACAGCAAAGTGAAATTCAAATCCCACAGCATCCATGCCGGTGGACAATGCGCGACGGCAATGGTTGCGCTGTCGCGTTTAGGACTCAAGGCTCGTTATATTGGCAAGGTCGGAGATGATGCCGATGGGCGTTTTCAACTCAAAACCCTGGCCGATGACGGGGTCGAAGCTTCCGGCGTGAAAGTGATTCCCGGCGCCGAGTCGCAAACCGCATTCATTGTTGTTGATGAACCGAGCGGCGAACGCACGGTGATTTGGAATCGTGACGATAAGCTTTCAATAGCAGAAGAGGAAGTTGATCGCGAAGCCGTGACTTCGGGGCGCGCCTTGTTACTGGATGGACATAACGTGGTCGGGTCAATCAAAGCCGCCGAGTATGCGCGAGAAGCGGGCGTTCCGACAGTGCTGGATATTGACAACATTTATGCAGGCGCAGAAGGTTTGTTGCCGCTCATTGATTTTTTGATTTCATCGAGCACCTTTCCGGAGAAAATGACCGGCGAAAAGGATTTAAAGGTGGCGTTGAAAAGATTGCATGACACAACCGGCTCGCTGTTTGTCGCGGCCACGCTCGGCGCTGGCGGCGTACTCGCTTATTTTCAAAAGCAGTATATCTATGTCCCGGCGTTTTCCATCCAGGCGGCTGATACGACCGGAGCCGGCGATGCCTTTCATGGAGGGTTTATTTACGGATTGCTTGCCGGATATTCAATAGAAGAGACTTTGCGATTCGCCCACGCGGTTGCCGCTTTAAAATGTCAAAAAATTGGGGCAAGAACCGGATTGCCAACGCTCAGTGAGGTGAATGAACTGTTAGGCAACGGGTAACTGCGAGTCGCCAACCAACCCCAGACGCAAAGCATCAGGCGATGACGCTTGGTTTTCTTGGCGTCCTGGCACAGGAATCAATCTCTTAACCCCGGTCACGAAAGACCAAAAGATAAACGCCGGCCCCAATAAACGGGAAGAATAAAATCAAAACGATTAATACGGCTTTGGTGAAATTGTCGTGACGCGATTTCAAAACATTGCTCACCGCAATAATGTCCAAAATGACGATGATTATCCAAATTAAAAAGCTGAACATACCTACAAAACTCCTTTTTCTCTAGCAACGAATTTGAAACTGTGGCTGGTAGTGGCTTTGGTTTATCACTACGTGTTGGTGTACGACACGCTCTTTTTGAAAGTTCAAGAAGTTATTCCCACGGCGATTCTTGACGTGAAAAATTATTCAAGCCTACAATCACTTTCGACCGCTCCCGTTACCAATCAAAGGCTTCGAGGTTTTGGTTTGTTAAGATTTTCTTTCATTGGCGTTTTCATTCTTACTTTTGTTGTCTCAACCGGGTTCCCGGCTTCCTGGGCGACGGCGCCACAAAACGCGCAAAATTTCGAGTCCTTGCAAGGTTACCTTGACGCCGCGCCGGGCGGGTTGGATGTTCGCTATGCCTGGACGCTCGATGGCGGGCGCGGCGAAAACGTGCGCCTCATTGATGTCGAAGTAAACTGGAACCTCAGACATAATGATTTGACGGCGGCAACGGCAAACCCCTTCATTCTCGTGGAAGGCTTCGACCCGCGCCCCGATTTGAATAAAGACCACGGGGCGGCGGTGCTCGGAGAAATCTTTGCGGCCGATGATGGTATAGGGATAACGGGAATCGCCCATCGCTCACAAATCGGTCTAATCAACCCCCTCGAACAGGGCAACGTCACGCAGATTGCCGCGGCCATCAATCAGGCGGTTCGCAATCTGCGAGCCGGCGATGTCATCTTGATTGAAGACCAGTCGGCAAAAGGCCCGCGATTTAATCCGACCAATGGTAAGGGGCTTTTACCGGTGGAATTTGAATCCGATATTTTCAATGCCATCAAAGAGGCAACCGATAGAGGTATCATCGTCATAGAACCGGCCGGCAACGGCGAAGAAAATCTCGACGACGCGATTTATAACGGCGTGTTCAGTCGCAATCACGATTCCGGCGCGATTATGGTGGGCGCCGGTTTTCCACCGGGCGCGTTTTTTGCCAACGGCACAGACCGCGCAGCAACGGATGAATCGAATTTCGGTGCTAGGGTTGATGTGCAAGGGTGGGGACGCGCGATTGCCACTTGCGGATTTGGAGATTTATTACGCAGCGGCGGCGAAAATAATTATTATACGGCCGAGTTCGGAGCCACTTCGGGCGCCAGCGCCATGATTGCCGGCGCCGCCGCCATCGTGCAGAGCATCGCTAAACAGCGCGGCTTGCCACCGCTGACCTCGCAACTTATGCGCTCACTTTTGCGCTCAACAGGTACGGCGCAAGCCGGCAACCGATTGATTGGACCGCGCCCGAATTTGCGCGCCGCCATTGCCGCACTGGAGTCAAACGACCAACCGCCGCGCATTACTTTTGTTAAATTCAAAGCGGGGGCTGGTAAATTAATTGTTGCGGGTGAAAATTTTGCGGCTTCGGATTCGGTGATTGAAATAAACGGCGTCGCGGTTCCCAAAATGAAATATCCGGCAGATTATGTTTTGCCAAACGGCACGACCACCCAAATTTTGGGAAAAGGAAATATCAGTCCGATGTTGCCAAGCGGCGTCGAAGTCAGTGTCACGGTTTTTAATCAGAATAAAAACCGAAGGTCAGATGCTTTTCTTTATCGTTTTCAATAAATCATCAATTGAGAGGATTCGCCCTCTATTGCAATAGAGGGATTATTGCGCGGCGATTACCTACATCTTAAACGCGCAACAATCCCCCAGGTTCTTTTAGCAATTCGTTACGAGTTATGGAGTCGTTGTTCCATAATTGTAACTGAAACCGCCGGAAGCAATGCCCAGGACAATCGCCAAAATGATGAGCGCAGTCCAGGCAAACATGATGTTCTGCCCGACTTTATCTTTGTTCATCCAGCCCCAAATAAACGCATAGATTCCACAAATGAATCCCAGAATCGCTTTCAGCGCACCTTCATTCTGAAACATTTTAACGACCACTAAGATTAAGCAGATGAGCGAGCCCAATTGGCATAACAGATACAAAATACCCATTTTAATTTCCTCCGTATTCTAATTTAGTGAACCAACTTCTGAGAGACACAACTTTGTCGAGACGCGCTGCCGGGCCTTAAGACGAAGCTCGGGCAAGCACATTCAACACCAGTCCGATTACAATGAGCGCAGTCCATAATTGCATCAGCTTTTTAATCCCTAGTCGGTCAGCGTTCTGCCATCCCCAAATCAAAGCATACAATCCGCAGATGAACCCTAGTATAGTTTTCAAAACGCCTTCTTCGGGCAGCATCTTAATCAACACAAGAATCTGGCAAACGAATCCAGCTAACGCTACCACTATCGCCAATAGTCCTATCATCAGGTGAGTCCTTTCATTTAATTATCGGAGTTGAATCTTTGGATGAAGCACGGGAAAAATACCGAAAGGTTGGCAAAGTAGCAAGTCCAGATAAGCAAATCTTAATGCGACGTCAGGCGACTGCAAAGTCAAACGGTTCTCGATAAAGCGCAAGCCTCTGGTAACCAGGGAAAATTTAACCTCGGATTAACCGGAAAAGACGGATTTTCACGGCTTTGCCAGATCAGCGCTCTATGCCTTAATCGAAGATTTCCTTGAAGCTTTGCCGGAAAGCGCCCTGCCTGATTTGCGAGAATTGTCGGTCGCCGGGGCGACCGATTTATAGCAAACCACCTTTCAATGAACTACCGGCCTGATCGGAATAGGGCTCGCGCCACAATTGATTTGCCTTCGCTGCCGGTTCACAAATAGAATTGCTCGGAGCAAACCCAACCAGATCGGAGTAAAGCTATGCGCAGAAAATATTTTGTAACTATCTCTCTTGCTACCCTTCTCATTTTCAATCTCGTCCCTTTTTCATGGGCGCAGCAAAGCAGTGTCAAGAAGGTTGAAATCACGCCCAGTGATGGCGAATTTGAAGTCGGACAACAGGTCGCCTTTTCCGTTGCCGGCAAAGATGAATCCGGCAAGGTCGTTGCCAGTAAAGCGATGTTCTGGTTTGCCAATCCCAACGATGTGGCGGGCGCAGACAAAGATGGCAAGGTCACCTTTTTCAACTCCGGCGAAGTGACCATTGGCGCAGTCGTCGGCGGTCAAGTCGGCTTTGCTAAAGTAAGAGTCAAACCGGGTCGCGTAACCAAAGTTGAAATCGCCACTCCGCAAGCTCCTCTAGCGGTTGGCAACAGCGCTCAACTTAGTGCGACCGCAAGAATGGCCGATAATAACCCGCGCGCTGATGTAATGCTCAAATGGACCTCGGCCAATCCGGCGATTGCCACGGTCGACGGCGCGGGTGTGGTCACCGGCATCAAATCCGGCAAAGCCAGGATTATGGCCAGCGCCGACGCGGCGAGTGGCGAAGTGAATATTGAAGTCGTCGTCAACCCGGTGCAAAAACTCGTCGTTGAACCGAAAACAATTAATGTTCGGACAGGCGATGTAGTGCGTTTCAAAGTCAATGCCCAAGATGTGAAAGGCGCAGCGGTGCAAAACCCTTCGGTGCGTTGGGCGGTGAGCGGCAACGGCGCAATGGTTGAAAGCGATGGCGGGTTTGTGGCGGAAAATCCCGGCACTTATCTGGTCTCAGCAATTAGCGGCAATCGCGTAGAGACGGCTTCGGTGGTCGTTGTGCCGCGTAATGCCGAACGCGAAATTGAAATCATCGGTCGCGCTCCGGTTAAAGATTTTATGGCGGCCGAGCAATGGATATTCGGCAACTATGCCTATCTTTCAACCATCACCAATAAACTTTTGGTTTTCGATATTAGCGACCCGACCAAGCCTAAGCTTACGGATACGATTGAAACCGATGCGAGACTCACCAATGACATCAGCACGACGGCCGATTTTAAAATCGCCGTGATGTCGCGCGAAGGCGCATCGAATCGTAAAAACGGCATCATCTTCTTCGACACTTCAGATCCGGCGCATCCCAAGAAAATCAGCGAATACACGGAAACCGTTTCGGGCGGCGTGCATAGCGCTTTCGTGGATTCGCACTATGTCTATTTGACGGATGACGCAACCGGCTCCATGCGCGTCATTGATTTCAAAGATGTGCAAAACCCCAAAGAGGTCGGCCGGTGGCAAGTCAATTCCCTTGTCAAACCGGTTAGCTCACCCAATGGCGGCGGCCTTGCCGGGCGTTACCTGCACGATGTTCAGGTGGTTGATGGGTTGGCCTATCTCGCCTATTGGCGCGACGGGCTGGTGATTTTGGATGTCGGTAAAGGCCTCAAAGGCGGCTCGCCCGAAAATCCACAACTGGTCAGCAACTTCCGCTTCAATCATTCTGAATTGTATGGCGACGGTTGGATTGCCGGATCACACGCCGTCTATCGCTATAAAAATTACGTCTTCGTCGGCGATGAAGTCTTTCCAATCGAAGGCGATTTATTTAATAGCAAGGAACGCTACGCCGTCCGCGGCATTGTTCATGTCATTGACGTTTCAGACCTCTCTCACCCGCGCAAAGTTGCAGAGTATGCGGTTCCCGAATGGGGTTCACATAATATGTGGGTGAAAGACGATATTATGTACATGGGCTATTATGGCGGCGGCGGACGAATCGTTGATGTATCGGGCGAATTGCGCGGCGATTTATATCGTCAAGGGCGTGAGATTGGCAAAGTCTATACCGGCGCCCTCAATGGATACCATCCGAATCAGGCATTTTGTTGGGGGGCGCAACCTTACAAAGATATGGTTTTCTTCAACGATGTGAATACCGGCATCTGGATTACCAAACTCGGCAAACCGAAATATAAAGGTTCAACCACGACCCCATAAATCAACAGGCTACTTTCTCCTAACGGTTAGAGCAATGCTTAGCTCTTGGCATAAGCATTGCTCTTTTTATTTTTGTCTGTGATGAAAGCATGAGCATACGGACTGGTTTTCATACATAGAATAAAAAAGGTGTTGGCGAGTAATACAACATCAAAGTTTTTTAAAACAATGTTAAGAAAAGGAGACATAACAATGGACGAAATTAGAGAAAGACATACGATAGTTCAAGATTCGCCTTTACCGGGTCGCCGCGTCGTCGGCAATGAAGTAGATTATGTCGCACGCGAAGAGCGCGGCTTATCAGGCGGGGCAATAGCCGCGATTGTGGTGGCTATTTTACTCACGGCAATTGTCATTACTTTAATCATTGTGAATAGCCAACAATCAAGCAGAGATAATGAAATTGCTTTGGAACGCGAGCGCGCAGCGGCTGCAGAAAGAAGCGCCGCACAAGCGCAAGCGGCCCAGCAACAGCCACAACAACCGCCCGTCGTTGTGATGCCGCAAACTCAGCCTACGCCGGTTCCGGTTCCGGTTCCTACACCATCCACAACCCCTTCAACCGAACCAGCACCCTCTGCACCATCAAATGTCAGCCTTGAAGTGGATGTAAATGGAAAATTTCTTGATGATTCACAACTGGCAAGTTTTCCGATTAGTGTGAAAGCCGCCAACGGGGTGGTCACCTTAACTGGCGATTTGCCAAGTCAGGACCTTAAAGCGCGCGCCGAAAAACTTGCCTTGGCGGTTAAAGGAGTCCGTCGCGTGATAAACGACATTGAGATCAAGGAATAATAACGCTCAGGTAGCTGAATCAAAACTGAGTTCATGAATCGGTGAACCATTCTATTTGGTTCACCGATTCATGAATTTAATAACCCTGGCTCATTTTTTCTTCGCGCCTGCTTTTTTTACGGATGCTCGTTGGGATTTTTTCGCCGGTTGCTTTTTGGATGCCTTTTTAGCAACAGACTGCTTGGCAGCTTTTTTAGCCTGCCCTACCCCTGCTGCACGAAACTTCTTGGGATTTTCGATATCTTCTTTACTTGTTCCCTGTACAGATTTGGTTAGTTCAATATCATTGACTGCCCCGCGCCAAGTTGTCCATATGCCGTCGAAGTCAAGCAGTCGAGGGTTAAGCTGAAAAATTCGGGTCTCTTCAAGCTTTGTAAAAGCCATCACGCTTTCCAGGAGAAGCGGCGCGGCCTGAGGAATTTTACCAGGTAATTTTAATGACCGGGCAATCGCTTCGGTATCGGGTAGACCCGGAAAATACCGGCGCAAGTTTTCAACCATTTCATCAAGCCCAACCTCTTTGGCGCGGCCGCGGCGAATGATTTCATACGCCGCAATCACGGACATAATCGGGTCAAACCACTTCATATAAAGTAATTTCTCCCAATCCCGTCTGATATCACTGTCATCTACCTTTTCAATATTTTGTCGTAGGGCAAAATGGCTCTGGATTAAAAACATCGCGCGAACCCAATCAAGCGGATTATTCTCCATACGGTGGCGCATAAAGGGGTCTCTATTTAGGCGACGACGCACTTCGGGATCTAAAAACATCTTTAATTTATGGATGTAGAGAATAAATTGATGCAGCTTGATGCCCCTGCTATCTTCAGAAAAGGTAATAAAGGTTGCGCGGTTGGGTAAGCAATGAATGGCATAACTGTAGGGGCGTTGGCCGGCAATTTTGAGCGAAAGAATATGAGAACCCGGTTTAGTTTTGGCGCGAAATTCGTAAACATTTTCCAGTTTCTCCACCCGACGCGGCGCTTGCCAATCAACTTTATGGTCGTCGCTCACGGCAAAGCGAAAGGGTCCCGTGAGGGTCTCAAAACCTGCCAGGACATAAACGATAGCTTCGTCCCCCTGGACATCGTCAAACGAAGTCAGCGGCACCTTCCGTAGTCTTTGATATTGATTTGGCGCGCCGGCAATATGAGCGGCTCCAAGCAGAGAGAGCCACAAACCCAAATCCCAATTCGCCATCGGGGCAAGCTTTGAAGATAACTCTGGTAAACGAGCAGTTGCGCGCCCGCCTACCGCTTTAATAATGCTGCGATGGGCGGCGCTTGACGAACGTCCCAGCATATCCACTCTCTCTTTGGCCCCCGGTTTTATTTCTACGCTCTGCTTAAATACAACCGCGCCAGCTTCGCGACTTTCAACTTCATATTTACCGGGGACGACGCGAGATGCTTCAAATACAGCTATAGGTCCACTCGGTTTACTAATGACGCCCGGTGGCTCTTTTATCAACTCTACTCGGTTCAGTCTTACGCGTTCTTGGGGTTTTACTTTGCCGGATTTTATTTGCCTGATAGATGTGCGTTGCCCCGGATTGATCATTTCAATCGCATTGTTCTGTAAATTCTTTAATAGAATTTTGGTATGTTCAGCGCCAATCAAGGTTAAGGATGCCGTCCGACCAGTTCGAAGCCCTCCGGCGCGTCCCCGACGCGTCGTCACTTCGTTTGCTTGAGTAGGTTGTTTGCGAAACCTTAGGGTCACGGTTGAGTTGAAACAATCCAAAAGGTCCGGATTAGCAACAGGCGGGTCGTAGCGAACCAGTGTCGCGTTCGGTTGCGTGACTTCAATAAAATAATCATCCGGCTTTAGAGATAGTTTATGTTGCGGACCGGTAAAGTTTTCAGATACCTCCGGCACATCTTTTATGTTAATTACCCGCACAGTGAACTCATCATTTTCGTCCGCGTCATCAATGATAATTTGACAAGTGGTTTTATATTTCGGGTCTTCCGGGGGTAGCTCAAAGATGATATCTTCGACATCCCGCAAATCATCTTTATTACATTGAACAAATTGATCTACGGGGGTGAGCTTATAACGCACATATTTACATAACCGGTTAAAGTCCACGCGCAGCCGAGTGCCATCCCAATATTTCGCGCGCCCTGCGCCGCTTAGCCCATCCACAAGATTTGGCGTGAATTCACTGGTCGTTTTCGCCACCGCGCCCTGCGCAGTTGAAAACAATGAATAGAGGTTCGGGTCACCCAATGCCGAACGCCCCAACGCCAGTCCGGTTCCGGCAACATCCAGGCTGCCTTGCGGCGCTTCTGTGCGACAGATGTCAACGAAGTAATAATGGCAGTTCGAGCCCAGCGCGGCGCCCAGTTTGTATTTGATCTCACTCACATCCACGCAATAATTCCCGCCAACCATCTCGTTAGGAAAATCTGCAGCCACCAGCACATCTTTCTTCTTTTCGAGCTTCTCGTCTTTGTAGGAATAGCCGTGTCCAGAGAAAAAGATATAGAGCTCCTCAGTCCGATCTCGCCAATTCACCAGCCTGGCAATCTCGTTGATGATTTCATTCTTGGTAGTTCCGGCCGTGCGACCTTTGAAGTTGACGGGAGATTTGGCGAGCTCGGCAATCGTCTTTTGATAATCTTCGCCATCCTTATCGGCGACAAATTCCGCTCCGGCGCAGCACAGAATCGAATCGCCTTTTATCCCCTTCTTTTCAATCAACCATTTTATAAATTTCACCGCATCCCGATTGACTCCCTTTAAGTCAGGCAAGCCTTTACCGATGCTGTAATCTTCAATCGCAATCACTAATGCTCGAATAGCCATATTGCGCCTCACCTGGGTCTCTTCAATTTATAGATGTGGATTAACGAAGGCTTGCAACGTGATGCTGTCTACCGCTTCATTGTGATGCAGAAAAAATCCGTCGCGGTGCAAGCCAACGACCTTCGCCGTTTTCATCGAAAAGATTGGCGAACCGGAATTGCCGCCAACCGTTGAACAATCGTGGATGATAGTTTGCGGAGCATGAGCAATAAGTTGACCTGGAGCAGCGCGCTTTACGTCATAGTTTCCGCTAAAGAGCAGGTTCAGAAGATGCGGATTACGCGCATCGCTCGACGGGTAACCAATAGCCACTACCGGTTCGCCGTCTTCCACCTCTTCTTCTTCAATTTCGACAGGCTTGCGTCCATCGGCAAAGCTGCGTTTTTCGACTTTGAGTAAAACCATGTCCAGCGCTGGATGTTTTTCTACCAAAGCCATAATTGCCAGTTCTGGCTCGTCCGGGGCAACCTGATACTCCTGACCAAAGCGAACGACGGCGGCTTTCGCCTCAAGCTCCATGGTTCCCAGGGTCATCAATTTGAAGACATGGCGATTGGTGACCAGGAGTTCGTCGGTCACTAGAAATCCAGTGCCGAGTTTTTGATTCGGTAGCAAATCGATGCGACCAATGGAACGCAAAAATGATTTAACGCGAACGCGAAAATCGGCCCATTCGGGAAAGCTCGGCGCGGTGTCCTGACTTAACTGAGGAAGTTCACCATTTTTCACATAGGGCACAGGGCGCATAAAGCGCACAATATATTCCAACGCCGCGAGCTGGCGCGGCGTCGGATCTTTCCCCTCTTTCAACAATTTCAAAGCTTTGTTTGCCAGCTTCCCCTGTTCGGTGCGCGGCATATCATACGGGCCCACGATAGCCTTGCCTTGTTCAACCGCTTCCGAGGGTTTGAGGTTGCCTAACGCGCGTTCGGCTCGCTGTAAATAAATCCCTCGCAGTTTATCATCCATCGCTTCCTCCTTTTCAGGTCGCTGGCCATCTCAGACCGGTCGCGGCCGCCTTCAAGCCAGGTCTTTTTCAAGAAGCACAGTGCCCTCTGGGTCAAGGTAGATCTCCTTCAGATGCGAGCCATCAAACTCCAGCGTGGCAAATCCATGGGGACCGAATTTATCTTCTTCGCCTATTAAATAAGGGTTGGGGCCACTGAGCACCAAACCATTGGGCACCCCTCTCTTTCCTGCCAGTCGCCACCAGGCGGTTTCCGATAGTTTGGTTTTGCACTCCGCCTCATGTTCAAATCGGTCGCGAAAATATGGATAACCGCTGTGCCCGATGCACCGCCCATAGAGGTTGTAACCGACGTGCTTATCGAATACGACACAACGATGTTCGTGCCCCCAGTACCAGGCAAAGATTTTTTTATCCGTAAGGATTTGCTTCAGCTTTTTGATAATCTTTTGATTGCTTTTTTCAAAAAGCGAGAACGGTTGATGGTGTGAAAAGAGTATCACTTTGCGACCTTCTGCCTTATCAATCAGTCCCTGCAACCAAGCCACTTGCTTCCCAAATAAATCGGCTTCTTTGTATGCCGTATCCAGGCCCACTAAAATCCAATGGTCGTTGTGCAAGGCCAAGTAGCTCGCTGATTGTTTAAATTTTTTGAGCGTCTTTTTAAAGTAGGCTTTACCGCCGGTGTACATTTCATGGTTGGAGTTGAGGGCGCGTTGAATCACTCTATCCTTATTAATCCAGTTTGTATTTTTGACCTTGGGCCAAAAGGCTAGAAAATTATTACACACTTCGGCGTCGTCGCCGGAATAGTAAACATCTCCTAAATGCAGGAGCACATCATAAGGTTTATTACACTTTTCAATCGTTTGCGCACAGTGGGGCGCTCCGTATAACCCGGTGCCCCAATCGCCCAAAACCGCGATGCGCGCCGTGTCGGGTATGACATCATCCGAGGGCGTTTCACTAAACGGATAGTCTTTAAAACCTTTCCACCAGGTAAACCAACTGCCAATCCAACGAAAGATATCATTCTCGTCGTACTGCGCCTCACGATTGCCATCGGCAAGCTCTTTAACTGTACCCGCTTCATCGGCTTTCTGTGCCAGATAAGTTTGTAATAAAGCCGCGACGCGATGATTAGGTGACACCAGGACGGGCGAAGCGACACCGGCTTGGTCAACCTCCTCCTGGGCATTTTTTAGTTCTTGCAAAGCCGCTTCATACGCGGCTCGCATACGCAACTCATCCCTCTCATTATCGGCAGCGGCAGCGATATCTTTCGATAAGATATCCGGCACGCCGCTTTCATTGCCGGCTTTGGCAAACCCCTCTTTCATCCGTTTAAAGGTGACCAGCGGTCGAACCTTTTTCTTTTTATCTGCCATTTGTAGTTCTCCTTAGGGATTTCTATCTCTGCTGAATTAATTTTGTTGAAGGCGATAACAGCAAAGTTGTTTGCTATTTCGTTTAAGCAGGGGCGAGCGCAAGGCTGCCGTTTAGAGCAAACGATTCTAATTTGTTGCGCCTTCTTTTGAAGTGGGTATTGATAGCCCTGATTGAGGCGACCCTTTACACAGGCTTACAATGTTTAATGATTAAACCTGATAAAACATTACTCTGCATCACACAGTAATATAAACCACTGCAGCAAGCAGGAAGGGCCCAGCCGCAATTACCAGCGCATCAGCTTGGTAATAATGCGCAAGGCTTCCGGGTCGTCGGGAAACAACACCGGCATATCTGAAGTTCGTTGGGTGCGTTCGCCAACCCGCTTGACCATGGCTTTCACCGGACATCCGCAGGCGCTAAAGATAAAGGTAAACTCTTGCTCCATTCCTTCAAGCCAAAGGTCGCGTAGCAGCTTCCCTTGTCCGGCCACCGGCGAATCGAGGATGGAGACCGAATCGGCTTTGGAAACATCTATTGAATAAGAGGGTCCCATGATCACCCGCAAAACTTTTTGCGGCGGCGGCGTTGAAGACGGCGTGATGGTTGAATCCCACAACACTTCGCCCGTGCGCTTAAATACCAGTTTCCCTTTACCGGGTTTTTCGCTGCTCACATGCATTTGAATGTGGAGCAACTTACCATCGGGTGTCGGTTGACCATAGGCATCAAGTATCGAAAAGGTGCGACCCATTCCGTCATCGGGTTTGTATTGCCGCTCAATCTGTTTAACCGCTTCGGCAATCGTCGGCATTTTGCCGGTTCCGAAATCCAGTTCCACGGTCACCATCACGGCTTTTGCGACTTCCATGGTTGTCGGTGCGCCGACTGGAATCGTCGTGGTTGGTGGTGGAGGCGTTGGAGGTTGAGGCGAGGCATTGGGTGTCGCAGAGGTTGATGGAGTTTGCGGCGTCGTATTTTTATTTGTCGGTTGTGAATCTTGACCACACGAAATGAAAAATAGCGCAGCAATGATGAGTAGAGTAAGGGTCAATTGCCTGTTCAGTTTTTTCATAATGAAATAGCGGGTGCCCGACCGTGAGGCAGGGCGTCATAAATTTATTGCCCAACGCTATCGTCGGGCAATTGATTGAGTTGTAAGTTTTACCGCAGCGGTTCGGTTTTGTAAAAATCAATTCCGGCGGCTTGTTGCGGCACATCAAGGGTGGCGACGGTTTTCATCGCCTCAAGGTCAATGACCTCGACCGTACCGGGTTCGGCGCCGATGCCTTCAACCGTAATAAACGCATAACGGCCGTCGGGCGTTACCACTGCCCCATGAACGACTTTGCGTTTGGTCGCCAGTCGCGCTAATTCTTTGCCGGTTTTTAAATCAACAATAGAAACCGATTGATCGCGTTTGTTGGTGGTGATTAAGCGATTGTCTTTGGTGATTGCCAGATTATAAACGCCGCCGCGTACCGGAATGCGCCGCGTCATTTTCCAACTCGTTGAATCAACTTCAACAACCTCATCGCTCTTATTACAGGCAATGTACACGAACTTACCATCGGCGGAAGGTTGCGCCCAGGTCGGTGAACAGCCCGTATCTCCAGGTTTAGGTGGTTCCAGTCCATGCCCGCTCATATCATGCTTTTTAGCTTCGCCACTAATTCCCATCTCAGATGGCGCGCCGGTCATCCCTAACTCTTTACCTTTGGTGAGCATAAAATGGCGCGAGACTTTGAAGGTATTTAAATCAATCTCGGCGAGCATATCGTCCATCATACAAACCGAATACTGTTTGTCGCCTTGCGGATTGATGCGCGACCCATGCGGCATCATACAGGTAGTAACCCGCGTGATTTCCATCATCAATTCCGTAGCCACGATGGAAACCGTTGATGGAACCATATCGCCATGCAGATTGAAATTGACGACATAAAGAAAACTGCCGTTGGCGGAAATGTCCATGGTCGCCGGAAAATACCCCAGCGTCACCTTTTTGATAACCGCGTCATCTTTGGTCGAATATTTCCACACCGAGCCAAAGGGTCTGCCGTGACCAAGAGAAACATAATAATACTGTTTATCCGGCGAAACGACGATGCCATGCGGGCCGTCAATATCCGGGAACATGGCGCCCGTGGGTATCTCTTTTTCGACTTTAATTCCTTTCGGACCAAAGCGAATAAGAACGATTTTATCAGCCGATTCGCAAACGACATAAACCAGATAATCTTGCTCGGGTGCGCGTTGTGCTAATACTTGAGAGCCGATTACTACCGACAAGGTAAGTATGAAACCGAATTTGGATAATATAGAAAGCATTGTCGTAACCTTCTTAGCAAATCTATCACGACCGCAAGCGAGTTCGGCAAGTGAATCTTTGGCTAAGGGGCAAGCCTTCGGTTCTATTGACATTTCCACGTAGCCAAACCAGGACACTGACAAAACCCGGAAAACGAGTTGCTATTTTACAACCCCAAGGACGCCGAAAAGTGCTCCCGCTTTTCCGGTGCGGCAGTTCCGGGCGCGTCTGGGGCGGCTTCGCTCAGGCGAGGAACCGGTATTCAAGATGAGCGCAATCTGACTAAGCGCGTCTTTTCGAAAAGCAAGATGCTTGATATTTTATTTATTATGATGCGTTCCACACTAGCTCTTGCCGGTAGCAAAGCCCAACAGTTTACGATTTTAAAAATTGACACGATATTCAAGTTTTACAAACCGAAACCGCCGCTTTCGATGTTTGTAGACAATTTTTGGCTCTACGAAGGCTACGAGACGGAGCCCAAGACCGAATGCATTCTTCCGACCGGTACCCTCGAACTCGCCATCAATCTCCGGCAAAACGAGTTGCGATTTTACGACGCCGAACAACCTGAAAACTGCTCCCACTTATCCGGCGCCGTCGTTTCAGGTGCGTTTGGGCGCGGCTTCACACCCGCTACTACGAAAGAAATTTTTATTATCGGGGTTCACTTCAAACCGGGCGGCGCTTTTCCGTTTCTCGGACTCCCGGCAGGCGATCTCGCCGACACGCACGTCAATCTGGAAACACTATGGGGACCGTCGGCCGGGCGGCTACGGGAGCGCCTGTGTGAGGCAAGAACTTCTGCCGAGCGGTTTGCGTTGCTCCAGGAAGCACTGCTCGGTCGCTTGAATCACGGCGTCGAACAGCATTACGCGGTTTCGGCGGCGCTGGAAATGTTCGGGAAAAATCTAACCGGACCGAGCGTCAGGGAAGCCGCAAAGGTTCTAGGTCTAAGCCAGCGTCGGTTCATTGAGGTGTTCAAGGCGGAAGTAGGATTGACGCCGAAACTGTTCAGCCGGATTCAGCGGTTTCAGCAAACCCGAACTTTCATCCAACACCATCCCTCGATCAATTGGGCGGACCTTGCTGTTGATTTCGGATACTTCGATCAGTCCCATTTTATACACGAATTTCTCGAGTTCTCGGGTATTAGCCCGACCGATTACATCAATCGCCACAAACGCTTTACCGAACCTCACCTACACGTCAAACGCCATCCCCTTCCCCATTTTTAGGTCAGGTCAATTTTATCCAATACGGCCGTCGTCGAGCGCCGGCATAATGTGGGTAAGGAGAATTGAGTGATGAAAACGCCGCCTGACCCTGCACCAGGGCCGGGTCAGGCATTGTCTGATGCGGCGGGCGAATATGAAGTGGCGCGGCGAACGTTTCTGATCAGCTAAGTCAATCCATTGCTGTTCGGTGAGGGTTATGGGTGGCCCGCATCAAGTTGACCAGATGGGTCAACATAACCTGGATCATTCTGTGATTTTTCGTCTTTATCTTCGAGCAAGTGTTTTAACAACGATTCATTTTTCGGTGTCCTCAGCAACAACGCGAAGCTATCTTCATCGCCGGTTGATGCCTTTACTTCAAATTGAGAAATCAAATCATGAACCGCTTGCCAGGAGACGCGGCGATCATCGCCTTCGACCCAGTTCCATTCGCCAAGCGGACGGGTTGCCAAAGCGCGCTGGGCCATCCAGACCTCGCCGCCGCCCGCCCAACTCTCAAGCGCTCCCAGAGCAAATTCTTTTTGCCAAACATCAATCTGCCGGGTGTTCAAAAATAACAGCGGGCGAACCCCTAATCCTCCGGTTTGATTGAGCGGATGAAACGGAAAGCTGCGGCTGAAATTCACCAACTCATCCTGTTGATTGACCGTAAAAAAGATTGTCGCAGCATTTCGTGTCGCTAGCGCCGCTTGCACTCTAGCAATGGCATTTTCCTGTTTGGCATTCAACTGCGTCGTTGACAGGGCTCGATAATTGGTGATGACAATAACCCCAAAAAATATGAGAACCAGAGCCTTCGCCCATTTCATGACCTGCGGTTGAGAAAGCAAGAAAGCCAGAGTTAAAAATAACGATGGATAAAGCGGGAAGTAACGCTCGACCGCTGCGCCATCAACAAACATGGCAAACGCCCCGATTGATAAAGTGTTCAGGGCAAGCAAAAACAACACGCGCCTGCCCGCTTTGGAACGAATCAAGGTGATAAAGAGCGCGCCGATCACACTATAGAAAAGCGCCAGCTTCCAAAGGCTTTGCTGCACCAAATCAAGAAGCGAAACCGGATTATAGGGGTCTTTGAGAAGAAAGCGCTTAAATAAAATCCCATCGTTTCCTAAATTGAGGATTGATCGCGGAATACCAAACGCCACACGTGACACGCTGGTCACCTTCATCAGTTGCGAAGAAGCGCTGACCCACGCCTGCACCCCGGATAAACTACTTATGCCAAGATGAAAGATGACAGCCAAATAGATTATTCCGGTTATCCCTGCGACAGATAGAGCAGCTTGGATGGCAAACTTTACGTTGCGCCGACTTGCGCCGAATAAAATGATGGGTGAAGCGAGCGCTGCCGGTATTCCCCAAAGATAGATGCCCCAAAAACTGAAAGCCATCGAAAGCGCGAGTCCCGCAAAAAAAGCCCGTTTCCAATTGAAGTGGTCTTCATCCGGCGTCATCAGATAAAAACCCAACATCAACATCGCAAGTCCCGGCACATAGGAGCTACCGCTTTGTGAGTAGTTCAGAAAAGCCTGCGCAAAGATGAAGGCGATGACGGTAACAACGACCACCCATTCCTGTTTTATAAAGCGCCGGAGAAAGCCGCGTAAAAGGAGGACGCTGAATAGTCCGGCAAGCCAATTTACGATGACCAATAAAAGCGTGATTTCAAGATGCGGGTTTGCTCCGACCAATTTTTCCGTTAAAGGATGAAAGACCTGAAACAACAACCAGCCCAGGGGTCGCCAGAAGAGATGCCCAAATTCCCAGAACTCAACGCCGGTTATCGCCGACGAGACATAATCAGCCGTATCACCCATAAAGAAGGCGTCCGTCAGTAAAGTCACCAGCAAATAAATCAATATCGGCAACCCCATCTGTCGAACCCAACGCAGTAACCCGCGCGCTTCAACTACATTGATGATTAATTCTTCGGATTTTTGCATCGTAAATTTATGGCGCTCCGATTTTCTTAATGAATGAAGCGACTGAAAACCACCTGGGTACGCGCTGACAATATTCATCAAAGGAAATACCAAATAGCCTTTTTAATTCAGGTTCTTCATAAAACAGGACGCGTAAATGAAACCCCGTCCAAACGACGATGGCATAAAGTAGTAGTCCCGGTGAGCGAAAGAAAATCGCCTCCCCGATAATGATGCTTGTAACGCCGATGTACATCGGATTGCGGGTAATTTTGTATAGCCCTTCTGCCACTAAGAATTTCGGCGGGTCGTATGGCGCAGGGGTTCCCTTCCCGGTTGCGATAAACTCCCGGGCACAGCTTAAATAAATAGCCAACCCTAACAGGATAATGAGGGCGCCGATGACGGCAATCACGCTCCAGGTATTCGGCAAAAGGGTGAGGCGTGATTGTAGAATCAAGTAGGGAAACAAAACGGTGAGCGTGCCCGGCGCGATAAGCGTGAAGAAAAGCGTTTTGAGTATGAGCATCGCCCGGCCTTCAGGG
>JBIOWC010000855.1:0-9485 GCA_044868105.1 Blastocatellia bacterium
AAGTGTCCTGCATAAACCAGAACGCGACATCGATGCCTTCGGTCTCCGAATCAATTAATTTCCAAAGCGGTGTGCGGCAATCTTCAAATGAATTGTCGCAAAGCCGCTCTTGAGCTTGAACGATCGAGAGAGGAGAGATAAGGATTCCAATAAGGATTAATTTCCAGCAGAAACTATAGGCAAGACGATTTCCATTCGTTTTACCGATTACTCGCGATTGACCCCACATATATATGACCCCTGGTAGTAAAAAAATCAAAAATGCAGTCGCTCTACTGCGAGAAACGTGCCAATCAATCTTTTATTAGGGGAAAAATTCGGCACCAACGAATATGTTGTTTTCATAATCAAGAGCCGGCCTGTTTGGGTGAAATAGGCGCTCAATTTTTTAAAACTCCGAATGGCTTCGCGTTTGCAAAACGGCGCGAAGAAATCAGCAAAACCTGGGAACGCAGGCGACAATTAATGAACGTGATTGGGTATTGAAAAGGGTTGCGGTTGACCTAAAGGTTCAAGTTCAAGCACCTCATACAACTCCTGGGTGGCGCGCACGGTTGCCGTACCCGGCAGATAAAATAACTCTTCGGCGACGCGTTTACGCTCGGCCGACTTTTGTTCGGGCGCCGCAAGCGCTTGTTCGACGGCAGGTAAGGCTTGTTCGACATTCGTGATGCTGATTGAGACGGCGGCCAACATCTTCACATAGTCTTCATGAATGTTGGTGCGCGCAATTAATTCCGGCATCTCAATTCGCACCACCGGACGATCAAGCAACAAATATTCAAAACCTACGGAACTGTGATCGGTAATTAAAACATCAGCCGCCGCAAGGTATGGACAAACATCATTGCCTTGCGCCAGATGCCCTTCATACTTTTTCAGTATGGGCTTTATACGCTCGCCCCAATCCAGGCCACCTGAGTGTATGAACTCAGTGTCTCGCGAACGGTCATGAAGTTTAACCATCACGGCGTACCCGGCGCGGCCAAGCCGTTCGACGAGTTCAAGACCCAGGGCATTGACCGATGAATAAGGCGACCAGGTGGGGGCGTACAAAACCGATGGTTTTGCGGGATTGAGGCCGAGAGAATGCAAAACCGAGTTACGGTCCAGTGAACCATCCACCAGACAGTCAAGCTTTGGCATGCCGATTAACTTGGCCGCGGGGCTGTCGCCGTCAATCGCTCCGCTGCGCTTATAGTTGTTCAAGCGTTTGCGATTAATGAAAAACAGCCGGTGCCATTCGCGCATCGAGCGCGCCGGCGCATCATAGACGTGGCCGTATTTTCCGGCCACCCCATGAAACATTTGAATGCGGCGCGTGCCGCGCGGCAACTTCACCCATAACTGATCGGCCGTCACATAGGCATCAAATTTCATGAGCGCCGCCCGCCTTGGCGTAATCAATCGCGCGGCTTGGCCGGCCTCGCGATAGATGGAGGCACAGCGCTCAGGGGCTTCGCTCGAAGTGAAATAAAAATTGATGCGCTCGTCATTGCGCATTGCCCGGTGAAGCGGCGCGATAATCGCGTAGTTCATCGGCGTGCGCGAATCAACCAACACCGAACGGCTTTGCGGGTTGCGCAAACGATGCCATTTATCATCCGTTTGTTGGGCAAATTTCAGAAACGAACCAAAGTTCATAACGCTAGACCTGGGCAATTGACCAAAGGCGTGAGGCCGAAATCGGTTTATGAAAAAGCTGGTTTAGGAAAAAACTTCTGCGACCGCCGCTCGTTGAATCATGGCGTGTGGCAGCGCCGGATGAGTAGCTTCTACCGCTCCGCAGATTTTTGGCAAAATTTCGTTGACCGCTTTTTGATAATCTTCGGGGAAATCTATTTCAATCCAGGGGTGGCCGCCGGTCTCTATCGCATAGAGCGGGCGTTCGGCAGCAAACTCGCAAAACGCGCGCGGCGCCCAATCCCTATAACAACCTCCGGCAATCAACCGGTCTAAGATTTTAATTAACCGGCGGGCACCCGTTAGACCAAATTTCACGATGCCCAAATTTTCGCCGCTGGCTTCTTCCGGATTCATGGTTTTGCTGATATCAACGACACACGCATCGCGAACTTTGACTTTCATCTCTTCATCGCCAAGCGCCGCCGAAAGTTTCTCCATCAGGAGCGCATCTTCGTAAGGCGAATGAATGAGGTTGGCGAGCAGTTGCGCGTGAAACAAGACATCCGAGTTGATGACGATAAACCCGTCTTTTAACTCGTCGCGCGCCAGCCACAACGAATAGAGGCTGTTGGTTTCATCGAAGTTGCAGTTTTCGATAAAGCGAATCGTTGCGTCACAGTTCTGTCGCACCCGCGCGGCTTCATAGCCCACAACCACCACGAGGTCGTCAATGCCTAAGGCTTTAAGCGTTTGAAGCTGTCTTTCAAGCAGCGTACAACCGCCGATTTCCATCAGGCATTTCGGCGTATTGCCGGTCGTGCCATTCAATCGCAAGCCTTTACCGGCAGCTAGAATAATTCCTTTCATTCGCCTTCTCTCCCCGCTTCCCTGCGCTCAACGAATTTCCGCGACCTTGGTTTTCGCAGGCCTCCCGTCGGCTTTACCTTTGCGGTCTTGCCACCGTTGCCTGACCACCCCTGCAAAAAACCACAACTCCAACTCGCGCTCAAATCGCGCCTCGATATCTCGCTTGGCGACAGCTTGCAGCATTTTGACGAAGGTTCGGAAATAGGTTCTGAGCATATAACGCGGCACGCCTGCAATATGAGGAACGGTTGAAAAGTCCAATGAATGATCTTCGGGCGCTTCCATGTTGACGCGCGACTGTTCGTAGAGCAGCGCGCGGCTGATGCCGTTCCAGTAAAACCAGCGGCGGAAATAGCGTTTCGTTAAGCGGTCTCGCGGAATGATGTGTTGCACGACCATACTGGGCGCATAAAATCCGCGAAGCCCGGCGGCGCGGGCTCTGATTCCCCACTCGCGAACTTCCTGGCCGAGTAAGGTTCCGGCCTTGCGCCCAACGCGATTATCCCAAAGTCCGGCGCGCGAAAAACAGTCGCGGCGAAAGGCCAGGTTGACCCCCAGCGGCACGTGGCGCTGGTCGAATTCAAGCGGCTTATCGCCGTGGTCGAGCAGCGCGATGACTGACCACGGCCGGCCCGCGTGATTGGGAAGCCAGGCGGGTCGCTCGCCTCCCCAAATCGGCAAGACCTTGCCGCCCACATAATCACAGGCATAGTCATCGAGGGTTCGTGCGGCCTGACTCAACCAATCGGCTTCCACGCGCACATCATCATCGGTGGTGACAATAATCTCGCCTCGGGATGCCCGAATGCCACGATTGAGCGCCGCGCAGCGGCCTTGCTCGGGTTCAAATTCGTAGCGCAATTCGACCGGAAACCCTTTGGCGGCCTCAAGCGCCACGGCGCGCGTCTCGTCATGTGAATTGTTATCAATGACAATCAACTCCCAGGGTTCACCCGGCGCGAGCCGCGCCATGCTCTCAAGCGTTCCGCGCAGGTCAGCGGCGCGATTATAGGTCGGGATGAGTACGGAGAATTTCATGAGCCTTCCCTTCTGAAGGTGACGCTCAAGGAGTTCGCTGCTTCGTGGTTGAAGCCATCCTTGATACAGTCGCAGACCAGCCCGTTTCTAAAGTTAGAGCGGTTGGCAATTGCGTTTCCGGCCTGGCGCCGGCGGCGTTCGCTTGCGCTGGGAGTTGGGCGAGCAAACCAGGTGCGTTACACGAAATCGAAAACCGCTCTAAGGCTATCATTCGGCGCTCACCGTTTTGGGTTGCCGCCCCGACGCTTGATACGTCGCGAGAAGTTCAGCGACACGCTTTTCCAAGGCGCTGTTTAGATATAAGCCTTCATCTACATCAATCTGTTTGCTGAGCACCACGCGATCAAATATCTTGCGATAATGGCTCACCAGGGAATCCGACATCTTCAACTGCTTGGCGACGGTGGTTTGCGAAAGCGAGGCTTGGTTGAAATAACAATGCCAGACCACTTCTACCAGTTTGCGAAAACGCTGCGGTTTATTTCTCACTTCCTCGAAACAATCGCGTAAAATCCGCGCGGCCAGCGAATTCATTTGCGCGACACTCTCTTTTTCAATAACCACTTCTTCAGGGGTCGGCTGATTATCAACAAGGCTGAGCTTAAAGGTTTCCGGCTCGGCGCTGGAGGTTTCGATGGGTTCATCCATCGAAACAATTTGTGAATCATCAATCGCCAGCTTCGATTGCGCCAATAACCGCATGGTACGAATATCGGTAGGCGAGTTGATGGTTTTAAAGATTTCGATAAGCAGCTCGGTCAAGTCGGTGTTCGAGATGACGATTTGCGACGTGCTTCCCCGTCCGGCGCGCCGGGTGTCGCGAAACCGGTAAGCGACCTCTTTAATCATTTCGAGCAGTTCTTGATGCTGCTTCAACGGTTTGTTCGGGGGCCAATCGGCCAGGCCATAAACCTGAAGCACCATTTTATTCGATTGCGTCCAGGTTTTATGAAAGGTGGCAGCGGCAAACGTGCGCGGTCGGCTATAACAACGAAACTCTTTTCTCGTCATCAAGAGGTTACTGATGCGGCGGGCAATGCGATACGATTCAGGATGTCGTTTACGCAACAACCGCGAGACCAGGTTGGGAACTTCGATGTTGTAGAGTTCGTGGTCTACTTTTTCATGGGTATAACCGTCATCAAGATAATATTGCCAGCGATTCTTTTCCTGTAATTTCAAATAGAGGTCTTGGGTGAGATCGCAACACATCTCTCTCAGGGTATCCCCCGAGAGGTCGCGCGACGCGTAAAGTGATTTGATAGCCGAATGTCTTGAGACAATATTGAACAGTTTTGACCAGATGAGTGCAGCGTCGCCGCTGGCGATAAGCTGTATCCAATCATCTTGATACGGTTTCGTTGACCGTTTCCATTGCTTGAGGGCAGCAACCATTGATCGTCCTCCTTAACTTTCCCGTTACTTCTATGGTCCTTGTTTGTTTTCCTATCACCCAGGAAATGGTTCGTCAGGTTATTCATTCATAAGGGGGAGGTTTTGACTGACGCGCATTAATTATGTGAGCCGGTCACGCTAGCGGTAGCGACCTGCAAATTCTCCCACTGATCTGCATCCACTGATTGATTGCTGGTAAAATCATTCGCAGAAATATCGAGAACCTCAACCACCTCTTTGATGACCTCGCGAGTGATAACCGGGTGCGCCCCGGCATAGCCATAAAGCAAAGCGTTATCGCATATGTTGTTGACGACTCGCGGAATTCCCAAAGAGACTTGACCGATTAACTCAATCGCTTCACCGTCAAAAATATCAACGCGCTCGGCGCCCGCAGTTTTCAATCGGAAGCGAATGTATTTATGAATCTCCGGCGCAGTGAGCGGTAAGATTTCACAACGCAAGGAAACCCGTTGCTTAAGTTGACGCAATTGGGGCTGATTGAGCGTCGCTCGAAGTTCAGGTTGACCACACAAAATAACCTGCAACAGCTTTTCGCTGTTGGTTTCAAAATTCGCCAGCAAGCGAATCTCTTCCAAAAGCGGGGTCGAAAGCCCGTGCGCTTCATCCACGACCAGTACGGTTCGCAACCCTTTCGAGTGACGCACGGCAAGGGTGCGACCAATCGCGCCAAGTAAATCGGCTTTGGAAGCGGTACGCGACAGTCCGAGTTGAAGCCCGTCAGAAAATAATTCAAAAAATTCTGAGACCGTTAAATAGGGATTGAAGATATAGACCGATAAAATATCGTGACCGAATTGCTGAATCATGGACCGCAAGGTGGTGGTCTTGCCGGTGCCCACCTCGCCTAAAACCACAACGATTCCTTTGTTGTGTTCAATGCCGTACTTCAGATTTGCGGTCACTTCAAGATGGCTTTCGGTTTTAAAAATATACCTGGGGTCCGGGGTCAAACCGAAGGGAATCGTTTTTAAATGATAAAAATCTTTATACATGAATTTCGCTCCAGATGGATTACCAAAAGCGCCATCTATGAAATCTTTTGTGAGGTTTGAGCGGACGCGATTGCCCACGCGAATTACGGCTTCTGATTTTGGCATTTCTGGCGTTCGCTTCATTGACCCGCCGCAACTGTTGACGCAACTTGGAAACCTGAGTTGCTAAGGCCGGCGAGACCGCGCTCCGCTTTGCGGACAACGCCGGTGACGCGTCCGATTCGCCAGAGCTTTTGTTCGCTGATAATGAACCAGCATCTGATGAGGTTGCCAGTTCCAGTTGCGCCGAGTTGCGAATGTCTTGCGGCTGAGAAGGGTTATTCGGCAGGCTGCTTTTTTCTGTTACCGGCAAAGCCCTCTGCCACTCGCTTTGACCGGCAGGCGATGAAGAATTAAACAGACTTTTAAAATCTCCGTTTACCGCCAGCACCGACACCACTCCGAGCAGAACAACCCCGAGCGCCAGTAAGGTGAACGGTAAAAATTCCCAGCGTCTCAGGCTTTCGATTACGGAGACCTTGATATTTTCCGGCGGTTCTTGTGCCGCAATGTGCGCCACCGGCAGCGCTTCATCTATAGCAAGGGCTTGCGGCTGAACCAGCGCTTGCGGTAAAGCCGCAGCATATGACTGAGCGAATTCATTAAATTCCGGTTCATTAAATATCGGCGGCTCTGGGTTGGCGTTTATCTCCGGGTCGCGAGCTTCAGCAGCCATTGGCAAAGGCGCCATCGTCTCAACCTCAGCTTGCGGGTTTTCCGGTTCAACGGCTTTTGCCGTGTCCGGGGTTTGCAGATTAATCGCCTGCCAGGAAGGTTCGAGAAATTGATTCAGAGCCGATTGTAAAAGCGCGGCATTTTGAAAACGCTCTGCCGGATTTTCTAAAAGTAATTTCGCTACAATAGCCGACAGGGTTTCAGGAATATCCGGGCGAATGAGATGCATGGGAGGCGCTTTTTTAACCGCGATTTTATGGCGCAACTGCCGCTCGTCCTGAGCCTGGAAAGGCAGCGCATCAGTCAACATTTCGTAGAGTAAAACGCCCACTGCATAGAGGTCGCTACGCTCATCCGGGAGGCCGCCGCCAAGCTGCTCAGGGCTACGATAATTCAAACAACAATCCTGCGAGCGCCGCCGATAGGCCCACTCACGCGTCGGCTTAGCGGGAATGCCAAAATCGCTTACTTTGATGTGGTTGCCGGCATCTACCCAGACGCATTCAGGCTGTAACTTTAAATGCCAGATTTCCGCTTGATGGGCATAGCGCAAGGCCTCGGAGATTTGGCTGGTTATGCGCAGCGACTCTTCCACATCAAGCCAGCCCTTGCCATCCAATAACTTTCGCAAAGTCATGGCGCCCTTCGGGTGCTCACTCACACAGAAATGAATATCGCCCAACTGTTCAGGCTTTGCACTAGAGGCGATATGGGCGTGTGATAATTGAGCCGCCGCGTGGGATTCAAGAAGAAAGGTTAGAAGCTCGCTCGCTGTATCTGCGTCATCAGCGGAAAACACTCTCAATTGAACGGTGCGCTCATCAACTTCCTGATGCTCGCGAGCAATGAAACATCGTCGGTGACGAGACGACGTCTGCTCTTGCAGGATATCGAAGCGCGAAAGTAGTGGGTTAGCATTGGCTATGACCACTTCACGCGCTATAGATTCCAGACCGTTGGCAAGAGATATAACCGCTCTCTGATGTTCCAATGTATAAAACTCCAAACTTTTAGTGTTCCCCTAAATTGCTCTCGGCTATCTAAGCAAGCTCAGTGCCGCAAGCGAAAAATAATTTGTTAGGTGCATAGGAAAGGCTGCGTGCATATATAATGAAGGGTTTGATAACTTCATAATTTTTTGGCGCGGGAGACCAGCTTGAACGGCTTGGTAATTCTGTATTAAATCACTCGGCGATTAGGGATTTCCCCTGTAGGATAAACACACGCCTGAGTGTAATAATCCGTACACCTATCAAAAAATCGTACACACGAAAATATTTGAACAGAATTTTCATTATGAACTCATAATAAAAATTCTGTTCGGCAAAGATTATTGACTTAGCAAAGGTCGCTGAATATGATGGGGGCGCATTTAGTCTTTCCTCCCACTATAAAAACAAAATTAGCGTTACTAGCGAACAGATAAAAATTTTCCAGAGTTATGACCGCTACGGTTGCGTAAAGCGCGGCTTTCTAAGCTATCAAGTTAGCCTGTAAGCGAACCGGAGCTAAGGATCTTTCTGCGTAAAACCTGCCCCTGATATTAGCCTCTCAAGTTACTGCCCCGGCCCTTTCAAACCTGCCTCTACCATAAACCATAAAGCTCCTTTTCACCGATGTCCTGTGACGCCCTGTTCACTAGGGAGAAGATGGCTTTATTGGTTAGTAAAAACAGAATAATTGAGGAAAGTAATGACCAGTAAACAGCAGTGGAAATATTTTTCTGCCCTTATCCTTCTACTTTATATCAGTCAGGTTTTTTTCAAAACCAATGCCCAATCAAACCTGGAACCAGAACTTCCCCGCGACTTCGTTGATACGACCCTGGTGGTGCCCACCGGTCAAATCATCAATGTTTCAGCCGGTGGAAATCTTCAAGCCGCACTCAACTCAGCCAATCCCGGAGATACGCTGGTTCTCGAAGCCGGGGCCACCTTCGTCGGCAATTTTACTTTGCCAAATAAAACCGGTTTGGGGTGGATTATCGTTCGCACTTCTTCCGAAAGCAGTCTTCCCGTTTCCGGCACTCGTATTCATCCTTCTTTTAGCAGTGTGATGCCCAAGCTCATCAGTCCGAATGCTGCGCCGGTCATCAGCACCTCGACTGGGGCTCATCATTTTCGGTTTATTGGTATCGAATTCGGGCTCGCGTCATCAGTATCCATTAATTATGGGTTGGTCAGTTTCGGTTCAAGTAGTCAAAACGCGCTCAACCAGGTTCCGCATCACTTGATTCTTGACCGTTGCTATGTACACGGCAACGCGAGCGGAGATATCTCTCGCGGGGTGGCCTTAAATTGCGCGCAAGGAGCGGTGATTGATTCTTATATCGCCAATATTCATGGCGTAGGGTTTGATACGCAAGCCATCGCGGCCTGGAATAGTCCCGGTCCGCTCAAGGTGGTCAACAATTATCTGGAAGGGGCTGGCGAAAATGTTTTATTCGGCGGTGCCGACCCGGCGATCTTTGGATTGGTCATTGCCGATATTGAATTCCGGCGCAATCAACTCGCCAAGCCTTTGTCGTGGAATCCGCTTGAGCCTTCCTATGCCGGAAAGCATTGGTCGGTAAAAAACATATTTGAACTCAAAAACGCGCAACGTGTCCTGATTGAAGGCAATATTTTTGAATATAACTGGATGGACGCGCAAAACGGCACCGCCATTTTATTCACGCCGCGCAATCAAGATGGCGCGGCGCCCTGGAGCGTCGTTCAAGATGTGACCTTCACCAATAATATTGTGCGACATACGGCAGCCGGGATAAATCTGCTTGGCAATGATGATATACACCCGGCGCAACCGCTACAGCGCGTAAAAATCAAAAAC
>JBIOWC010000856.1:0-8270 GCA_044868105.1 Blastocatellia bacterium
CCGCCTAACCCGATGACATCTAACCCGTTTTCAGTCTTGTTTGTGAAATAAGCCCGGCCAGATGTATTCGGGTCGTTGATAATACGGAAGCCCCCGTTGCTATCCGTATTAACCAGGTTAATACTCGACGCTTTTCCACTGTTAGAATCAAGATGGAGATTCGTTGAACCTCCCGACGTGTAATTAAAATAATAGGCGGGGTAACCACCGTATAGAATCAACGTCGTAAAATCACCGCCCGTCAGATCAATCGCGCTCAGCCCTGTTGTCCCGCCGCTCCCCCATTTTGCGGTTAAGGGTGCAGCCAGGCCGCCCAGCACATCTGTAGTCAAAGGGAAAATCGGCACGCCTGAGAAAATCGGAGAAGCGAGCGTTTTATTTTGCAAGGTTTGGGTATCGGTGTCGCCGACGAGCGCGCCGGTGGGCGCTGCGACCGCAGTAAATGCCGACGTGCCGTTGCCTTTTAGGATGCCGGTAAATGAAGCCGCGCCGGTTCCGCCACGCGCAACGGAAAGTTGCCCGGTCCAACCCAGTGTAAAGCTGTGGTTATCACCCGCTGAGTTGAGCGCCAGAGTCACATTGGTGTCATTGGTGCGCGAGAAGGTCTGCATAGCGCCTGTCTGCCCAGCAAGCGAGGTAAGGCCCGATCCGCCGCCGCCTGAAATCGTTACCATCGCACTGCCGGCGCTTGGTTGTGTGACGCTCACCCCTGAGCCAACAAAATTGAGAGAGCCGATGAGGGTTGGTAAAGAAACGCCTTCATCTTTGACTGTCAATCCGGTAGATGGGACACTCACCACTGAAATCAAATTATCAAAATCCGCCGTCGCCGTACCCGGGACCTGAATATTCTTTCCGCCCGGTTTTGAGTAGTCTCCGAGTATGGGTCCTTCGATTCTGTAAGTGCCGCCCTGAATCAACTCGAAATAATCATTGCCGTTGCTGTTTTGCAGCACCCCTGATGAATTGGTGGTGATGGTAATGGACGAGTTGTAGATCACCCCACCAGTTATAGACACCGGTGTGATTCTTATTCTCACATTGGCTGCCGGTTGACGCTGGGCATCCCTAACAATCCCGGAGATCTGGCAGACGGGATTCTGCGCGGCCGCAATCGAGTGCGGTTTAATTAGGCAGGTAAATATTAAGATGAAAACCAGAATGGATTGGCGCATGATTTGTGTTTCTCAACTAGCGGTTAGCATTACCCGATACCCAAAATCATTACCCCATTTATAATTTTCAAGCGTGAGTGAACCGCCGAAACGATAGGGTGTAAATACGCCATCGTTTGCCTGTTCTACGGTCGGTGTTACATCGGATGAAACGACCAGGCAATGAAGCAGACGCGCACGGATTTCATCAGTGAAATAGGCACGAGCGATTTCGCTCACCTCATATTGTTTGAGATGAACGATAACGTTTTTATCTCCTTGCTCAACCACCTCAATCGGACGATCAACGATGTAGGCATGCGGCAACACTTTGATGAGTTCTGCAACCGCATCAGCATTGCTAGCGGTATCGTGCCCCCCAGTCTTGAGCGCAAGATACAGCGCCCGTTCTGGCAATCGAATCTCACGAACAATTAATCGGCGTATCCATTCGCGGGAATCGGGCGTAACCGGCGCCACAATCTCAAACAATCGCTCGCCAACAACTAGCCGGTCTTTTACCCGCACATCATCAGACAGCTTAACCTGCACGACACCACTGCCGAGTTCGCGCATCTCCGGTGCGATGTAACGAAAACTGGATTTGCCGACAACCGAGGGAACGAGATGGCAGGCGATGGGGTCATCAAACGCGACATAAGCCTGTTCGTCCAGGTCGGCGCGTAAAAGGCTCGCCGACTGGTCAAGCGAGCCTTCCATTAATGTGCTGCCCAGACCGGGAGAAAATAGTGAGGTCATAATTAAGCGAAGGTGATCGCGCCGCTCACCACCAGTTTGCCCGTCGGCAAAACGACAACGAGGTACATGGTCTTCGCGCCGGCTTCCGTGATATTTATGTCAATCGTGCCGTTTGCTTCCGAAATCAAGCGAAAAGCTTTCTTCGCCACCTGGTCAATCAACACGCCGTTTGTACCGATGGCCACCGCTCCGGATGAAGCTGTAGCAATAACCGAATCACCATTAGCATCATCGGAGAAATAGGCATCGACCGCACCACGCAGAGCCAGGTTTGCGCCGTCGCCATCCTTGAGTTGCAAGGCGACGTTGATAATGTTTGAGCCTTCCGCGCCGATGACGAATGAGACGCCAAGCGGCGCGCCGTGCAGTTTGTTGAGTTCAGCAGGCGTTGAAGTTTGTAGTGTGCCGCCGACTGAAATTGATTTCACATCCAGATCATCTAAATTAGTTTTACCCATAGCATATTCTCCGCGCTATAGAAGCGCCTTTAATTCAACAACCGCGTCGGCCCCGTGCGAGACCGAAGAAGACCGGCAGATCGGATTCCTGTTCTTCCGGGTCTAGAACGCCGTCAATCAGGCCATCCACCCGGCCAAGGAGTTTTGCTATTAACTCATCCGGCTTGATTTCCGAACGCTGGTAAGAGTCGCCCTCTGCCGTCTGTTGTTTAAAGACAAACGGTACAACCGGAATAATCAAAGCAGCGGTTAAGAGATTGACGGCATTCTTAAGGTTAAGAACTTTAGTTGCATCCGTGATGTCATCCGCGTTGGGCACACGTCGCTTTATTTCGGCGATTGCCGCATTGCCGTACAAATCGCTCTCAATGAGTTCGTTGGGCAGACGGGCAATTGTCAGTGTCGCGTCTATTGCTTGGCGCACTGCATCAGGATTTAAATAAGCTAAAAGTGGCATTATTTGTCTTTATCTTTGGATTTGCCAGTTTGAGCCGGAGGTGCGGGTTCTCCCGTTGTGGGAGCTTCGGAAGGGTCAACTCGAACGAGCCGCTTTTCAGCCAGCGCCTGCTCAACCGCTGCGGTTGCCGGTACAGTCATCACCTGATTCGGCTTGATCATGATTTCGCCATCGTTATCCGGAATCTGTTTCTTATACGCGGGGTCTTTGTCCCATAACGCGACTCTGTCGTTATCAGCGCCTTTTACTGTAATCATTTGAAGGTCAGCCATATTTTCTCCTTATCTATAAGCGTACGGTGGGCAGGATTAGGCCTGTCCACCGTACAGCAGTTCTATGTGAACTATTGTTTAGGTGATGTGGATTATTGAGTCAGGTCAAGAACGTGGTTGGCATTCTTGTCGTTGACGCCGTAACCATCAACTTCGGTCATGGTCAACACTTTGGTCTGGTTTTTGACGAAACGGTCAATCTCAGAGATGTCGGCGCCGATTTCAGTGACGTGCTCAATCGCGACGCGGGAATCCGATGCGACGATGGTGCTGGCAGGCGCATCGTCGGTCCAACCGAGACCCGGCGTATCCGAGAGCCCCGGATTGATCGGTTTGAAGAAGCCGAAACCGGATGCCGCTTGAATCATAACCAGCGGAACATTGGCGCTGCCGACGCTCAGCGTCAGTAATTTAAGAGCAACATTTTCCCGCGCCAACACATTTTGAACCATATAAGGATTGGCGAATTTCATCTTGAACGCCAACCAGGCTATAAGGGTCAGATTGTTGGCGGTGGTTGTCGAATCAAGCGACGTAAGAGTATGGACGATGGCGGCGTTGTTATTGCCATCACCGTTGACGATTACATCGATGATGGTTCCAACCTTATCCACCTCCGACTGTACGGCCATCTGTTGAATGTGCATCGCCATTTTGTCGATGCGCACATTGCGCTCGGCTTCATAGGTCCATTCGAGGGCGCGCCCGTATTTGTGGAGTTGAATCTCGTGTTGGCTACCAACCAGTTTGGCGGTAGGAATATCGGTGCCGGGATTGACACGGGTTTTGCGTTGATTTGTCGCGTCGTTTTGCAGATAGAACGAGCGATAGGCCGTTCCACGTATCGGCGTGGTGATGGCGACCAGCATGTTGGATGGAATGGCCGGAGCAATGCGCTTATCCCAACGGGCTTTGAGCGCATCGGCATAGGGGCGCGGAATCGAATTAAGAATATCATCGCCGGTGCCATAGATGGAGCGGCTATTGAGCATACTGACCGAACGCCACTGTCTGGCTGCCCATTCAGGAAACAGAGCGCGAGAAGCTTCGTCCTTCAGGAAATCGCTAAATGGATTTGCCCAAATTCCCTTTTCAGGAATCGGGTTGGTGCGAATGCCAGATTCTTTCAGCAAACGTTCAAACGCATCGAGCCGGCTATCTTTATCTGGATATTCCCGTTCGAGGTATTCGGTCAAAGAGATGCCGTCCTCGTAGGCAGCTCTATATACATTGGACGACATGTTTCTTGCCAACTCTGTCAGTCCGGGTTTTGCAGTTGCAGTCATTTGTAACCTCCAGAAAATATTCTCTATGTCCGGACTGGACTAGAGTTTGATGACGAGTTTGGTAGTGTCGTCGTTGTTAATGATTCGGCCGCGACCGTTGAGGGCATCCTGCATCGTGGCCTGAGCAAAAGCGCCGGCCGCTGCGGCGACAGCGCGAACATATCCACGCGCCGATGATGGGCCGAGAGCGCCGACAATTTTTCGTCCGATGTTGACAGCGGCGGATGCGCCAGCAGGAAGATCGACATATCCGTCCACTTCAACAGAGCAGGTGTTGTCGTCGAAGACCTCAACCAATTTGCCTTCAACCGGATTGCCGTCTTGAGCCAAGGCGACGGTATCATCAGTTGAAAGTTCGACGGCTAGCCCAACCTGAGCGGAGCCGCCCACTTTGGTTTTGTCATAAAGGATTGTTGAATTGTCAGTTTTGTAGGTGACGCGTCTAACACCAATACCGTCAAACGCGACCCGGTTTCTGGGATCTGCCATGGTTCTTTACCTCCAAAGTAAATTGACCGCGTTGGCGGTGTTAAACTGCGTAAGCAGCGTCGGGAACGTGATTTGTGGAAGCTGGTGTGGACGGGGATTCTTCATCCTTCGTTGTTCTTCCACCCTGCAAATTTTTATCAGCAAGCGCTTTCCAGTCATCACGCATGCGCTTGATGACTTCGAGGGTTGATTTGTCGAGAACTCCGCGATACTGCTCCTGGGCAAACTCGGCCCCGTGAGCGCGAACGCCTTCTTCAATCGCTTCATCAACAAGGTCTTTGCGATAAGTACGGCCTTCATCGGCGAGTTTGCGCAATTCCTCATCAGTCGTTGAGTTTTTCTCCAACTCCGTAACCTTGGTACGCATAGTTGTAACTTCGCCAACTGCCGCACGTACCATTTCCAGTACGTTATCACCGGTGAAGCCGGCTCCGGTGAGCGCTTTACGAATGTCTGAAATGATCACGTCGCGCGCATCCGGCTCTGACGAAGGAGGATTTGGGTCAGCAGACCCGGGAGGTGTTTGTCGCTCCTGAGTTTCTTTAGACATAGATTCTTTCTCCTTGGTTAAATTTGTGCCGGCAGCAACGACGGGTCGCGCTTCAGGCAATTGTAGGTGGAAACGACGCTCTAATAATCGGAGGCTTTCCTGTGTGAGTGTGCCTTCTTTCATGGCACGCTCAGCTTTGAGAATCATCGCTCCAGGTGTAGCCCCGTCATAGACGAGACTGACTTCCGAAAGGTGGGCATTCACAACCCACGCAAAAACTGTTTCCGTGCGAATAGTCTTACCCGAATCCGGGTCTTTGATCTGCACCTCATCGCCCGGCCAGTGGCGACAACCGGCATCCCAATCCCACATATCCACATTGCACAGCGAACAAATCCACGTTCCGCCATAGAAGCCGATGGAAACGTCCTGGGCTATGCCGGCGCGAATGGCCTTGATGAAATCATCGGTGGATTTATAGGTAGCATCATTAAACTCGATACCCTTCACCGTGTAGAAATCGGCGATCACGCGCTCGACCTCGCCATCCTTCTCATACTTGGCATTGAGTGAGCGACCGATGCCGAGGCGACGAGAGGCATGGCTGTCTTGGAGGGACACACCGGCTTTTGCGTCATTGGCATAGTTCTTCAAACTCGTGGTTGCCATCTTGGTGAAATAGGCATCCAACGCATTGTTTGAAATCAGTGCCGAGAAGAAGTAAGGCTGATGCTCTTCAAACACTGTGGGGTCATTGGCGACATCACCCAATGCGCGCTGATGCAATTCTTCAGTTGGCTCTAGTCGTATTAGTCGCGCCGGTAAATGAAATCTCAGGTCGGTGGTCATCTCGGTTTTTGCTCCTTGCGGGTGGTGTGTTGTTTGCGGGGATCGCATTCGTGTTTCCTGCGCGGGTCCTCACACGGTGTCGACTTCGGGCGATGCTCTTCCTTTGCGCCCGCCGGAGGCGTTGCGCTGTTTCGTACCTGTTTGTTTTCCATTAGGTTCAACTTGCTGAATGCGGGAAAGGAATTACTGACTTATTGCGGTTATTTCCGTCATTAATTGCCGGGTCATTATTGCCGGTGTTTGTCGAACCAGCGCGAACGATTGGTGTTTCTGACACGGCTTTATGGCCGGTTATCTCTTCGGCTGCCTGGTCTTGGGTAATCCATCCTTCATCGCGTTTGCGTGCGGCATTGGAGATCTTCTTCGCTTCGACCTGCGCATCGCGCATCTCTTCAGCAGCTCTTACCTCGGCAAACCGCATCTCGATGACTGCCGCGATACCCTGGGCCTGAAGGACAAGACCGAAATCAGTTTCAAGCAATTGCTCACAGAGATGTTGCAGCGATTTAATGCCGGAGATGTAAATTTCCCACTGGCGATTGGCGTGCGTTTCACTGGTTGCTTCGTTGATGCCCATCATCAGTGGCATCGTTTTAAGGGCGCGAACCGAAAGCCGTTCAAGGGCGCGAATCAAACCTTCAACCGCACCAAGCGACCGGGTATCAACCGCACCGATGGGTTGCCTAATTTCAACAACATCGGTGGAAACATAGGCATCATCAGGCTCAAGCTTGCCGTATGCCTCCATGATTTCTTTAATGATGGCATTGACAGCATCCCGAGTTTTTTTGAGGTCCGCTTTTATGTCCTGCGGAAAATCCTTTAATAACTTTTCAAGATTTACTGAAAGGTGAAGTCGGGGATAGCCCTGCTGTGAAATCACCCGACGTAAGTCGTGCAGCATGCCGAGCAGAAACAGGGTCGTGAAAAGTGCCGGCGCTGCCAGTGAACGCCCATAGGGTTGACCGGGTAACGGGTCAATGGGTACGTAACGAATCGTCGGTCTGTCATAGGCGATCCATTGACCGGAACTCCATTGACCAGGTTCCCAAATCATACCGCGAAGGGGATGATTGACCTTCTTGAATCGAACAACACACGGGTCTGGAGTAACCAAATCAACCGGCATACGCCCGGCATCATCAAGCACCAACTCAGAAAAGAAAGCACCGCGTAGGAATGCGGCAAAGAACAGGCGATTGAAAACAATATCAACCGCCCCGTACATATCTTTGAGTTGCTTTAAGAATGCGTCTATCGCATCCTGCCCCTTCTTATGCTTCTTATCGCCCGTCGGATACTTTGCCTTTATGGTCCAGCCGGGATTGCACATCCTCAGAAAATCCCAGAGGGCGCGAGAAACATCGGGACTCAGATCTGTGAGCAGTTCAAGAAGTCTGTTGGGTGATAACCGCGATAGAGTTTTGTTGTCGAGGTTGAGCAGTCGCCAATCTTCTTCGGCACTGTTCGGCGCAACGAGGGTTAAAGCCTCAGCGAATTTGCTGTATTGCGAATCGCTTGTCAGCCTGCCACCGGCAAGCGCGCGCACGTCACCTATCACGGTTTCGCGAGTGGCGGGCAGCGCTGGCGCTTGGGTTGCCCGTATACCTGGCTGGTAAATGCCGAGAGGGTTGGCTTTCATTCAAATCAACTAGGATAGAATTCTAGATACAAAATCTAAATGAGTTAAATGATTTGGAATAAATAACTCGATAATACTATTCATTACTCCTAATGTATTAATATCAATTACCTTTATAGAGCCATTTAATACAATATCTTTTATCACAGAGTTAAATATAGGCTTTTTTGCAACCTTTTTATTTGACAGCATCAATGTAGCGGGCGTAGGATAGGCGTTCACTCAATGTCAAAATATTCTTGCCCTGTAATCGGCGGAACCTCACTCCAAAAACTTTTCAAAACATAATTCCAATCACCTAGTCAATTCTGTGGGACCCGGTGCGAACCGGCCGCCGGACCTCTTACTGACTCCCGCTGAATCAGAGTGTTGCGCCCTGCGGATTTCGCGCTGACCTGAAGCCTAGGTGAATCC
>JBIOWC010000857.1:0-2863 GCA_044868105.1 Blastocatellia bacterium
TGCGAAAAACATAAAGAGAAAGTTACGCAAGTTACGCCGGTTTTGGTCGGGCAATATTACCGAGCCGATTTGGACAAAAGTTTTACCAAAAAGCTCCGCCGGTTATTTAAACGCAAGTCGAAATGAAAAGCCTCGTAATCGCTATTGACGGACCTTCAGGAGTGGGAAAAAGCACGCTTGGCAAAGCCCTCGCCAGACACTTCAATTATCTCTTCATTGATTCCGGCGCGATTTACCGCGCCCTTGCGCTCAACGTCATTCAAACCCGTACGCCGCTTGACGATGCCGCGGCGATCACCCAAATCGCCCGCGCCGCGCACCTCAAACTAGAAGGCGAACCCGACGCCTTGCGCGTCTACCTGAACGGACAGGAGGTCAGCCAGGCGATTCGCACAGCCGAGGTCAGCCAGGCCGCTTCGATTATCGCCGTCATTCCGGCGGTGCGCGAAGTCGTTGTTGAAAAGCTCCGTGAGATGCGCCGCGCCGGCGGCCTCGTCATGGATGGGCGCGACATCGGCACCAAGGTTTTTCCGGATGCGGAAGTGAAATTATTTTTAGAAGCTTCGCCCGAGGTGCGCGCCGAACGTCGCTGGCGCGAAGAGCGCGAAAACGGGCGCGAGGTTTCGCTTGAACAAGTCAAAATCGAGATCGAAGAACGCGACGCGCGCGACCGCACACGGGCGGCGACCCCGCTCGTTAAAGCCGATGATGCTATTCTCGTTGATACCTCATCCCTGCCGCTTGATAACGTCATTGCGCGGGTCCTTGAAATCATTCAAAGGCGCGGCTAGACTCTTCTTTGCTATAAGCGCAGACAAAAACCGAACTTCTCGAAACGGGATGTGATATTGGAAATAATTATCTCGCCTCCTCAGGAATCCCCGATAACCTTCGCCTTGGGAAGCTGCCGTTCGGCAATAAACCTTTTCTAAGCGCGAAGGGTTCAGGGTTCGAATATGAGCAGCAATGGGCATCTTCACCGGTTTAATCATGGAAGTGGGTCGCGTGCGACGCCTTGATCGGCGCGCCGGCGGCGCTTACTTCCAGATCGAATGCCACAAGGTTTTACAGGGCACGAAGATTGGCGATTCAATTACCGTCAATGGCGTTGATTTGACGGTGACCACCTTGAGCGATAAGGAGTTTACGGCCGATGCATCGCTTGAAACCTTGAGCCGTTCCACCCTCGGCGAGTTGCGCGTTGGCGCGCGCGTCAATCTCGAACGCGCGCTCGGCGTTGGCGAACGGCTCGGCGGGCACATGGTTCAAGGTCACGTTGACGGAACCGCCTCGTTGATTTCAACAACCCCCGAAGGCAACGCCTACCGCCTGCGGTTTCGCGTACCGCAAAGCTTGATGCGGTATATTGCCCTGAAGGGCTCCATCTGCGTGGATGGCATCAGCCTCACGGTTGCCGGGCTTGGCGATGATTGGTTTGCCGTCGCCGTCATTCCTCACACCTGGCGCGAAACCACGCTTGGCGAACTCAAACCTGGCGACCGCGTGAATCTTGAAGTTGACGTGCTGGCAAAATATGTCGAGCGGTTGTTGCTGCATCATGCCGATGATCGAGAGAGCGCCAATCGCTTGACGCTCGAGAATTTGATTGAGAAAGGATATTGAGGTTTCCGAAGTAAGCTTATGGCTTCAGCCCTGAAACCTGAACCCTACTATGTTGGCATCCATTCAGGAAGCGATTGAAGATTTTCGTGACGGGCGGTTGGTTATCATCGTTGACGACGAAGACCGCGAAAATGAAGGCGATTTGGCTTGTGCGGCTGAAAAAGTGACGCCGGAAATTATCAACTTCATGGCGAAACACGGACGCGGGCTGATTTGTCTGCCGATGACGCCTGAACGCCTGGACGCTTTGCAAATTCCTTTGCAGATGCCGGAAGCCGAAAATACGGCGGCGCTCGGCACAGCGTTCTGCGTTTCGATTGAAGCGCGGCGCGGCGTAACCACAGGGATTTCGGCCTCCGATAGGGCGACGACCATTCAGGTCGCCGTTGACCCGCGCGCCAAGCCGGCCGATTTGGCGCGCCCCGGTCATATCTTTCCGCTGCGCGCCCGTCGCGGCGGCGTGCTGGTGCGTCCAGGGCAAACGGAAGCTGCGGTTGATTTGGCGCGTATGGCGGGACTGACGCCGGCGGGCGTGATTTGCGAAATCATGAATGATGACGGGACCATGGCGCGCCTCTTGGAACTTGAAAAATTTGCCGAAGAACACCACATCAAAATTATCTCGGTTGCTGATTTAGTCAGCTACCGTATGGCCAGCGAACTGTTGGTGCAACAGGCCGGCGAATCGCATGTGCCGACCGTCTATGGCGATTTTCGCGCCTTCGCGTTTACCAATGAAATTAACTCGGATGTCCATCTGGCGCTGGTGATGGGCGAGATTGACCCGGAAGAGAGCTTGCTGGTGCGCGTCCATTCGCAATGCGTGCTCGGCGATGTCTTCGGCTCGCTCAGGGATGACACCGGCTGGCAATTGCACCGTTCGCTTGAAATGATTGCCGAAGAAGGATGCGGCGTGTTGTTGTACCTGCGCCAGGAAGGGCGCGGCTTGGGGTTAATCAATCAACTGAAAGCCTACCGGGTGATGGACGAGCAGAATAAAGATGCGGTTGATGCCGATGCCGAGGTTGCCGGCGTTCACAAGATGGACCCGCGCGATTATGGCATCGGGGCGCAGATTCTGCATTCACTGGGGGTGCACAAAATGCGCTTGATTACCAATCATCCGGTGAAGCGCGCCGCCATCGAAGGCTTCGATTTGGAAATTACCGACGGCGTGCCGATTGAGATGGAGCCGAACGAATCGAATGAAAAAGTGTTGCGCGCCAGAAAAGAGAAGCTC
>JBIOWC010000858.1:0-5980 GCA_044868105.1 Blastocatellia bacterium
TTTATGTCACCGAAGACCCGGTTTCAAAACGGAATGACAAGTTCTGGCGACATGCGGTTGGCCAAGATAAAAGCGATATGCTTTATGAGGAGAAAGATGAAGTTTTTGACGTCGGCGCGGGACGCAGCGATGATGAAAAAATAATCTTTCTCGGCGCCTACTCAAAGACCTCGACCGAATATCGTTACCTGCCGGCAAATCAACCGAACGGTGAATTCAAACTCATCTTGGCGCGTGAACCGGGTCACGAATATTCCGTCGAACATTACGGCGATAATTTTTACATCCGCACCAAAAAGGAGGCGAAAAATTTTCGCATTGTCACAGCGCCGGTGAGCGACCCGCAGGAAAAAAACTGGAAAACCTTCATCGCGCATAATCCGAATGTGAAGCTTGACGGCATCAGCTTTTTTGCCAATTACGCCGTGGTATCAGAAAAAGAGGGGGGTCTCAATCATCTGCGCGTCATTGATTTGAAATCCAACGAATCGCACCGCATCACCACACCGGAACCCGATTACACGCTGTTTATGGGCGCAAATGCCGAATTCAATACCACGACGTTACGCTTCAATTATCAATCAATGGTCACCCCGCCTTCGACCTATGATTATGATATGACTACACGCAAACGCACTTTGCTAAAACAGCAGGACGTCTTGGGCGGTTATGACCCGAAGCAATATGTCGCCGAACGCATCTGGGCCGTAGCGCGCGATAACACCAAAGTTCCGATTTCGGTAGTGCGTCGCAAAGATGTAAAACTCGACGGGAAAGCGCCGATGCTGCTTTATGCATATGGTTCATATGGGTCATCGGGTCTGCCAACCTTCTCCTCGAATCGTTTGAGTTTGCTCGATAGAGGCGTGATTTATGCGACCGCTTACATTCGCGGCGGCGGCGAACTCGGCGAAGATTGGCGCGAACAAGGGCGCATGATGAAAAAGTTGAATACCTTTTACGATTTCATTGACTGCGGCGACTATCTGGTCAAACAGAAATATACGTCAAAAGACCGTTTGGTCATTCAAGGCGGCAGCGCCGGCGGTCTCTTGATGGGCGCCGTCGTCAATATGCGCCCTGATTTGTTCAAAGCGGTGGTTGCTCAAGTGCCCTTCGTGGATGTCATCAATACCATGCTCGATGCGTCGTTGCCGCTGACGACCAGCGAATATATCGAATGGGGCAATCCGAATAAGAAAGCTGAATTCGATTATATGATTAAGTATTCGCCGTATGACAACATCGCGGCCAAAAATTATCCGGCAATGTTGGTTCAGGTTTCCTTAAACGACAGCCAGGTGCCGTATTGGGAAGGCGCAAAGTTCACTGCTAAATTGCGCGCCACCAAGACCGACAAAAATCCCTTGCTCCTGAAGACCAACATGGGCGCCGGACACGGCGGCTCATCGGGTCGTTACGATGCCTTGCGCGAAACGGCATTCACCTATGCCTTTATGCTCTGGCAGATGGGGCTTACGGATGAGAAGGCCGCAGCAAGCGTGCCTTCAACAACGGTGCCTCCTAAAAAATAAGCTGAGGTGGAAGCGGTCACCTAAAGCGACTGTTAGATGACCAGAAAATTTCCTGTAAGCCTGCGAAGCGGCAGAATTTAATTGTGAATTCTGCCGCTTCCGAGTTTTTATGGGGAAGAAAACACCGGGTCAGGACGTCTAATCTGCGACTTCATAATTAACGGAGGTACATATGAGCAATCAAACTTCGCAGGTTGCGAGTCGCAGACGATTTATCAAAGTCGCGTCGTTGGCCCTTCCCATCTTCCCTTCTCTACTATTTGGCGCGTCGAAATGTAGCAGTAACCCAGGCGTCACAGCGGCACAGGGCAAAGTCGGTGGGGGTTGTGATGGCTGTGAGTTGATATACGAAGGCCTGCCGGAAAATCTCAGTTGGACGACGAAACTCAACCCGGCAGCAGAACCCGGTGAAGCGATGGAAATCCGTGGCATCATTTATCAAAAGGATGGCAAGACGCCTCAGCCGAATGTCATTCTTTATGTCTATCACACCGATGCGGCGGGCTATTACTCACCCGCGCCGAATCAAACTCACGGACGACGACACGGACATTTACGCGGTTGGATGAAGACCAACGCCAAAGGCGAATACCAATTCACCAGCATACGCCCGGCACCCTATCCGAATAGACCTTTCCCCGCGCACATTCATCCGATTATTAAAGAGCCTGATAAAAACGAATACTGGATGGACGAATATGTATTTGATGATGACCCGCTGCTAACTGCAGCCGAACGCGCCAAAGTTCAAAATCGTTGTGGCTCAGGAATTATTCATCTCGCCAAACAGAACGGCGTGTGGATGGGCCGGCGCGATATTATTTTAGGGCTGAATGTTCCCAATTACCGGTAAATCAACTCAACTGCCCGGTGCCTGAAAAAATCTGCTCCACCCGCTTCGCTTTCATCACGCGACTACCCACCAGATATGGCTCGCTGGTAAAGGATTAAGTTTGTCTGTTAACCGTATAAGATTGTCTGTTAACTGTATAAGATTGTCCTCGGATTTGTCGGACCAAACGGATTAAGCGGATATTTATTTCCGTACTATTTCGCTCTTTCCACCTCACCTGGATGCCAACCTTAGCCGATCGTTTAGCAGCGATTTATCTTTTTTGCGAGAACCGGTAAAATCATTTCAGTCATTCCCCTGATCGAAGTCGCTCAACGCAACGGTTGAACTATTAGAGACAGTGAGGCGCTTATGAATATTATCGAAATTCAGGTCAACAAAACCCGCCACCGGATTGCCACAGATGTGGATCGCAGTCTGTTGAGCGTGCTGCGCGATGAACTCAACCTGACCGGCGCGAAATATGGTTGCGGCGAAGGTCAATGTGGCGCTTGCACTGTGCTTATTGACGGGCAACCAACACGCTCTTGCATCACGAAAACCGGTGCCGTGGCGGGCAAGCACATCACCACCATCGAAGGGTTAGAACAAAACGGTCGCTTGCATCCTTTGCAGGAAGCATTTATTGAAAGCGGAGCGATGCAATGCGGTTATTGCATTCCGGGTATGATTATGTCCGGCGTTGGTTTGCTCCAAAAAAATTCAGGGTTGACGGATGCCGAAATCATTCGCGCTATGCAAGGCAATGTTTGCCGTTGCGGAACCTACCCGCGCATTATGGCAGCGATTCGTCGCGCCGCCAGCGCGAAAAAAGGAGGTGCGCGATGACTCGAAATTTGAAAGAGGATTCGACGATTGAACCCGGCAACGCACCTGAGATTGAATTTGCAATTGAGGTTGAACGCTACGAACTGAGCGCCTTGCCGTTCTATCAATTTGAAATGGCGCGACGCGATTTCTTTAAGACGCTCGGTGGCGGACTGTTGATTGCCTTGACTTTGGGCGAAGCCTTAGGGCAACAGGAATCCGGTAGCGGCGGCGGGCGGCGCGGCGGTCGCGCTTTGCCACAGGAAATCAGCGCGTGGCTGCATATCGGCGAGGATGGCGCGGTGACCGTTTACACAGGAAAAGTTGAAGTCGGACAAGACATCCGCACCTCGCTTGCGCAAGCCGTTGCCGAAGAGTTGCGCGTCCCTGTGTCATCCGTTCGTATGGTGATGGCAGATACCGATTTGACCCCTTATGATGCGGGAACCTTCGGCAGCCTCACGACGCCAACAATGAATCCGCAACTCAGGCGCGTCGCCGCAGCCGCGCGCGAGTTGTTAATTGACCTGGCAGCTCAGCAATTAAAAACCGAACGCAGTTCCCTGCTGGTTGCCGATGGCAAAATTACTTCACCAGCGACAAAACAGGCTTTGAATTTCGGACAACTGACCAAAGGGCAGAAGCTATTGAAGACCGTTGCTCAGGACACCCCCCTCGCGCAACCCGCCGCCTGGAAAATTGCCGGAAAGCCGCTTCACAAAGTCAACGCTCGCGACATCGTTACCGGCAAACATCAATATACTTCCGATATGAAATTAACCGGCATGCTCATCGGCAAGGTGCTGCGCCCGACGGCCTTCGGAGCCAAGCTCACTTCGGTTGATACAACAAATGCCGAGCGTATGGCCGGCGTGACCGTTGTGCGAGACGGCGATTTCATTGGGGTGACGGCACCCGACTCACAAACAGCCTCAGAGGCGCTCAAAGCCATACGCGCCGAATGGGAAACCACGCCGCAGGTTTCCGCAAAAGAGCTTTTCAATCATTTGAAAAAGATTTCTGCGGCAGCCGAAAACCGCCCGAATTATGTTCGCGGCTCAATCGCCGATGGGCTGGCGGCGGCTCAGCATAAATTTGAACAGAGCTATAACGTCGCTTACATCGCGCACGCGCCTCTCGAAACGCGCGCTGCGGTTGCCGAATGGAAAAACGATAAGCTGACGGTTTGGACAGGAACCCAACGACCGTTCGGCGTGCGCAGCGAACTCGCCAATGTTTTTCATGTGCCGGAAGAAAAGGTGCGCGTCATTGTGCCAGACACCGGTTCAGGTTACGGCGGCAAGCATACCGGAGAGACAGCAATTGAAGCGGCAAGACTGGCTAAAGCCACGGGTAAACCGGTCAGGCTGGTGTGGACACGCGAAGAGGAATTTACCTGGGCTTATTTTCGCCCCGCCGGTGTAATCGAAATAAAAAGCGGCGTATCGCCCGATGGCATCATTACCGCCTGGGAGTTTCACAATTATAATTCCGGCACCGCAGGGATTCGCCCGGTCTATGACATCGCGCATCAGCAGATTGAATTTCACAATGTCAATTCGCCGCTGCGGCAAGGCTCTTATCGGGCGCTGGCTTCGACGGCCAATCATTTTGCCCGCGAAGTCCACGTAGATGAACTGGCGCACGCGCTGAAACTCGACCCGCTGGCGTTTCGGCTGAATAACTTGAAGGATGAAAGACTGCGCGCCGTGCTTGAAGCCGCCGCCAAAACTTTCGGCTGGGACAAAGCGACAGCCGCGGCGGGTCGCGGTTACGGCATTGCCGGAGGCTTCGAAAAGGGCGGCTATGTGGCGAGCTGTGCCGCCGTTTCGACCGACCGCGCAAGCGGCAAAGTAAAGATTGAACGCGTGGTAACGGCGTTTGAATGCGGCGCTATCGTCAATCCTGACGGTTTGAAGAATCAGGTTGAAGGTTCGATTATTCAAGGCCTCGGCGGCGCGCTTTTTGAAGCCATTGACTTTGAGAACGGCAAGATTCTCAACCCGCGTTTTTCGCGTTACCCGGTGCCGCGTTTTGGCGATGTGCCAGAGCTTGAAACCGTCTTGCTTGACCGTAAAGATTTGCCTTCGGCGGGCGCCGGTGAATGCCCGATTGTGGCGCTCGCTCCGGCCATCAGCAATGCGATTTTCAAGGCTTCCGGCTTACGCCTGCGCTCCTTACCGCTGGTGCCGGATGGGTTGAAAGCTGCAGAAGCCACCAATACGCAGCGATAAGGATTTTTTGAGTTAGGTTTATTATGCAATATCCAGAAGATGATCCGTCAATCATCGGTCAAAATTTCTTTTACGGTGTTGCCGGCAAAAAGAATTACCACAAGGCATTTCCTTATCTGCTCGCGGCTGCAAACGCTGGCGAAATCCATGCGCAAAATCTGGTGGGTTATTGCTACGACCTTGGCTTGGGTATCGAAAGGGATTTCATACAAGCCGCTTTCTGGTTTCAACAAGCTGCAAAATACAATCATAAAGAGGCGTTGTTCAACCTTGCGCTATGCTATGAAAAAGGTGAAGGAGTCCAAACGAATCTTCGCAAGGCATTCTCCTATTACAAAAAAGCTGCGGAACTTGGAGATATAAAGGCGCAGCACAATTTAAGTATTTGTTACCTTGAAGGTGAAGGTACAAAACAGAATCTAGCATTGGGTATCGCGTGGATGCGCAAAGCAGCACGTAAAGGTGATGCTAAAGCACAATACAATCTTGGCGTAGCTTATCTTGATGCAGAAGGCGTGCGGAAGAATAAACGCATTGCTCGTCTCTGGCTT
>JBIOWC010000859.1:0-6806 GCA_044868105.1 Blastocatellia bacterium
CTTCGGATTAGACGGAAAAAGCGGATAAAGCGCCATCGGCTGGGGCGGATAAAGCGCCATCCGTCTTTTCCGCCCCAGCCGAAGATGACCTTGTCGCTGACGACAGACCGCCGTTCTTTTAACGATAAATAATTTCATTCCCCTATTTTCAATCTGACCCATTACCCAGATTTCAATGAATCGGGCGACCTTGGGGAGCTTAGTGAGGAACCTCTCTTGAACCCTCAAGCGTTGAATTACCACTGAATCAGGATAACCTTTAAGCCCGCCTTGTCAGTCAATCGCCTTTAGGTTGAACTTGAAAATTAACCGCCGAACGGTTTTATCGGGCACTCCCATTTACAGCTTTTGCGGTCAATAACATTGCAAAACCCTGCGCTTTCATAGAGAATAACGCCCTCTCATTTTTTCAGAAATCCAGTCGCGGAGGAAGTTATGTCGCATAGTGATAAGCTTTTGGTTACGCTTGAAAATGGCATCAAGCGCATTACCTTTAATCGCCCTGACCGTCGCAATGCAACAGATAATGAGACGCTGGCGCTGCTCAGAAAAGCGATTCATGAATCCGCCGAAGATGATAGCCGGGTGATTATTCTGACCGGCGCGGGCGACGCCTTTTGCGCGGGGGCTGACCTGCAACCCTCACCGGACTTTAATATGGTTGAAATAGATGTAACCGCCATGTTGCGCGAAAATGTTAATCCGACGGTTGCCGCGATGCGTGAATTAAACAAACCAATTATCGCTCGCGTTCACGGTGCGGCGGCGGGCGTTGGCTGCAACTATGCGCTGGCTTCGGATATGATCATTGCGTCGGAGGAGGCAAGATTTGGGCAGGTTTTTGTGAAAATCGGGCTTGCGCCTGATGGCGGTGGCACCTTTTTTCTGCCCCGAACCGTTGGTTATGCAAAAGCCTTCGAGTTGATGGCGACCGGCGAATTGCTCACTGCCGAAGAGGCTTTGAGTTTGGGATTGATCAATCGCGTTGTACCCTTTGCTGAACTCGACAGCACGGTGAATGCCTGGGCGCAGAAATTGGCTGCAGCGCCCGCCATTGCTCTGGCGAAGATGAAACAGGCGCTCAATTACGGCATCCATCATAATCTGGCAGAGGCTTTAGATAATGAAGCGGTCAATCAAGCTTCGTGTTTTCGTTCACAAGATTTCCGCGAAGGCGTGCAGGCTTTTCTGGAAAAACGTAAAGCCAATTTCGTCGGGCGTTAAGTGTCGCTTCACCTTCATCAATAAAGAAATTATTCAAAGTTCGTCGGGATTTGGTGCGCCATGAAAAAGAGTGTTCAACTGTTGATGGTCATTCTCTTTTTCATCGCTTTTCTTATAGGCCATTCGGTAAATGCGTTCAGCCAGCGGTATGCTGATTTAGTCTGGCACGCGCAGAAGGCAACCGACACTTGTGTTGATTGTCATCAAAAGAATAAGGATGAAGTGATGGTCTTGTTTGCGCAAAGCACGCACGCGCGCCGCCAGTTGAGTTGTGAGAATTGTCATGGCGGCGACAACACCGCTAAAGAGAAGGCGGCAGCGCATAAAGGAAATTTCCTCGGCAAACCGACGGGCGCTCAGATTCTCGGCCTCTGTAGCGCCTGTCATCAATCGCAATTTGCGGTTTTCAAAACCGGCAAACATATTCGTGAAGATGGCAAGTCGCCGCGAGTTGATTGCGTGCAATGTCACGGGGCGCATCTCATTGGCAGTTCGACCCCGACATCCGAATTCGCGTTGCTTTGTACCAATTGTCACGGTCTTGAATATATACCGGAGTTGCCAACATCGTTGCGCAATATTCTCGCGGCCGACGATGAAGTGAAAAACGCTTTGAATGAATGGCAACTGTCCGGGCGCAAGCCCTCGGAATCGGTTGTCGGCAAACGGCGCGAATTGCGCCAGACGATTGCCGGAATTGTTCATTCAACAAATTCCAGCCAAGCCAAAGCGCAGGAACAAAAAATATTAGAGTTGAGCAACGTACTCAAACAGCAGATTCACAGTGAAAATAAATAAGTATGCGGGTGGAATAATAAGCCATGAACAGGCACCAGTATAAAACGGCATCCGCTTAGAATTAGAGCCGCAAATCAATATACCTGACGATAATTCAGCTATTTTTGTGCCTTGCCAAAGGCTATCTAAATTCGAATTATCCCTGTAGGTTAATTCATCAATAAGAGAGGGCTTCATGAGTAATAAAGAGAGAGCGGGTCTGGCATTGGCTTTGATCTTTGCCATCAACACCATGAACTTTTTTGACCGCCAGATTCTCGGCGCTGTCGGCGAGATGATTCGAAAAGAATGGGGATTGAATGATACGGTGCTCGGCACACTTGGCACGGCATTCACGCTTATTTATGCGGTGGTTGGGTTGCCGCTCGGCAGGTTATCCGATAAATATGCGCGCAACAAAATTCTTTCGGTCGGAGTTTTCTTGTGGAGCCTCTTGACGGTCACTTCAGGTTTTGCGAGAAACTTCGTGCAGATGTTCATTATGCGTTTAGGCGTAGGGGTAGGCGAAGCGACCTGCGCGCCGGCCGCGACGTCGCTGATTGGCGACCTGTTTCCGGCAACCAAACGCGGCAAAGCGGTTTCCATCTTTATGTTGGGATTGCCAATCGGGATTGCCCTGAGCTATGCGGTCAGCGGCTTAATTGCGCAATCCTGGGGATGGCGCTCGGCATTTTTTATTGCTGGTATACCGGGTTTAATCTGTGCCATTTGGGCCTATTTCACGAGAGAACCGGCGCGCGGCGCGACCGAAGTTCACAGCATCGGACATAAGAAACGCGAAGGCTCACCTTTCCTGCTGGTACTTTCAATACCGACCATGTGGTGGTTGATTCTGTCGGGCGCGTTGCATAACTTTAATATGTACGCCATCGGCTCATTCCTGGCGCCGTTTTTGATTCGCTATCATTCATTAAACATCAAGAATGCGGGACTGATTGCCATGGTTGTGAACGGACTGGCAGGCATACCGGGACTGATCATGGGTGGCTATTTCGGCGATTTATTGGGACGAACCCGCAAAAACGGCAGAATGATTGTGGCCGCCATTGCGTTGCTCATCACGGTACCCTTTATGTACCTCGGCATTGCCCGGCCGGCCGGCGATATACTCGGGTTTACGCTACTGGCATCAATCGGCATGGCGACCATGTATGTTTATTACTCGACCGTTTATTCAGCGATTCAGGATGTGATTGAACCCTCCTTGCGCGGCACCGCAATGGCAATCTACTTTTTTGCCATGTATGTGATGGGCGCATCCTTAGGCCCCGTCGGCACCGGGTTTTTGAGCGACCATTATACGAAACAAGCGGCAGCCACGGCCGGTGTTGCAGAAGCAACGCAACAGGCGCTCGAACCGTTTCGGGGCGCGGGACTCCATTCGGCGATGTACATCATTCCAATACTCGGCGTGTTGTTGGCCCTAGTCCTGTTTATGGCATCGCGAACGATTGGCAAAGACATGGAGAAATTGCAGAAATGGATGGCTGAATCAACCAAGGTTGAAACGGCGACTGCCGCTGATTAATGAAAACCCGGGCTGAAAAATAACCCCGCAATTTGCACTTTGAACACGAAGAACGCCAGAAACACAAAGACCATAAAAAGCTTCGCGCCTTTCGGGTTCTTCGTGTTCCTGGTGTTGAGAATGGCTTCCAAATTTGAGATTTGCTTTATCCATCACCTTAGATTAATTTCTTGGTGTCATTCTCCCGTATAAAAAGCAAAGCCAAATTTTTAGTTGTATGAATTTTTTGTTGATGGAGTAGTAAGTCATGGCTCGTAAAATCCCAGCCTTCATCGGTCTGTTGATTCTCTTATTCAGTTTCATCCTTGCCTGTAAAAAGGTAGAGGAAAAAGAGACCGGCGTGCTAGCGCCAGCGATGTTAGAAGAAGCCACAGAATTCGGGGAAGGAGATAAAGTAGAAGAGCGCAACGATTGGTTCACCTTTCAACGCGCCTATCCGTTCAGCGAAATCCCCGATGATGCGCGTCGCGAAGCCTGGCGGGCTCGCCGGTTAAGCCGTGGTGATGAAAGCAATCTGGAAAATCTATCCGCGACGGTCTGGGAATCCATCGGTCCCGCACCGACGGTTTCAGCTTTTATGAACAACTGGGGCGTAACCAGTGGACGCATCAATGCGGTTGCCATCGCGCCCAACAATGCGAACCTGTTTCTGGTCGGTAGCGCCACCGGCGGTATCTTTCGTTCAACCGATGGTGGCGCAAGTTTTACTGCGACTACTGAAGATCAAGTTGATTTAGCGGTAAGTTCCATCGCCTTTTCAAACAGTAATCCGAATATTGTTTATGCCGGGTTGGGCGATTATAAGGGCAGTTATTGGGGCACAGGCGTGTTGAAATCTACGAATGCCGGTGCCAGCTGGACACGTGTGAATAATGCGACGCTTCCGATTCGCGGACAAGCATCGGAAATTGTGGTTGACCCGACCAACGCCAATCGTGTTTACCTGGCGCAAAACGCCCAACTCAGTGATAACACGCGACAGGGAGGCGGCTTTTATCTTTCAACCGACGGCGGTGTAAATTGGACGAAGACGTTAAACGGATTTACCCGCGATATGGTTTTAGATGCCACGAATCCACAAACCATTTATTTAGGGATGGCGCGCATAGATGAACCAGCGAACACCCCCGCAGGGCTTTATCGCTCAACCAATGGCGGCCAAAATTGGCAGAGAATCTTTACCACGCCATATGATTCAAATCGTGCGACCGATATACGCATCGCCGTTGCGCAAGCCAATCCGCAAATGATTTATCTTTACACCGGCGGGCTCATTGGCTCATCGCTCACGCTCAACTTTTATGTCAGCACCAACGGCGGAGCCAGTTTCACAGAACGCAACCTGAGTACAGGCAATGGCGGGATTGACCCGTCGCAATTCGGCTACAACACCTATATCTTCACCGACCCCGCGGATGCGAACGCCATCTATCTTGGGGCACGGGATGTTTATAAAAGCACGGATGGTGGAGTGAGTTGGACGAATAAGACCAGAAATTTTCGTCACAATGGCAACTTCTGGGAATATGCGCCGCAACAATCAAACGCTCATCCTGACCAACACGCGTTGACCTTTTCGCCAACCAATTCCAATGTCGTTTATCTGGGTAATGATGGCGGCATTTTCAAATCCACGAATGGCGGCGAAAGCTTTACCAGCCTGAATGCCTCTTTGAATCTGACCATGTTTACCAGCCTCGCTGTGCATCCAACCGAAGCCGCGGTTTCCTATGGCGGCACGCAGGACAATGGCACGCAACGCCGTTCACCGAATGCAAATTTCTGGCAGGAATTTTTCTCCGGTGATGGCGGCAAAGTGGTAATAAATCCGCTTGACCCCAGCGTCGTCTTTACGACCTATGTTCGCGGCTCGGTCTATCGTTTTTCGCGCAACACCAATTCATTCGATACACAAATCGGTTTTGAATCTACGTTTGGGGAACCGTCAAGCGGTCCGCGTATCGCTTTCTATCCGCCTTTCACGGCTAATGGCCTGGACCAGACCCTCTATTTCGGAACCTGGCGACTATTTGTCAGTTCCAATTTAGGGAGCAGTTGGACAGCGCCCGCCGGAAATCTGGATTTAACTAAAGGCTTGACCCCGGCCGGAGCCGATGTATTGAATGCGATAGGCGTAGGACCAGCAAACCCCAATGTGATTTACACGGGTTCGCGTCAAGGTCGGGCGATGTTATCAACCGATGCCGGCCTAACGTGGAGCGATGTATCGGCCGGCGTTCCGAACCGCACCATAACCAGTATTGTTGTTGACCCGACAAATTCAGCTATCGCTTATTTGACGGTATCGGGTTTCGGGTCAGGGCATATTTTCAAGACCACGAATAGCGGGCAAACGTGGCTAGACCTGAGCGGCAATCTACCTGATATTCCGACCAACGCATTTTTGATTGACCCAATCGAGGCCAATGTATTTTATGCGGGAACGGACATCGGCGTGTTTCAGTCAAAAGATAGCGGCGCAAATTGGGAATATTTTAATCAGGGAATGCCCCCGGCGGTGGTTACGGCTTTTACATCGCAAAAGAGCGGCTTAATTCAAGTGGCGACTTACGGGCGCGGGGCTTATCAAATCAATCGCAATATGCGCCCGATGATTACCAGTGCGGAATTTACGACGCCGAAAATCCTCACCATTTCAGGCAGCGCCTTTGGAGATGCGGCAAAAGTATTCATCAACGACATAGACCAATCAGGCTTTATTAAAAAAGGCGGCAACAGTTCGATTAAATTAAAGGGTAAAGCGAAAAATATGGGCATCAAGGCTGGCGATAATTCAATCCGAGTCGTAAGCGCCGGACTGTCTTCGGAGGTCTTTCTTTTTAGAAATTAAGCTTGGCTTTAATCTTTGCGGTAATGAAGCGGAGACTAATATTCGCTTGTAACTTTACTCCCTTAGACCACTGATAGGCTGCGCAAGATTGGCCTGGGCAGCCGCTTATCTATTTTTTTCCCATTTATTTATTTTTTCTAGCTTGCCATAGATTTCAGGATGATTCTGTCGAAGGTATTCAACGATTTTCTCAATGCGCACGGCTTTGTTGAGCGAATCGATTTGTTTGCAGGTCGGGGCTTCGGCATATTCAAATCCGAGATGGTGAATGCCAATGAGCTGTCGCTCTTGATTAAAGACCGGAGCGCCGGAACTGCCGCCTTCCGTATCGCAGGTATGTGAGAAATCAACATTCGAATCGCCCCGCCAGCCTTTGCGTTCCGTCTCGTTGATTTTGCAATCCTT
>JBIOWC010000860.1:0-3521 GCA_044868105.1 Blastocatellia bacterium
GACTGGCACAGATGAAGCCGGGAATTTTGATTTGAGCGAGCATCTCTTCGGGATTGAAGACGCGAGGTTTTTTCTGGTTCGACTTAAGAAAATTGAGTTCAAGGCTATGTTGGACGAGATGCAATAAAGGTTTGATGGTGATTTTTCCTTCTATAAACTGTTCGGATTTTGGTTCGATAATACGGAGAAGGAAGTTGGATTGATGGTTATCACTAAATCTATAAACGAAGTAATGCGAATAGTCCTCTTGAGAAATTCCGTTGATGAATTCAAGTTCAGTTGTGAGTTCGGATTCCGGCACCCCGACAAATGCTGAAATCGCGTATTCTGTTGTCGTTTGAGTGATTTCATTATCTTTGGATTTAGATTCAAAGATAAGTGCAGCTTTACTGGCGGTGATGGATTGAACAATAGAAGCGAGTTCATGAAGTACAAGTTTGCGGGATATAGAAGCTTGCAGAATGCGTTGAGCCATAAACCCGTCAACTGCCGAAGCCAATTCCAGTGGGCGACGATAGGCTGGCGCTTCTGTCTTTGGAGGGATTGTTAAACGTTGAATTTTTAGATGCTCAATAAAATCTTTGGTTTTGCGAGCGTCAAGTGCAGCTCCAATGCTCTCGAAGACGATCAATGCCGTTTCAGCTTCTTTAATTGCTTCATCAAAAGCTTCATGTTTTTCTAAAATGCCCGCCAGCACAATACGGTTGACCGCACGTTGGTATTTATTTCCACGAATATCAAAAAGTGAATTACTTTGTTCAAGAGATTGAATTGCTGCAGCAAAATTGCGGTGTTGAACTGCAATTTTTGCCTCTATGCGTAAGAGAAACCCAAACATTACTAGATTCGGGAATAAACTCATATTATTATGCGTCTGTTCAACAATTCTACTAGAAATTTCTAAATCATCTTGATCTAGGTGTGCCTCAGACAGCCAGATATGTGTTTCCATAAGGTGCCAATTTGCTTTTAAGGAAGTAGAGTAATGAACAGCTTTTTGTAAATTTTCAATAGCACCTTTAGGATCATTTTCAAGTAGGTGCTTTCGCCCTATAGTAATGTACAAGTTTATTTCGTCAGCAATGACTAAAGAACTTTTTTGCTTGAATGCAGAAAAAGCGCTTTTTGATTCTTTGATAGCTATGTCCGCTTCTTGTAACTTACCTTGTAACAGATGTATTTGTGCTAAGGTATCATAAAGTTCACCAAGAAATCTTAACCGTGTTAAGTTTCTATATGTTTGTAAAGCGGCATAACTGATCTTTTCTGCCTTCTCCAAATCACCTATAAGCATTAAGAAGTAGGCAAGAATGTTATATCCAGCAGCAAGGAAGGATTCATTTTTTGAATGGCGCAAATGTTCAATACACTTCTCCAGATTTTCAATAATGATCTCATTTGGCATTTCAATAAACATGCTAATAGAAGCGTTGCACTGGTAAGCTCTGCCTAGTAAATCATGGTCTTCTCTTTCTCCAATTAATAAGAGCATTTTATTGGTATATTCTAGAGCTGTTTGTAAGTACCCTTCATGGGTATAAATAACGCTTAATTGGTTATAGCATAAAGCGATTTCGCGCCAGACCCCAATCCGCCGATAGTGCTCTAATGCTGATTCACAATAGTCGCGGGCAATCCTCATTTCCGAAATCTGAATATAAGCGCTGCATAACCCGTAATGACAATCCCCGATTTCCTTATCATCCCCCGTTTGGGAAGCAAGACTCAGGGCTTGATTAAACAAGGCGATAGCGCGCGGCACATCGTTGTTGTAGGTGTAGCCTCTGCCTAGTTGTACTCGTAACCTGATTTGCAAAAGCTCAGGGAACCGCGCCAGTTTTGCTGCAGCATCATATTTGTTGACCGCTTCTAACTGCTCGCGGTACATGCCGCGTCTTTCGTAGGTTTCAGCCAGGTGGCAACGGATTTGGGCTTCATCTTCTATAGAAGGCTTCATTTTCAAGGCCGCTTGAAAATCGCTAATCGCCTCTTCATAACAACTCTCATCTTTGGCTAGTTTTCCCGATGCGAAAGTGTCTTGAAGATTTTGATACGCCAGATTTTTCTTATTAGCCATAAAGATCTCTTGCCCTAACTTCTCTTTGAATGTCTGTTCAGACCATAAGCTAATCGTTGCCAGGTACTAGCCGTATGGTTAAGGCGCATTCGATTGTTCTATCGAATCGCGCATCTTTACATTTATCAGCGAACCGAATTTGAGTGAAGTTTACCATACCCTCATTTTTTCTCTTTAACATTTTGAACCTCTGTATAAATTTGCCTTTAATTCAGTTGAGAGACCGCAGACCGGTCTATCGGACGAAAGAGCGATGACCGACAAATTAATGTTCGGCCGCTGATGGTCGTGATGCGATGCAGCTTTTGAGACTTGAGCCAATTGTAGATTGTCCGGCGCGAGCAGTTGGCAACGCCCATCGCCTCTTCTATAGATAAAAATTCAACCGCTCGTTTGCAGTGCTCACACATGTATTGTTTAAGTGACATGGGTTGCTCCTCGTAAATTTACCTGATGAATTCACCATCCGGGTGATGATGCCCAATTGATTGCCAGTTTATTCGAATCAATGCTCTAGGGAGAACCGCCTAGGCTGCCCTCGCAAGGGATCGTAGACGATCAGCTTGGGGGCGGTTTATGAAATTCAATTGAGATGATTCGATAACCCCAAAAGGCGCAATAAACACCAAAGCCCTTCGCAATCTGCGGGATTCCTGTTTGGTACCATTGCGCCTTTTGCAGTTATCAACCGCTGTCGGTAGATGAATGTTGATTAGCTGTTCTCCCAGGCAATAGAACCCTGAGCGTTAAGGCAAACAAGGCTTACTACGATTTTTGCTTGACTCAATCACTGCATCTTATAGCAATGAATATGCCAGAATCGTTCGCGCTTAATCGCTTTGAAATTCGCTCTTTTTAAGCGTTCGTGAATTGGTTAAGAAAGATAGGCTGTCTAGTTGATAGACACTATGAAGTAGTAGTCGTTGTAAAGCATCCCGGAATAATGATTAGCCTGAGTGTGAAGGAGCTACACAGTGTCTAGTTGCTTGACAAGCCTATTTGGGGCTTTGTGATAAATGAATAAGCGGAGTAAACAGCAACATTAAACATAGATTAAAATTCTTCGATCAATCGCATCATACCTCTGTTAAACAGTTTATCTTATCCGTGCTTTCTTTGGATTCGGAGATCTCAGGCGGTTCATTTTCAGATAAAGCCCCATGCGCGAGAGCCCCAGCTTTTTGGCGGCTTGCGCGATGTTGCCTTTCGAACCTCTGAGGGCTTCTTGAATCATTCGACGTTCGAGCTCGTCTGTGGCTTCCTGAAGTGTGGATGTCCCATCCTCCACCCGATCGCCTGGACGCGCTTTGGCGCTCCCTTTCGCGGTCAGTTGAAGTTCACTGCCAGCGGTGATGATTTCCGCCGAGAGGGAATCCGGAGCCACAATACTTCCCGAATCACTGTATGCCACTATCCGCCGCACCTCATTGCACAACTGCCGCAC
>JBIOWC010000861.1:0-9094 GCA_044868105.1 Blastocatellia bacterium
TCTGAGGTCAACAAAATCGGCGCGCCGATCCATCGGGCACATATCTTCAAAGCAGAGTATATCAGTGAACATCGGCGAGGGGTTCTTGCCACCACCGGCAGGTGACCCACCACTAACGACAAACACTGTACCTTCTTCATTGACTACCAGACCGCTGTGCTCTGTATAGTCAATCTGCATATCTACTTTGAGCAGACCAGCCGGTGTACCCGGTACAACCGCTGTTCCGCCAACTGGCGGTGCCAGGTCTGGACCTCTTCCTTGGACAAATATACGGAAGTTATTTACACCAGGAACTATTGATGTTGTGCTTGCAGTAGCCGCATCAGCTATCCCGTTAGCAACCGGCAAGGTGCCGCCAACATTGGTGACCACTGAACCGCCGGTTTCGCCAGAGCAAATGTCAAATGCACCAGAGCAATCGGCAAAGCTGATAACCATCGAAGGGGTTCCAGCCGTAAAAGCCGCCGGTGCCGGGAACAAGCCTTCGGTTGCTTGGGTAAAGCCATCATCCGTGCTCACCAGCGAGCGCGAGACGGCCGCATACAACACGTTACACGATCCTGTGGCAAGGCTGACGACATTACCGAAGGTCGTTGATGAACCGCCACCGTAGTTGGTATTCCGCACACCCGCGGCAGTGACGATGGGATTTGAGGCGGTTCCCGTCCAGCTATTTAAGGTTGGTGGGTCGGGAATCGTATTGATGACGCGATTAATTCGCGGGTTGGCTTCGCCACAAGCTGCAACCGTGCGGCAAATTTCTGTCGCCTTAAAAATACTACCACCCGTGAATTGGATTAAATCAACGAGATGATAGTAAAGGCTACCGTCGTCATCGACAGCAACGCCGGCAATGTTGGAGAATTTGCTACGCAATATTTGTCGAACGTTGGTGAACGTTACAAACCCGCCGCCCGCATTTGAACCTTCTGATATTCCAAAGGCAAAAATTCTCGTACGGATTGGTTGGTTAGCTGCATTGGAAGCGCAACCTTCGGTATCGTGTACGGATACATAAACGACTTCGCCCTGTATACCGCAAAGGTTGGGACCACCAACAACAGAAAAATCCCCCAGGTCAGCGACCGGGTTAACAGCGATGCCAGTAACGGTCACTTGGTCATCCATACAGTCACCAGCCGTTGGGTTTAAAAGCGTAAAACCATTGCTAGTGCCAGTATTTACCAGGGCTGGAAAATTAATACTGAAGATGACATCAACCAAAGAATTGCCCGTCAGGTCAATACCTGCATAGACATTTCCAAGGCTATCGCCGTAATAGTAAACATTGAAAAACGGATGACCATTGCCGCGCGTATGTTCAGAGATTGCGGCTCGGGTTAGCGTAAAATCATTGTCTGGTTCAACCGTCGAGAAATCGTCAATCTTTGTTCCGCGATCCGCCGTGCAATCTTCACGACCATCCCAATCAGCAATCAAGGCAACTTCAGAAAACTGAGTGTCCCGACCGCCAATCGTGGTAATCAGCGCTGCCGACAGTGCGTCATTAGAATTGAGGACTAAAGGTTGACCTACAAGTGGCGGACCAGCAACATGTGGTGGCGTGCCATTTGTTGAAAATTTTCCGTCAGGTGGTCTTTGTGTAATTACGGCATCGGGATTGCCACCTGAAACCTGATGTAATGCTTTTGCAACTAGTTTGCTTTTATCAGCATTTTTTACGCGGCGAATGCCCAAAGTATCTAAAACTTCGGGTTTAATTTTGCCGCTCATATCCTGAATTGTCTCTGACTTATTTTGAGTCACGACATTCGGAGTGCCCGTTAGGCTTATAGGCTTTGTGACCTTCGCATTATTTGCCGGAGCCGATGCCCGTGCCTTCAAGTTGGCAAACGGGATGGCTAAAGCAACTAAGGCGAAGACCAAAACTAAAATAATAACCGCTCTCTTCAGATTCATAATTTCTCTTCTCCTTAATCTCCAAAAGAGTGAGGCAAATAAAAACACCTCAATCACAGATAATCCTGCAACAGAAACAAACTTCTGAAAGGACAAAGATCCAAATCATCTTTGCCTGATCTTTGATACCAGATTAATCAAAGTTGAAAAACTCAGGAACCCTGTCCTAACGACTCACATTGCAAGGTCTGCGAATTGAGCCGATAAAGTTCCCGGCAACCAATCTCTCACTAGAAACCCAATTTTGAAACAAGTTTGCCCCAATCGTTATAAAACTGGGGTCTCGAGGTCTGGCTAAGAGTACAGAACCGGAACTCGTTATATTGCCCTCTTCATCCGCTTCAAAAGCCTTAGTGGCAACAAAGGTGTCGCGGGCGGCAAAATAGGATATTCCATCTACTTTGGACTCAACTTCCCCGAGAAGTTTCACCTCTGCGCTATCAATGCCAGCGGCTAAATTCAGATTAAATATCTTTCCAGAGTAGGTTGACAGCAAAACCTGATGTGTATCGTTAAAAAAGAGGTTGACTCCGCCTTGTTCGGCAAACGGATCAACAAAAGACTTCTTGTGAACAATCCGATTCTTTTTGCCGAATTGTGCGACCACAACCGCACCACCATCAAGCGATAAATGGAGATTTGCCGGACGGGTAATTTGCCCAAGCTTACCTTTTGACCCATTAGCTGGACGGGTTATATTCGCAGGGCGGGTTATAAAATCTATAAACCCTTTTTTGACCAGCTTGAAAACACGCTCTTCTTTATCATAGGATGCGATTACTGGACTGGTGTTTTCGAGTGTTCCGTTTTGCCATAAAGCTTCAAAAGATGAAAGGCTTTCAATCGCGCTATCCTTATCGCCAAGATTCGTTTGATATAGATTTCCATCTGTAGCTGCAAAATAGGCAAAATCTCCGGGATTACTTCTATCGCTATCCCAATTAACCACCACATTGCTCCCCGGAGCAAGTGCTACACCATCCGGGAACTCTACCTGCTTAATCGGATCGAGACTCCCCTCACTATTGAGATGATAAAATTTAATTACCGAAAAATGTTTCCAAACATCATTACCAATATTCTTTTTTTGACTGGTTACCACAGTCAAGGTATTACTCTGTTCGTCCAACCCAAAATAAGAGATGAAGTTCTTTTCCGGGTCATAACTTCCAAGATCTGCAAAATCAACTCGATATAAATAACCTTGCTCCAAGTCTACTGTAAAAATCGAAGCCCCATTTGAACAAACTAGCTTCTGCCCGTCCCGACTGACTAAAAAGTCATCAGGCGCATCCGCATCGAATAAATCGCCTCTCCCCTTAATTGGAATCGCCACCGGCTCTCCAAATAAAGGCTTACCGTCTTCATCCAAATTGACCCTAAGACGCACAATGACAGCGCGAGCTTCATATTCACCATGGACATCTTTACTTTCGACAATTTGAGTGGCTCTTAAAAAAACCGCTTCACTTTCTTCATTGTAAACAAGCTTGGTTGGGTAAAAGCAATCGACCAAATCAATCGCTACGGGTTGCGCTTTGGATTTCTTGGTATCAATAAGGTAGAGATAATGATTATCTAAATCTTTTAAAGTGCTATTATCATCAATTTTGTTTGAGGGCGAGTATTGAGCCGTAAGCACATATCTTCCAAAAATAAATTGAACATTGTTATCGCCGGTCAGTCCCTTGATGTCTACTGCCGTTATATTAAACACCGAATTGCCTGCCAAAGAATACGAAGGCGCTAACAAGGCTGCGACGCAAAGGACTATAAAATTACTAACTAGAACTCGCTGAAAGAAACTATTTTTTTTCACCTTCATATAATTTCCCGTTATTTACCTGTAAAGCTCATCACGTTACTTTGTCAGCAATACTGAAGTTGACAGACTGATGGAGGCTGCAATCCCGCGTATTTAAGCATAATCTATGCCAGATTTCGGTTATTTCAAACATATTTTCTCTGCCAATTCAGGATTGATAACAAAGAACTTAAATATAACCAAGCTTTAATACCGAGTGGTGATCCTTTGAGAATTCCCGAGCAATGGATACAAAGTTTTCAAACAATTGGCAACTCCGTATCAGTGGAACCATTTTTCACATATTTAACTTCATTTCAGAACCGCTTGTAGCGACTGGATATTATTTTCAAATATTTTACCTGTCAAGCTTTAGAGGGTAAAAGTGAGATTTAATTTTCGTCTTTTGAAATTCCCAGTTGCGCTAACTTTAATCGCAATCCCCGACGCGATAACCCTAGCTCAAGCGCGGTCTTTGAAAGGTTGTTTTTATTCTTTTCTAAAGCTACACGGATGATTTGTCTCTCCAAATTCGCAGTCGCATCTTTCAATTTGACAGTTCCATTCGTTGCCCAATCAAAACTGTTTGGCATTGCAGCATTTAAGCCGTTATTTAAATGATTCAAATTGCCGTAAGATTCATTCACCTTCTCATTTCCATTGCGGGGGTTAACTCTTAACTGTTGGCGTTTGGGGTTAGACACTTCCGTAGATAAATCATCAGCCGTAATAGTGGAATCTTCATAAGCGTAGGCTACCATTCTCTCAACCTCATTGCGCAATTGCCGAACATTTCCGGGCCATTCATATGAGGTTAAAGCATCTATGGCATCTTGAGTAAGCCGAATTCCGGACTTACCCGAACGGGATGCAAAATGTTCTAGGAAATGAGAAGCGAGAATAGGGACCTCCTCCTTCCGGTCTCTGAGCGGTGGAACATGTATACGGATAATATTCAGCCGATGAAATAAATCGGCTCTAAAACGTCCATCCTCTACGGCTCGCTCTAGATCCGTATTGGTTGCGGCTAACACTCTGACATCTACGCGAATCGGTCGCGTTTCTCCCAAGGGTTGGACTTCTGATTCTTGTAAAAACCGCATGAGTTTTGGTTGAACTTCGAGAGACAAGTCGCCAATTTCATCCAAAAACAAGGTGCCGCCATCGGCAGCACGAATGATGCCTGGATAATTATCGGTTGCCCCTGTAAACGCGCCTCTGCGGTGTCCAAAAAGTTGACTATCAATGATTTCTTTTGGCGTTGCCGTGCAGTTGAAGGGTAAGAAAATCGCTCGCGCTCTTGCTGACTCCGTATGAATATAACGGGCAACCAACTCTTTACCCGTTCCAGATTCCCCGGTTATCAAAACCGTCACATTACTGGTTCTGATTTTTTGAATTTTGTTAATCACATCAGACATAGATTGGCTGCCAACAATGAAACCGGGCATCACCGCTTTTACTCGTTGCTCAAAATTTATGGTTACCCCGCCACGCGCCACGGCGCGTAGAGAACAGGTCTCTAATCCCAGTTCAGCCTGCTTTAATAACGGTTGTAACCTGCCAACATCCAAAATTGATGTTGAACGGATATACAATAAAATCGGCGATTTCAAATCATCACAAATTTTGAGTACCTGCCAATCGGCGATGCGTTCGCTTTTCTCAATTCCGCGGGTCTCAAATGCCGCGAGAATGGATTCGGCTTCCGTACGATTCACGCCTTGCATTGAAAGCGGGTCGACCAACCCGTTGTCGCTATATTTGCAAACCATCACTGCGGCCACCGGGAAATTATCATAAATCACCGCAGCTAACTCTCTTACCAGCAACTCGCTTGAGGCCGAGGCTTCAATCAACCGCTGCATTAAAAGGACATCACTGGGCAGTGTGACTTGCGCCGCTTTCCGTTCATCAACAACACTTGAGGTTGCCGATGCCAAAGCAATTTTTGTCTCTTCTATATCAACCAACGCCCCTAACCTCTCAAAAATATCCCTGGCTTGTTGCCAATGCGTTTGGGCGCCTTTCAGGTCATCCGATTTTTTGAGAAGTACCCCCATTTCATAATGACTTCTGGCAAGCTCGTAAGGAATGTCGGTGGTGGTAAAGACAGAGAGACTTTGGGCAATATGCTGTTTGGCCTCCGCAAATCGTCCGGATGCCGCTTCCAGCTGCCCCGTTAAACGTTGAATCAATCCCGACATAAAGAGCGATTTCTCTTCTTTTAATCGCCCCTGCGCAAGCTCAATATACTCTCCGGCCTGGTCGTACTTATTTTGCAAAAAATGATATTCGGCCAAATAGATTTGGGACAGGGCAACGCCATGTAGATCGCCGATTGAGGTTGAAAGCTGTAAAGCTTCTCTTAAAGTCCGCAACGCGCTATCCAATCTTCCTAGCCCTTTAAAAACATTTGCCAGTATGCGCAAGGCATTGCTCTCCAACCATTTGTCAACCCCATCCCCTATCAAAGTCAGGCTCTGTCTTAAATGCTTTTCAGCCTCGCTATAACTGCCGCGACCACAAAGCATCTCGGCAAGCGTAATACGCGCCGTTGCTTCATAGCTCGGCTTGGCGTATTTCTGCGCCACTTCAATGGCTTTGTTTAAACTGCTGGCGGCTTTATCCCAAAATCCACTGGCGCGTAAATTATCGCCTAGATTGTTATAAGCAAGCGCCAGATAATCCTTGTGCCCGCCCTTTTCCAAATGGCTGACCGCTTGCTCTAAATATTCAACGGCACGTTTCTTCTCTTTGGCTACTTTATCCTGCTCAATTACATAATCATCTAGAAAGGCCGCTCCTAGATTGAGCAAAATCATGCCGATTAAATTATTATTGGTTGAATTTTCGGCAAAGGAGAGCGCTTTTAAGAGGTTCTCCTTCATACTCGCAAATGAGCCTTCACTGAAATCAATGGTTCCCAGGCGAGAATAGATTCGCGCGAGCAACTCTTTATCCAGGATGTTTCTTTGAAAATTAATCGCGGTCAGTAAATGGTCGCGGGCAATTCGCAGCTCATTAATTTCGATATAGGTTCGACCCAGCGCATAATGCGCTTCGCTGATCCCCGCTTCATTCTGTAATTCTATAAATATTTTCTTCGCTTCATTAAACGCCGCAATAGCTTCCGGGTAGTTTCCCAACCAACTCTCGGCCCAACCGATTCGCAATCTGACGCGCGCCCGTGTTTGTGGCGTGAGTAGATTTAAGACTTTGGCCTCTTCAAAACGGCGGATGGCATTATGAGCGTCTTCATAACGACTCAATTCCTCCAGTGCCTGACTGAGCAAACAACGAAGGTTCGCCTCATCCTCTATGTTGGCAATTCCTTCGGCCAATGCCGTCTGAAAATGCGCTATCGCTTTTTCATATTCAGAATTTTTCAAAGCAGATTTGCCGCTCTGTACATGTGAGGCAACTGCAACATTGGAATTGTTTTGAATCATTGACCCAGTCTCGTAGTTCGCGTAGTTCTGATTTTCAACGTCGTCCTGCTTCTTCAGGATTTGCCTGACAGTAACGTGACTGATGCGTTCGACGATGCCTGCGCTGACCGCAAAATCAGCCAGCTTTTGTGGTGTCCATTGCTTAAATTTCAGACCGTGTGAGGCGGGAGCGGTCTTTGAGAGATTGACAATATCACGTACCTGTTGACGGGTGAAAGTCGGGCGCGGACCTCCTTGCGGTCCACGTTTTTTAACCGCTATCCCTTCAAGCCCATTCTCATTAAAGCTGCGAATCCATTTTTTAATATTGGTGGGATGAAACCCCAAAAAATCGCTGATTTCGCCAATCGTCTTGCCTTGTGCCGATAACAGAATGACTTCAGCTCGCTGTGACTCTTCCTTCACAACCGATGCTGTACAACGCAGTAGTGCCTCTTTTTCGTTTCCTGTAAGCAGTCTAGCAAATAAAGACTGGTACATAGTTTTCAACCCAATATTTCAAATCAAGCGGAATGCTCAGCTTTTGATTCTTGTTCTTTCAATAAGTTATTTCTGGTAATGACTCCTCATTACCGAAAAGGGGAAGCCATCTTTTTCCAAATCAAAGGGCTAATTAAAATATCTGCCGAGATATGAGGTTGTGAAAATAACAAAATATACACCCAAGGTCAACAATTAGATTTCCATATATTTCAAAAATAGCGGATACACTGTTTTCAAAATTGAAATTTAGGATTGGCTCAGCGCTATTCAGTCGGGATGTTTTTATAATCGAAGTGAACTGGAGTTTAGTTTTTTTGTTTGATTACTTACCGGAAGGATTCAGTCCAGTCCGCAGATTGCCAAGAGCAAAGCTGGAATCTGCGGACCAAATTGGTTAGCGGCGCTCGAAATATCGCATCACTACGCCATCCCGCCCAATGGCAAAACCGCGCTCGTTTTTAAACGAAACCGAAAATAAATCTATGTCGGTATTGCTGACCTGATCAACCCAATGCAAGCCGCCATCATAGGTGCGGATGACCCGCCCTTGATAACCCACTACCCAGCCGGTCTTCTTATCAACGAAACTGATACCGAATAACGGTTCTTGAGCACTGGTGTCCATTTTTTGCCAGGTTGCTCCGGCGCTGTCGGTGCGCAACAACACGCCTTTATCGCCAGTGATTAACCCAATTTTGTCGCTGATGAAATAGACACGATTTAAATCAACATCTACCCCGGAGCGTTGCGGATACCAACTTTGCCCGCCATCATTGGTGTGCAGGATTGTTCCCTTCGTTCCAACTACCCAACCCTCATCGCCTTGTATGCTCAAATGGAATAACTGCTCTTTGGTGCCGCTGCTCTGCTCATACCAGTTCCGGCCCCCGTCTCGCGTAACCAGTATCAAGCCTTCATCGCCAACAATGTGACCTTCGTCATTATTTTCAAATTCGACCGAATAGAGGTCTAAGGAATGGTCTTGGGGACGATGTAAAGCCCGGCGGTTTGCGTCATAAGAACTTTTGTTAAAACTTCGGCCTTTATCCGTGCTGGAAATAATCACCCCGCCATCACCAACTATCCATATCCGGTCGCGCCTGGCATACACATCGTTCAACCCATCTTTAACGCCAACATCAATTTCACTGAAGGCGCGGCCGTCATCGGTTGAACGCATCACCAATCCATTTGCCCCAGCCAGCCAGATATTGTCTCCGTCATAGAAAACTGCATTGACGGTTGCCGGTTGGTCACCCTGTTTGAGCACGGTGATCTTTGACCATCCTTGTTGCGCATAAATGGAGATTGCAAAAAATAGAATGAATAACAAAGCCGCGAGTTTAAAGTTCTTTAACTGATGTCCAGTAGCCTGAAACTTGAATCTTGAATTTGTGCTGCTCATCAAAACCTCCCAACAATAGAAAAGCCG
>JBIOWC010000862.1:0-18829 GCA_044868105.1 Blastocatellia bacterium
ATACCCTGCGCCGACTCTGGCATCAACAAATCCTGGCCATTGGCTATCGCGATTTAGCCACCACCCTACAGAGTCCGGCATCTGGAATCCAGCGCTCTTTGCACTCCCCGCTCCCGACTCCTGACGCCCACCCGCCGACGGATGGGTTGCGCGCCAGCAATTTGGCACAGACGGCACTTGCGGAAGCCGCTTTACAACTGGCGACCGCGATGACGCTTGAATCGTTCCATATGGCGCGCGAGCTGCCCTTTGTGGTGATGGCGCTCGGCCGTCTCGGACATGCAGGGATGGATTATGGTTCTGACCTGGATTTGCTCGTGGTTTTCGATGACGCATCGGTGTGGTTGCCCGGCGAAGAGGTGATGAATCAAACGGCGCAGGAATTTTATGCGAATTTCACGGCGCGACTCGCGCAAACCCTCTCGACCATCACGCGAGAAGGCTTTATTTATCGGGTGGATTTGCGCCTCAGACCCGAAGGCAAGAACGGGCAACTGGCGCAAGGGTTGAATGGTCTGCTCACCTACCTTACGGAACGCGCTTCCGCCTGGGAGCATTCCGCCTATTTAAAAGTTCGTGAAGTATCCGGGGATTTGAGCTTCGGCGCAGAGGTGCGCGCCCGAATTTGCGAAACCATATTTGCCGCAGCGGCCGAAAATGTGGCGCTTAAAGAAGAACTCGCGGCGATGCGCGGGCGACTGGAACGCGAAAAAGCCAAGTTGAATCAGCGGGATCTCAAATGGGGCGCCGGCGGTATGACGGATGTTTATTTCATTACCCGTTATATTCAACTGCGCGACCGTATCGCTTTTCCGTCCGAACGCGGCACCACAGCCTTAATTAAACATCTTGGCGAGCGTGGCGCGCTCGCCGACGACGACGCCCAAAAACTTTTCGACGGCTATTCGTTTTTAAGAAGAATTGACCATTGGATGCGGCTTCTGCTTGACCGCCCAACCTCGGTTTTGCCGGCCTCGCAAATTGCGCTTGCCGATATTACTCAAGCCTTAATGCTTCCTTCTATCGCGGAGTTCGATCTTCAGTACGCTCACCACACAAGGGAAATTCGCCAGCTTTTTAATCGCATCTTTTCCTAGGCTTAATTTCCGGCTTTTACTTTCTGTTTTTGATTGGCGATGGTGCCGGAATCTACGGTCTTGCCATTGCGCGAGATGACTTGAAAATACAATTGGTCATCGGCAATTTCAATCAGCATAAAGGACAAATCCTGGTCATAACCCTTCTCTTCAAAAGCTGAGGCTTTAATATCGCCGGAACGCAGTTTGCCGCCGGCTCCTGAAATAAAATAATAGATGCCTTTCTGGGGTTTGATGCGTTCGTAAAAATGTTCATGTCCGGCAAACACCACATTCACTCCATATTTAATCAGCATGGGTTCGAGCACCTGACGCAGTTCCATATTTGAACCATGCGACCCGGAAGAATATAACGGGTGATGAAAGAAACAGATTTTCCACTCGGCTTTACTCTTTGCTAACTCTGCATCCAACCACTTGAGTTGTCGTTCATCCAGATAGTTCGTATTGAGCGACCAGAAGTCCACTTTGCCTTTTGAGAAGCCATAATACTCTTTGCCATTCATATTGAAGTGATCGTAAAAGCGTTGATTGGACGTATCATGATTTCCCAGGGTGGCATAGAACTTTATTTTTTCGTCTAACAGTTTTTTATAAATCACTTCAAATTTCTGATCATAATCTTTTGGCGCTTCTCCGCCATAGAGGTTATCGCCCATCATCAAAACGAACTCAAAGGGAAAAACTTTTCGATATTGAGTGATGACGTCTGCAACCTGTTTTTGCCCGCTGCCTCCGGTGCCCGTATCGCCAATGATGGCAAACCGCACGGAATCTTTCTTTAACGGCAAACTGATTTGCAAATTGTTATTTGCAGGTGAAGTCTGGCTTTGCACCTTTTCCTGAGAGACTCCAAAAATCAATAAGGCAATTGCGAAAATAGAATAAATCATCTTTCTCATAACCTTCCTCCTGAGCATGCCTTACTGCGGCAGTGCATTGGCCATGTAATCAAGAATGAGCCGGGTCTCTCTATCGAGCAGAATGAGATGGCGACCGACAAACTCATAGCGCAATTGTTTCGGCAATTCCGGCAGTTTCAGTAAAAGGGTTGGCGGCATGGTAACCACCTTTTCACTATTTGGATAAGGGTAATTGACGCGCAATCGAACCTCGGTGGGCTTTTCATCCAACACCTCTTTTTTCAAACGCTGGCGTTTTGTACCCTTGAAATTCTCCTGAATCGTTTTACGGATATACTGGGCAATATCGGCGGTGAATAGATCGCCCACTTTTGCGGTTAGCCGCTCCTGGCGCACCAACTCTTCAAAAGCCAGTTCGTGTTCCCGAATTTTTTCAGGCGTGGCATCTTTTGATAATTTGGGCAGCTTGGTTTCCAACTGTTCGCGCTTATCTGCATACTGTTTTACACGCTGTTTGAAGGCGGCAACCGCCGGATTCGACTCATCGGTTGTGTTTTTCGGAGGCCCGGATTGCGATTGCGAGAAGACGGCCCCAGCCGCTAAAGCGAAAAGGATGAGAACAGACCAGAGGGCTACTCTGAGGCTGCCAGTCGCGATATTTAGTTGTTTGATGCTCTTTTTCATCGGCAAATAGAAGAGCAAGCGCGATACCAATATAAATTTATTGCGAGGACAAGACTTATGGATTAGAGGCGAAGTAAAGATTCAATTGGATTGTACGGGGTAAATACGTGAGCCATAAAAATCCGTAGTTTTTCAAGACCTGATGTATGACGCGGATACGCGCAAAAACGGGCCCCACAGGTCTTGTTAAACTTCAAATCGAGCTTTATCTGCGGGGTGATTTAATAAGCTTTTTGCCTGTTCGTAAACCCCACTCACCTCAACCCGTGTCATACAACGATGGTCAATCGGGCAATCTCTATACATACAGGGCGAACAATCTACCTCTTGACGCACAACGATTGCGCCATCGGAAAACGGACGCGTGGCAAAATGCTCGGTCGGGCCAAAGATGACGACCGTCGAAAGCCCGAGCGCCGCTGCGACGTGCGCGGCTCCCGTGTCATTTGAAATCATGAGTGTTGAAAACGACAACAGCGCTTTAAGTTCGGCAAGGCTGGTTCGCCCGGCCAGGTTGACGACCGGGGTTCGCATCAACCCTTGGACGCGATTGGCAACCTCCAGGTCACTCGCCGCGCCAATGATGAGAGGTTGCATATCGTCTTGTGTTGCCAATCTATCAGCCGTCTCGGCGAACCGTTCAGCAAGCCAGCGTTTGGCGCGGCTATTGGTGGCGCCGGGGTTGACCACCAGCAGCTTGCGATTGGCAATTTGCGGTTGGCGATTTTCAAGGGCCTCGGGCGTGGGCGAGAGCCGTGCAGTTAAATCAATATCAAATTCAGCTAAAAGCTCTGCGGCTCGTTGGCGACTCGCCTGGGAAGCGCGAAGCCTGGGTTGCGCCTGTGCAAAATCAACGCGGCTGGTGCCGGTTATTTTTTTTTCCAATTCGGAGGCGATGTTGAGGTAATAAAAAACCTGATGCCGGGTTTGATAATTGGCTTCAAATGGAATGATGGTACTGAGCAAGGCGCGACGCCCATCCGTCGCATAACCAACGATATCGGGAATGCCCGCGACGCGGGCAATGAGCGCCGTGCTAAATGAATTGGTCAGCAACACGGCATAAGCGAATCCGGCTTGCTTTAAGCGTCGCTTAAGACTTGCAAAATGTCGGGTTGATTCAAACAAGCCGCGCGCATCTTCCACCTCGATGACGCCGTCCGCCAACCCTTCGCCTTCAAAGAGTCCGGCAACCCAATGGCGCGCCACGAAAGTGATGTGGGCGTCGCGAAAGATGCGGCGCAAGGCTCTGAGCGCCGGTTCAGCCATCACCGCATCGCCCACCCAATTCGGCAAACGAATCATTACCTTTTGGTCATTGGTCATGTGTCCTTAGTCCTTTTACAACCGAGTCATTCGTCGTTCACCGCATTGGAAGAGCCAATGACGAGTAACCAATAACCAATGGCAAATCAAATCTGACTATAATCCGTAATTGCCGATTTATCGCCGAGCGTGGCGCCTTGAGTGACCACTGCGGAGCGCCCGATGTGACAGCCTTTGCCAACGATTGAATCTTTAATGGTCGCGCCGTTTTCAATGCGCGTGCCGCCGCGCACAACGGAATTTTCGATGCGCGCTTTTTCACCGATATAACAATTGCGACTGATGAATGAATTAATAATTTGCGCGCCCGCTTTAATCGTGCACGACGGGTCAACAACGGAACGGTCGTCCAGTTCGGCCGTCGCATCAAATTTCTCGCCGCGTTCTTTTTCGGGCAAATCCAAAATTTTCACCTGCCCCGCCAGCACATCTAAATTTGCTTGCAGGTAACTGGCATTGGTGCCAATGTCGCGCCAGTAGCCATTCCAGATATAGGCGTAAAAAGGTTCATGGTTTTCCAGCAGCTTTGGAAAGACACCATACTCGAACATAAAGGGTTCGCCTTCGGGAATGTAATCGAGCACCCGCGGTTCCAGAATGTAGATCCCGGCGTTGATGGTATTGCAGGTTACTTCTTCGGGTTTCGGTTTTTCTAAAAACCGTTGAATGCGTCCGTCTGCAGCCGTTTCAACCAATCCGTAAGCTGTGGGATTCGCGACCGGCGCCAGCACGAGAGTGGCCACAGCCTCTTGCTCTTTATGGAAACGAATCACGTCATTCAAATCAATATCGGTTAAAATATCACCGTTAAAAACCAGCGTCGTGTCTTTGATTAAAGCCGCGGCGTGACGATAGGCTCCGGCGGTGCCGAGCGGCGCCGCTTCAACCGTGTAATTGATGTGCATATTGTAATGCGACCCATCCCCCAGCTTGTCTTCGATGCGTTGCGGTTGATAAGAGAGCGATAAAATACAATCGTGGATGCCGGCATGTTTCAAGAGTTCGATTTGATAAAGTAGAAACGGGCGATTGGCAATTGGCATAATCGGTTTCGGCGTGTGCATCGTCAGCGGGCGAAGGCGCGTCCCTTTTCCACCTGCGAGTATTAATGATTGCATGTGTGTAATTACTCCTGAGCTTGGTATGTCATCGTTTGGGACCTGGATGAACTTTTTTCATTACATCAGTCATTAGAATTATCAGAGTGTACCACCTGAGAGCAAAATCAGACTACACGAAATTGCGCGAACAATATTTTCGCAATAAACCGTACCGGGTTGGTAATGACTTAAAGCTTAAGGGTTTTCTGAGAACCCGTTGCGCGGTGCTTACGAAAGCGCAACCTAAGAATTGCACCCCCCTGGGCCTTTTGCAGCGATATTTCCGAGAGTAGAATCTTAATTCTCAAGTTTTGAAAAATTTTTCATCATCGGGAGTAACTATTATGACAGACGCAATAATCCTTTCAGCAGCGCGAACCGCGATTGGCAAACTCCTTGGGCAATTCAAAGATTTAAACGCCATTGATTTGGGCCTCGTCGCGGCGCGTGCGGCAATCGAACGCGCCGGTATTGAAGCGGCTTTGGTTGACGAAGTGTTGATGGGCAATGTCGTGCAGGCGGGCAACGGGCAAAACCCTGCCCGGCAAGTGGCGCTTCGTTCAGGTATTCCCGACCGAGTTTCTGCGCTTACGGTGAATATGGTATGCGGGTCAGGGCTGCGCGCCGTCATGCTTGCGGCCAATGCCATTCAAACCGGCGAAATCGACATCGCCCTGGCCGGCGGCATGGAATCGATGACCGCAGCGCCTTATCTGTTAAAAAATGCCCGGCAAGGTTATCGCATGGGCAATGGCGAATTAATTGACTCGATGATTGGTGACGGCTTGTGGTGCGCTTTCGATAACTGGCATATGGGCAACACCGGCGAAGTGGTTGCTGAAAAATATCAGGTCTCGCGCGCCGAACAGGATGAATTCGCGTTGAATTCGCATCGCAAAGCGATTGCCGCAATCAAAGCCGGACGTTTTGACGAAGAGATTGTCCCGGTCGAAATTCCCCAACGCAAAGGGGAGCCATTGCGTATCCGCACCGATGAAGGCCCGCGCGAAGACACCACCCTGGAAGCCCTGGCAAAACTCCGTCCGGCGTTCAAAAAAGATGGCACCGTGACCGCCGGCAATGCGCCCGGCGTCAATGATGGGGCGGCGGCCCTGGTGGTTACCTCATCGGAGGTGGCGCGGCGCTTGGGCAAACAGCCGATGGCGCGCATCGTCGCGCAAGCGACCGGCGGCCTGGAACCGAAGATGGTGATGATGGCGCCGCTTGTGGCAATTGAAAAGACGCTCGAACGCGCTGGTTGGGATTTAGCCGATGTGGATTTGATTGAACTCAACGAAGCCTTTTCGGTGCAAGCCGTCGCCATTACCCGCGAACTCCGTTTAGACCCTGCGAAGTTAAACGTCAACGGCGGCGCGGTCGCTTTGGGTCATCCGATTGGCGCTAGCGGGGCGCGTATTCTCGTCACCCTACTTCACGAAATGAAACGTCGCGACGTGCGTCGCGGCATCGCGGCGCTCTGTTTAGGCGGCGGCAACGCGGTCGCCATGGCTATCGAGCGTTAAAGACGATGCGACACCTCAGGTTTTCAGTTTTCGATAAGCAGAGAGGTTGAATCCGCCTGATCCGAGGTGAAACTTTACCTTTCGTTAGTCGCGGCTTTTCCGCGATAGCGAGAACTGTATACGCTTGGCTGGTAGCCGCAGGAAGAAGACCGATGCGTATTCTCTTAGTTGAAGATGAACCGGATGCCGCAAAGATGCTGGCTAAGGGATTGCGCGAGCACACCTATGCGGTTGATGTAGCGACCGATGGCGAAAAAGCCTTGGAGCAAGCCTTCATCAATGAATACGATTTAATCCTTCTCGATGTCATGCTGCCCCGTAAAGACGGGTTCGAGGTCTGCCGCGAGTTGCGCAACACCGGTTCAACAATTCCCATCTTGATGCTGACGGCCAGAGATGCGGTTGAAGACCGTATCGCCGGACTGGATAGAGGCGCAGACGATTATCTGGTTAAGCCTTTTGATTTTCATGAACTGCTGGCCCGCGTGCGCGCCCTCCTGCGCAGAGGTCCGGCGCTGCGCCCTGAAATCATCACCATCGCTGACCTCCGTATTGATACGCGAGCGCGACTCATATGGCGAGCCGATCACGCCATAGAACTTACAGCCAAAGAATATGCGTTGATTGAATATCTGGCGCGCCGCGCCGGCGAAGTAGTCACTCGCACAGACATTGCCGAACACGTCTGGGATGAAAACTTTGACCCGTTCTCGAATTTAATCGAAGTCTATATTCAACGGCTACGTCGCAAAATTGATGATGACCAGGCGGTTAAATTGATTCGCACGCGGCGCGGCGAAGGCTATACGCTCACAACCAGCGACGGAGACGCGGATGTTTGATTCGGTCAGAGTCAGACTCACCTTGTGGTATATGAGCGTGCTGGCGCTGGTGCTTATCGGCTTCAGCGTGGTCGTCTACACGCTGCTTTCACGAACCCTCTATGCGCGGGTTGATGAGGGTTTGCGCGCCGTCGTTGAAGTCGCAATTAAATCTCTCACCAATGATATTGAAGAAGGGCAAAGCCGAGAGAGCGCCGCGCAAAGCACAGTCGCGGAATTATTCAATCGTCAGCAGGCGCTGGCAATCTTTGACGAGTCGGCACGCTTGCTTGCTGAAAATACTTCGCATAAAGATTTATATGCCCAACTGCCTGACCTCAATTTAATACCCGAAAAAGATGTTTATCTTTATACGGTGGCCGAAGTTGATGACGATGACGACCTGCATCGCATCGCCGTCCAGCGTGTCAAAATTCCTCCGGCGAACACTCCTTATATTATTTTGATTACTCAACGTCTGGAAACCGTTGATGATGAGTTGCAGACCTTGAGAGAGATCCTCTACTACGTCGTGCCTATGGCGCTGGTCGTGGCCGGGCTCGGCGGTTGGTTTCTGGCGCGCAAGAGTCTGGCGCCGGTGGTGGCGATGTCTGAGCAAGCGCGGCGCATCGGCGCAGAAAACCTTGACCGTCAATTACCCATAGCCAACCCGCGCGATGAGCTTGGCAAACTGGCGACCACATTTAACGAATTGCTGGCGCGCCTCAATGCCAGTTTCGCACAGCAACGTCAGTTTATGGCCGATGCGTCGCATGAGTTGCGCACGCCGATTTCGGTTATGCACACAACTGCCGACGTGACGCTGGAACAACAGCGCCGCGAAGAGAGCGAATATCGCGATGCGCTGAAGATCGTTGACGAGCAGACGCGGCGACTGGCTCGCATTGTCGAAGATATGTTTATCCTGTCGCGCGCTGATGCCGGGCATTTCCAGTTACGCAAAAGCAAATTTTACCTTGATGAACTTCTTGCAGAGACCACGCGCGCCGCCGAGGTATTGGCTACCGCTAAAGATGTGAAAGTTCGTCTGACAAATTCACCGGATGCTTTGGTTTTCGGCGATGAAGACCTGCTCAGGCAAATGATCTTGAACCTGCTCGATAATGCGATTAAGTACACCCCGACGGGAGGCGAAGTCCATTTGCGCCTGACCCGACGTCCTGAGAACTACTCGATTGAAATATCCGACACCGGGGCAGGCATTCCGCCCGCTGCGCAAACCCATATCTTTGAGAGATTTTATCGCGTAGATAAATCCCGCTCGCGCGTTGAAAATCAAAGAGGCGGCGGCGCAGGTCTGGGGCTTGCCATCGCGCGTTGGATTGCCGAAGCTCACCAGGGCACGCTTGAGTTAGTCAAATCGACTGCCGACGGCAGTACGTTTATTGCCACCCTGCCGATCAACAATTAATCTCGATTCCCTGAATTTTTCCCGCCTCAATTTATCTTCTGTTTAGGTTCATTCAGCTAAGCTAATAGAGTGCAATAGGCTGGATGTTTCGGCATCCGACTGATGCAGAAGGAGAATGAAGGTTATGAATTATCGAACGAAAAGATATATACCAATTATTGCGATGTTATTTATTTTCGCCTTTGCAACGATGGCGGTTGTCAAAAGTGATGCAGAGGATAGGAAACAGCCGCTGCCAGCCGGCCTTGGAAATCTGTCCGAAGCCCGGTTGGTCGAAGTGAAAGATGCGAACGGCAAAGCTGTTTTGAGCGGCAACTTCGCGGCCGCCAAAGCGGGTAAACGCGAGATTGAGCGTTCGGCGCTGCTCGCTCCGACTGGCCTTGACGCCGATGCACAAGGCCTTGCCGATCTGGAAATTTCAAAACATAAAACGCCAGTTAAACAGGAGATTGAATTAACCGTAAAACAACTCGCGCCAGCAACCACCTATAGGCTGATTATTGATGGTCACGAAGTCGCGTCTTTTAACACCAATAGCCGCGGAGAAGCTGAACTTGAGGTTGAATAAGATTGATTTAGGAGAACCGTTCTCGGCTTAAAACGGAAGGTGTCTATGAAAAACGAAATAACACAATCGAAAACGCAAGATAAGATTCAAACATTATATCTCGTCGCCTTGCTGATGCTGGTCTGCGCGGTTTGCGCAAGCCTGTTGTTTATTTTTCGGGCCGATAGTTTTCACAGTCGCGGCGCAACTTTTTCCGACAGCAGCAAAGCTTTTACGGGCGGATTGTTTGAAGCTTCAGGGGTAACTTATGTTCCCGGCAGCAACAGCATTTTGTTTGTTGATGACGGCAAACCCGGTGAGGTTCAATGGATGGAAATTGATGAGCAGGGCAATCAACTCGGCACCATTAAACCCATCGCGCTGGGCCTAGCAATCGAAGACCTGGAAGGCATCACCACGGATGGAAATTATTTCTATGCGGTGGGCTCGCAATCACGCGCCAAAAGCCGTAATCAAAACGGCCTGGTGCGATTCAAATTTGACCCGCAGACCCGGCGCGTTGAATCGGCCGAGCCCGTAGGCGACTTGAAGACTTTGCTGATTGAGAACGTGGTTGAACTGCGAGATTTTACAAATCGCAAAGCCAAAGATGACGGGCTGAATATTGAAGGCTTGGCCTGGGACGTTGAAGGCCGGCGGTTATTGCTTGGCTTGCGTTCGCCAATCATTGATGGAAAAGCGCTCGCGGTTGCCGTGAAATTGCGCGACCCGCAGGGCGCATTTTCCCGCGATAATCTTGAGGTAGAAAATCAAGCGATACGCCTTGATTTAGGCGGACTTGGTATCAGGAGCATTGAGTATGACAATCGGCTCAAACTGTTTCGCATCATCTCCGGCGCTTCCGAAAGTCAGGACAAAACCGATTTCAAACTCTGGAATTGGGCCGGAGACCAGTCGGCGCCTCAGGAAGTTTCCATCCTCGGTCGAAAGCTGAAACCCGAAGGCGTGACCCGCGCCACGGCTGGAAATACTGATTTCACGATTATCGTAGCCGATACCAGCAGGTATTTCAGAATGGATTAATTGATGTCATTGTCGAACCCCAAGCCAAGGAATTGAGATCTCGCCAAAAAATAAATACGTCGCCCAAGTACGGCTCAAGGTTATCCTCGGATTTGGCGGAAAGAACGGATGATGCGGATAACTTTTCGTAGATCCGTAGAATCCGTTCTTTCCGCCAAATCCGAGAGTAACTATTCACCTTCATTCAGCGACTCGGTGACTTTTGGGCGATAACTGACTGGCCCTGACACCAAGCACCCTCAAAAATTCCCACGTAATCCCGCCGCTTGAAAACCGCTAACCGGTTGTCTAGCATGACTGGCGTTCGCTTGGTCTGCTTTAATGACGATCTACTTTCACATTCATAAGCCCTGGTCAATAAGGAGCACAATTCATGCAGAAGATTATCGCGATTGCCCTTCATTCGCTGTTGCTGGCGACTTTGATTGCGCCGCCGGCGAGCGCCGAAAAAGCCCCGAAAAACAATGCCTATTTTGACCCGATGGCCGAAGGCCCCTATCCGGTCGGGGTGATGACGACGGTCTTTGTTGATAAGCGTCGCACAGATAATCTGACCAAAGAGCCGCGCACGCTGGTCACGGAAATCTGGTACCCGGCAAGCGATGAGGCGTGCGGCAAACCTAAAAATAAATATTCCGATTTCATTCCGACGACGGTCACCCCGGAAATTGATGAGCAACTAACGAAAGCTTACCGCCTGCCGCTGGCTATGCTTGATAAAACCTACTCCAATGAAGCGGTTCGCAATGCGAATGTCCGGCAGGGGCGTTTTCCGCTGGTAGTCTTTTCACATGGCAACGGCGGCACGCGCCATCAAAATACCTTCTGGTGCGACTATCTCGCTTCGCATGGTTACATCGTCGTTTCGGCAGACCACACGGGCAATGCGCGGATGACCATCATCAATGGCAAAGTGATTCCCATGCAAGGCAGCGAACGCGCGCAATCGGCAGCCGACCGTCCGAAAGATGTCAGCTTTCTGCTCGATAAAATGGTGGAATGGGACAAGGGCGCGGACAAACGATTTGCCGGCAAAATTGATACGGACCACACAGCGATTTCCGGGATGTCGTTCGGGTCGTTCACCTCGCATTGGGCCGCCGACCAGGACCCCAGGTTCAAAGCCGTGGTGGCAATGAGCGGCGCACCGACGACGCATACGAATTTAACCATTCCGACCTTGCGAATGCTGGGCAGCGAAGACCGCACCCTGGGCGTCGCGGGTAATAGTTTGATTCGTTACAACCACCAGATTCATAAAGGTCCGGCTTTCCTTTTGGAACTGAAAAACGGCGGGCATTTTTCCTTTACCGATATGTTCAAAATCACCAAACAATTTGGCGACGGCATTGGCAAAGGCAAGCGCCGCGACAGCAACGAAGATTTTGAATTTACACCGATGGAGACGACTTACAAAATCATCAATTCCTACTGCATCGCTTTTCTCGGTTACTACCTGAAAGGGCAGAAAGAGTATCTGCCGTTTCTGAAAGAGAATCACTGGAAGAACGAACTGATTTGGGAAGCCAAAGGGATATAGGTCAACCGCCGCCTTGAAGAAAGTATTTTTCCGATAAATTGCCTGAGGCTGTAGCTGAAGACAGGCCAACCAGGTCATTTCTTTTCGGGTTTATCGGGCGCGATGTAATTGGTGGTGATCATCTCTTCATAATAGGAATAGCGGCCGGCATCGAAATCTTTTAAGAAAACCGGCATCTGTTGCAGCAGGGTAATGGTGAAGCCGCCGCGCACGGCTTGCGCCGGGTGGTTATAACGCATCGAAATGACGGCGCGAATAAAATAGCTTTTGTCATTAATCGGTAATTTGCGCACGTTATTGGCAAAGGCAACAAATAAATCGCCATCGAAAAGATACTGCTCGACATTCGAGGTATAAAATGCCGACACGGTGACATTGTTCTTTCGCAAATAATCGCCAATCGCGGCAAGGGCTTTTTTGCCGCCGAAATCGCCGACTACCGGAATAATTAAATTTTTCTCGTGCAGGCCGCGCACAAAGGTGTAGTCATCCGTCGTGGCCAGAAAATTTCCCTGCTTACCATTGAGGTCGGTTTCTGCAAGAATTTCTCTAAAGGTCGGAAAGGTCATGCTCCACGCGCCATCCATGCGAAATGAGATATTCAAGCCATCATCGCGGAAACTTTTATAAACATACTCAAGACTTTTTTGATCGTCAGCCGAAAGCGGAAATTGAAACTCTTCCTGGATGGCTTTGCGAATCGCTACGAGGTTCGCTTCATAAGCTTTGCTGTCGGCCGGAGCCTGAGCGAAATACGTTATGAGTTCGTTGAGCGACGCGTCGGCCGCCGGCGCTTTTTCCTTTGGCAAAGGCCGACTGAGCAGTCGAGCTAAGAACTCCGGGCGCGTCGGCGACAGGTGAAAGACCGCTTTGTACATCAGGTGTTGAATGATGGCCTGACGACGAATGTCTAGGATGAAGGCGATACGCGGGCGAACCTTGGCAATGTAGGTAAAGTTCTGTTCGGGGCCAACCCCAAGGTAAGCGCCGCCGGTTGCGCCAAGTTGTCGCAGTTTATCCACGACATACAGGTAAGAGGTTTCGTTAGAGGTGAAATTATCCGAAAGAAAATATCCGCCGCCTTCGGAAATTTCGCGGATGAGACGAGAAAATTCAGCCGCCGGTAAGCTGTCGAGTGAGGTTTGCTGTTGCGCGGTGGTTTGCCCGCAAGCCACCAGGGATACCTGCATGAAAAGCAACGTCGCAACCGTTAGCGTCAACACCACCGGCTTAACCAATCGCCGCTCGCGGTTTTGAACTGAACGGAGATTCGTTGAAGAGATTGGCGTGTGCAAAGTAGAGCTGACATATTTTTTCATAACAGAGATTACCTTATGGTTTAGTTTTTCTACATTCGGCCGCTAACCGCAGATCATCCGCGTGAATCCGCTGAATCTGCATTATCCGCGGGGCGCGGATCTGTGCAAATAGCGACGCGCTGATTTTCCATCCGCAGCCCAGGCCCTTTGTCCAAGCCTTAACGACTGACCAAAGCGCGCTTCTTGCTTATCGTCCGCTTACTCATCGTCCGCGCCAACAGGCGACGCGCTTTTCTAAAAATGCGCCCATTCCTTCCTGGGCATCTTCGGCCAGGGCGTTCATGCTCATCACCTCTTTGGTATAGGCATAAGCCTTCTGCTGGTCTAAATCAATCTGCGCATAGAAAGCCTGCTTGCCGAGGCCAAGCGTGAGCGGGCTTGCTTCAACAATCTGTTTGGCCAGCGCCAGCGTTTCTTCTTTAAGCTGAGCCGCGGGCACGACGCGATTGACCAAGCCCCATTCGGCTGCCGTTTGCGCATCAATCGCTTTGCCGGTCAGTAACATTTCCAAGGCGCGCTTGCGCCCGATGACTCTGGTTAAGGCAACCATCGGCGTGCTGCAAAACAGCCCGATACGAACGCCGGGCGTGGCAAAGCGCGCCTCTTCGCTTGCCATCACCAAATCGCAGGTGGCGACCAACTGACACCCGGCCGCCGTCGCTAAAGCGTGAACCTCTGCGATGACCGGTTGTGGAATGCGTTGAAGGGTTTCCATCATCTCGACACAGGCATCGAATATCTGCCGATAATCGTGAAGGCTGCGATTCATCATCTCTTTTAAATCGTGTCCGGCGGAAAAAGCCGCACCGGTCCCGGCCAGGATGACTGCGCGAATATCCGATGAAGCGCCAATCTCTTTCAAGCAGGCGGTCAATTCCTGCATTAAAGCAAGCGATAATGAATTGCGCTTATCGGGACGGTTGAGCGTAATGCGGGCGATGGAATCGGTGGTTTCTACGAGCAGATGTTCATAAGTTGATGGCATAAATTTCTCCTTGCAAGGCGACGCAGTACCGTCGCCATAAACGGTACTGCGTATTATACACAAAAGCGCCGGTTTATTCTTTCGGCGTTTTTTCGCCCCCTTTTGCTGCCGGAGAAACTGTCGAACGCAAGTAGGAATCAAAAATCTTTGCCGCTTTGCCGTATTGGTGACTCGCTTCATAAATGAGTCCGAGTTCAACGTAAGCGGGCGTGTATTTCGGCGCGATACGAATCAACTCCTGGGCTTCGCGTTCGGCTTCTGAAAGTCTATCCGCAGCGCGATACATACGCACCAGCCACCAACGCGCTGTGAGAAAATCCCCGTCCAGTTCAACAGCCGCTTTAAATTCGCGCGCCGCGCTCTCAGTTTTGTTGCGCCCGTAATATTGCAATCCCAAACGGTAACGCGGAAGCGACCAGCCCGGCGCCAGCGTAACGGCGCGTCTATAATAATCCAACGCTTTATCCGCGTCATTGATTTGCTCATAGGCCGCGCCCAGCGCGTTAAAAGGGCAGGCGGTCTTGGGGTCGGTTTGAATGGATTTTTCCAACAGCGCGATGGCTTCTCGGCCTTTGCCCTGGCTGAGCAAGACACGCGATGCGGCGAAAAGTCGTTTGGCTTCAACTTGTGGGCTGTTCGGTTCAAGCTGTTTGAGCAAATCGTAGGCGAGGCTGGCGCGGCGCAGCTGTTCGAGGCTAAAGGACTGCGCCGACGAACGCACATAGTTGTTGACGCTCTGTTGACCTAATTCTTCAAGCGCGCCTTTCAGCTCTATTTCAACGTTCGCGCGTTGCGGCTCTTGCGGCGTTTCGCGTATCAGCTGTTGGTACAAAAGCCAGGCGCCGCCCGGTTCAATCAGTTCATTTTTTGCAATCGCTTCTTTTATTTTGGCGACCAGTGGCGAACTTTGAACGGCAGCGCGCGCCGGTAAGGCTTCACTTAAATCAAGAACGGTCTTTTCGGCCGAGAGAGAAATATTCTGTTTGAGCGTTTCGCCGCCGGGCGGATCAATAGAGAGTTCCTGATTACCACTCGTGAGTCCCTCAATCATCAACACGCCGTTTGGCCGTATGCGGCCTTTGTAGGTCGCGTTCAGATAAACTTCCGTGCCGCTCAGGCCACGCACTTCAAGCGACAGCGAAGCCGGCGCAGGATTAGGAATTGCAACTGCCTCTGCATGAGCGGCGGCGTTTCGCGAGGTTGCGGAAACCGCCAGCGGCAAGCGGGCATCGATGTTTCCCGAGGCGCGCGGATGTTGCAAAGCATTGGTTTCACCGGGCACGGCTTCCGATAAATAGTTGAGCAATTCGCCAGCCCGAATCACCCCATCTGCATCGTTGTCGGCTTTGCCACGTAATCCTTCAAGCAGAAAATAGGTGAATACACCGTGACCGCCACCCCAGCGCGTGTCTTCGTAGCTTCTCTCGTTTTCGCGTGACGCGAGCAACCGGAAAGAGCCTTCTCCGCTCTTGTCAACTTCGTCCAGGTAGCGACTGATTAAGGCCTCGCCGCCGGCCGCGGTGCCGCGTGATACCAAACCGAGTTTGCCGGAATGACAGGCATCAACAATAACCACCTGCTCGCGTGTGCGTACGCGTTCGCTGACGATGCGGTTGAGTTCGGCAACCGAAAGGGCTGTTGCGTAGAGGTTCTGGGGGTCTGAATCGTAGGCGAGCAAATAGCCTTCATTGTTTTCCACAACGCCGTGTCCTGCGAAAAAGACATAAACCACATCATCCGGTTCGGCAGAACGCGCCAGCCAGGAACCGAGCGCCGTGCGGATTGCAGCAACCGTGGCGTTCTGGTTGAGCAACAACTTGATTTGATTCGATGGAAAGCCGCCGCCTTCCGGGCTGCGAAGAAAGGCGACCATCTCTTCGGCATCGCGGTGCGCGAATTTCAATTGTTCTTCCGGCTTCAGGTTTTGATAGTCCGAGACGCCGACAACCACGGCCCAAAGCTTACCGCGTCCGTCGGGCGCAACGCCGCTTTTGATTTCCGATACGGCAATCCGCCGACTCGCAGTTTGCGATTGCGCAACTTTTGGTCTGAGCGGTTGGGCTTTCGTACGGTTATCGGTCTGCGCGAATGTAATCGTCGAACAAATAATCAACTGAACTAATAATTGAAGGTGTGTGTTTCTGAGAGTGGATAGATTTTTCATTACCTCTACCTCTTGTCACTTTGCGGTTCAAGTTGACCGCTTGGGGGATTCGTTTAATAGACGCGAATCCCTCGATTGTGCCCAAGACATAGAGGCTGCTCATGCAAGCAGGAATTGCCTTCTTATTGCCTCGTTGTATTAGTACATCGAAAGCCGGAAAAAGTTCGCAATTAATTTACGAGCGTAAACATTCCTACCCATGTGGGTGGTCATCATTCAAACCGGACCTTGCATTGGCAAGGCTGGGGTGGTGAACGGGATTACGCCTTGGCGCCTTATGTAAAGCTTATCTCCCATTTGCCAACACGCCTTTGCAGGCCGCGGTGTCGGGCATTTTGCCATCCAGCAACTGCGCGGCAAGGCAAGCCCAGGCGGCTGCAAGTTGTGAACTGGCGGCGTTGGTTTCGTGATAATGGTTCGGCACTTTATTTTGTTTGCAGGGGTCTGGCGCTTCTTGCAGGCCTTTCAAGCCAAACGAGGGCGGCAGAAAATCATAGCCCGGTACGATATAGCCGAATTCATCCGGGCAAAGTCCCAAAACGAATTTGTACTTTTTCGTCATGCGGTCACGGACGCCCGGCTCCAGGGGTCTTCCGGTGTTGGCCTCCGGGCAATCTTTGCGCCCGTATTTTTCGACGCCATAAAAGACTTCGGGGAAGAGTTCGCCCGGCGTCGTTATCATTTGCGCGTCACCCATCGTGATAAGGTAAATCCAGGTCTGCACCTCTTTCCATCCTGCGGCGTTATCGAGCACCCCTTTATCTTGCAAGATGACATAGCCTTTATTGTCCATCGGCACCCGAAGCTCGGCTTTCTGCAAATCAATTTTACCCGCGGCGCTCCATTCGCCTTTTTCAATCGCCGTAATTGCCGCTTTGGCGATGTCGCGCCCGATGGCATAAGTGCGTTCGATAGTATAAGCCGGACGGTTGTTGGTCTCTTTGAGCGGAAAATCTCTGCCGTCAAAATTGATGCGGTCATTATTTTTAGTGTTCGAGTCGCCGATAATTTCCGCAGCCCCAATATCGCCGCTGATGTACAGACACGTCCCGCCATATTTTTTTTCAACCGTCTCGCGCACCGCGTGCGGAAAATCGGAAGTGATCAAGGTGTTTTTATCTTCCATAGATTCGGGGTGAGTGTTCCATTGCACGATGGTTGAAATCGTCTTGTCGCGCATCTTTCCCTGAGTGGCGACAAACTGTATGACGCGCAATTCCTCATCAAAAAATTTCGGCGGGCGGCCGTGCGTGCGGGTCTGCATCCCGGCAATCGAAGGCGACTCCGCAGGGTCGGTGCGCCCGAGTTTCATCTTCGCCGGTTGCGTGGCGCTCGCGGCTTGGGTGACGGCTTTGGCAATTTGCCGGTCAATGAAACGCAGGTACTTCGGGTATTTGCCGTCGCTAAACCCATGCGTGCCCCAGGCGCCAATGGTGTCCGGAGCTTCGTGGTTGTGGGTTGCGGTAAGCAGGATTTCCGCGATGCCGAGTTTGGGCGAAAGCATTTTTTTAATCTCTTCAAGCCCGTAATAAGCCATCTTCGAGTAATAACCAATCACATCAACCGAAACGATAGCAATGCGGGTGGCGCCCGATTCCAGCACCACGGCGCGCGCCCATAAATCATCGGCTTTGCCCGTGGCCAGGCGGTTGTCGCCGAACCCGGCAAGGAAGATGCCGTCATATTTGCCTTTTGAACCGGCGTCGAGCGCGTTGTTGCCTTCGTCATCTTCAAAAGGTTCGCCCGCGTCCCAACGACTATTTTTATTCGAGTCGGTGAACTTCTCGCCCCAGACGCCCGAATCGGTCGTCGTGCCATCCCAATCCGCGTTTTTACCAAACGGGGTGATGGGAATCGCGGCAACTCCGACTTTGAGTTCATCCTTAGCCGCTTCTGTGTTAGTCACAGGAAAAATCAATTGGGCGAAAACAAAAATGAAGGCAATTGCGATGATCAGAACTTTTGACATAGGTTCTCCAAAAACTCACAGTTTTTTTAAACTTTCCACTTTTTGAGAGTATTTCTCGACTTTTTTTATATCCTCAGGGGTGATTTTATAACCAAAATGTTTTTCTATAGATTCCGCTATTTTATTGAGGGTTAGATTCATGTACTTCTTCTTGGTTGCGTGCAAAGGACTCAGTCGAAACTTCCAGTAAGCGGCTTCTGCTTTCTCAATTAGAAACCCAATAATTTTCGCGTAATTGATATCTGATAAGTCGGCGCCATCTTTTATTACCCCTTCAATTTTGGCAGCCTCATTCATCCTGGTTGCCAAAGAGGTGGTGAGAGTTATGGCATCCAATTCGTCTGTCGTGAATAATTTATTTAGGGATTTACTCATTTTTGCTTTTTCTTTTAGTTTCTTTTTGGGGGGTTCGTCT
>JBIOWC010000863.1:0-6666 GCA_044868105.1 Blastocatellia bacterium
CAAAGTAACGGATGAGAAGACGAAATTTCTTCTCGCTAATATGGGAATGCCGATAATAACGGTTTACCCCAGACATATCAGAAGTTTAGCACTGCTTGTCAGTCTCTAAACTTCCCTAGACCCTAAAAAATTACTAATGTTGGTATCGAAAGGAAAGAATCGCTGTCCGCATTGTAAGTTCATCCATGATATTGAGTCGAGCAGGATACCTGAACTCGATCATAGTGACACTGTTGAATCAGTTGTCATACAACCTGTGATCGCTGATTCGAGAATCAAAAAAATGCGACTACTTTGCCCTATTTGTTGTACAGCTTATGACACCTGGCATATAGAGAAGAATACTAATGAAAACAAGGTATTCCTGCCAAAGAGTGGGGCAAGTCAGCTAGATGCTATCCTCCAAGCTGAACGTAAAAGATGGGACGACATAGGTGACGAAATACGCGAAAGAGAACGTAGAGAGCGTAGTAATCAGATTTCCTATCCAACAGATTGTCCTAAGTGCGGATTTATTTGGGCGAGCTGCACAGAGGTAAGCTACGGCAACCGTAGCGGTACTTCATACCGATTTAATTGCTCTCAGTGTGACTTGATCGAGCGGACTCGGGCAATATCAACTAGACTGAATTTTGGCGTCCTGCTCCTCACTGTTCTCGCCGCGATTTGGTCGTGGTGGGTTAGTACAGAGGTGAAAGATTTCCTCGTGCTTTGCACGACTCTCGTTGCCGCCGTTTTGCTGGTTTCAGGAATCCTTATCAGAATGTCATTAGCGATATATTCAGGATGGAAAGAAAGTACCAGAGCCCGAGCCGGCGTTACATTCGGACTTGGAGTCCTGGTGTTGATCGGTTCGCTTGTCATCCGCTGGTACCTCTCGCGGTGACTCAAGAATAGCTCCTTTAGCCGATTTCCTGGCGCAACTCGAAATAAAGCTACAGGAGGTTCGCAAACAAATGCACTGGCTTTTGTCACTCGGCTTACTTCAAGTGCGCCGCCGCCATTCGATTGTTAGGCCGCTACCGCCCTGCTTGCTTCGGAGAGGGCACAAATGTAAAGTTTCTCTCTATGTTTTTGAAATTCTGAGTCTTCTAAATCCAGATTGATGTAAATATAAATATGTTGAAGGAATATCTCCCGCTTATTGCCCTCTTTATCTCGATCATTTCCTTATTTTTATCGACTTATAATCAATATTTTAAGAAGCCTCACCTAAAGATGCAGATAGGCGAATGGGTAAAGCTACAACTTGGCGATGGAGGTTGGCTAGAGTTCGTTGTCAGTTCAACGTTTTTTAACTCAGGGGCTCAATATGGGGCGATATACAAGATTCGAGGAATAATTAGTGGTCCGGTTGATCCGCTGAGTTTCCGCTGGGGAGCTTTTGTTGAAACGAAAAATATAGAAGATGATGCTAAAGGTTTTCGCCCTTTCGATGTGTTTGCCGGATCAGCTGAAACTATTCTTATTCCATCACGAACCGCAGTTTTTAAGCGCATCCAGTTTTTTACGAATACGGTTGTAGAGATGGTATCTGGTAAATACGAAGTTGAATTCGAAGTTTTTGCGGGAACCGATATTGAACCTACTTTCCGAGAGAAAGCAAGGTTCACGATTAGCGAACAGCAGGCAGCAATACTGCCATCAACTCGTGGCGATAAGCAGAGCAAACTTTCGCCCTTATCAATTCGGATACCCATTACTCATGTAGATTAAGAGCCAGATTTTTCAAACTAAGTGAATACTCTCGCTATTCGTCGCAGCCTAACAATTGATTCGACCGGAGCGCGGTAAGCGGATCTCTCATGGTTCCTTCAGTGCACGGCGCGCGCCCGGGTCAATCGCAGCGTTAGGCTGTCAGCCCCACAATATCAAACGAGCGAAACGATCAAGGATTGAAAGGCCCAGACAGGGCTTAGCGAGGGCTCCACAACCTTGTGAAGGCTCCACACCTGGTGAGGGCTCAACGCCTTGCCGAAGCTCACGTCACTACGGCGGGTCGCGTGCTGGCAAGCGAGTGACTGCGGTAAGGTGGACCGAGCTGAGGCGTGAGGATGACCAGAACAAGAGGAAGGAGGAGACAACGATGCAATGCGGAAAATGCAACGCAACCATGGAACTGGGGTTTGTGGTAGATTACGCGGCCGGAGGAAATCGTAAGGTCGCCGATTGGGTCCAGGGCGAACCGAAAGGCTCATTCTGGCACGGCGTTGACCTTTCGAGCGCAAGCCAGATTCCGATTGTTACCTACCGCTGCAACGCCTGTGGGTATCTCGAATTCTATGCTCGGAAGAACGAATGACCTGGACAGAGCGGTGCTGGTTGACCGCACGACACCAGCCGAACCAGCGGTGGCAGCGGCGCCGGCGAGGTTGGTTGATCCACCAGGTTGCGCCCGCCCCGGTCAAACCGAGCGTTGGACAGCAATCAATTCGTTAGACAAGGAGTGTCTTATGCGGTTTTTTATGGCCCTGGTTCTTTTGGCCGTCGCCACGCCGGCGTCGGGACAGGCGCTTGACCCGGAGTTCATCCACGGGCGTGACTATATCTTTGAGCGCATGGAGGCCAGACGCGCCGTCCATGATGCTGAGGACAAAGGCACCATCCGCCTGGTAGCTTACGTCTACCGTCCTCTTAAGAATGACCGGCACGAAGTCGTCCTCTTCAGCCACGGCTCGACTGGCGGCTTGATTCGCTCGCCAAAGGAACCAGGCGATGCGCCGCCGACCTCTGTCATTCGCTTTTTCGTTTCGCGGGGCTACACGCTTGTAGCTCCGATGCGCCGCGGGCGCGGCGAGTCGAGCGGAACCTACATCGAGGAATGCGCCTTCTACCTGGGCCAATGTACCATGGCTCAACAGGTGGCGCTCACCGATCGCGGGCTCAGCGAGGCGATACGGGACAGTAATGCGGTGATTGATCAGTTGATTCTGGGGCGGCTCGTTCCCCGGCAAGCGAAAATCCTCGTCGGCGGTATCTCGCGCGGCGGATTCCTATCTTTAATGCTCGCGGGCGAGCGGCCCGCGCTCGTGAAAGGCGTGATCAACTTCGTCGGTGGCTGGCATTCGGTAAGCGACAAGTATTCAGCTTCGGATAACCGGCTGCGACTGGAGGCCCAGACCGTGCGGCTGGCGCGCGCTGCGAAACAAGCCAGCGCGCCATCGATTTGGATCTATGCGACTCGCGATCCGCTATACAATGAGACGACTACACGAGCGTTTTTCCGCTCGTGGAATGAGGCTGGAAGACCGGCGGAGTACATCTGGGTTGCCGATCACGCACTGCCCAGCGGCCATATGGTCGCATCAGACGCCGCCCTATGGAGGCGTCAGGTAGATGACTTCTTAGCGGCCATCGAGCCCGCAAAGCGTTAAGGTTAGGTTTGCTACCTGTGTTGCAGCGGCTCGTGTGACAATATTCAGGAAAGGAGATTTGCCCATGAAATTAGAGGCTTTCGCAAAAAAGGTAAGCCAATCCTCCGGGGCTAGAACTTTTGTTCTTCTCCTATCCATATTTTTCTTATTCGTGCCTCAGCTTAGTTTCTCTCATCCCTCGGCAGCTTCGCGGGAGAAAAAGTGGCACAAGGATTTAAAGGCGCTGAGGAAGCAGTTACGAAGCCTGCATGCAAATCTCTTCTTCAAGATGACGCCCGAGGAGTTCAACCAGGCCGTGGATGACTTGGAGGCTTCCATCTCTGCTCTGCAAGATCACGAAATCATCGTTGCAATGACGCGGATTGTGGCGCTGGTCGGAGATGCCCACACGCGGCTCGATTGGGAACAGACGGCGACCAGCTTTCGGACTTACCCGCTGCGCCTCTACTGGTTTAGCAATGGCCTTTACGTTAGGGCCACGACCGCCGATTATCGCAGCGCCTTGGGGGCTAAACTGGTACAGATCGGCGAGACCGATATTGACCGAGTATATGCTTCCGTCAGTTCCCTGATTCCTCATGATAACGATGGGTGGCTGCGCCAGAGAACCCCAGGCTATATGGTGGTGCCGGAGATACTCAACGCGCTCAAGATTCTGCCGGATATGGAGAAAGGGCACTTCGTTTTTGAGGATGACCAAGGAGATAGATTTGCCCTGGATGTCGTTCCGCTATCTCAGGATAGCCCTATTGCGTGGCTGCAATGGCCCGATCCGGCCGCGGTGTCGGCTCCCCTGTACCAGAAGAACCCCGAGCTTTTTTATTGGTTCGAATACCTGGGGGATTCAAAAACCCTTTACTTCAAATACAACGTCGCCGCCAATATGAATACACGGCCAGTTGAGGTATTCGCCGAGCAGCTAGCTTCTTTTGTCGGAACCCATCCGGTTGACCGCTTTATCATTGATATGCGCGACAACGGCGGCGGCGACTCATCCATCTTGTTCCGCCTGCTGGCGGGGTTACCAGGGCGTTTTGATTTTAACCAGAGAGGGCATTTTTTTGTGGTCATCGGGCGCAATACATTTTCGTCAGCCGTGATCAATGCTGTGGATTTGAAGAAACAAACCCAGGCCATCTTTGTTGGCGAGCCCACCGGCGGGAAGCCGAACAGCTACGGTGAAGTCCGTACTCTCTTTTTGCCGAAGTCCGGATTGGCGGTGAGGTATTCAACCAGGTTCTTCAAGCTCTTAGAAGATGACCCGCCCTCTTTTAATCCCGATATAACCGCACAGCTATCGTCCACGGATTACGCTGCCGGGCAAGACCCGGTATGGGAAGCGCTTCAAACCGCGACCGTCAATCCCGCAAAGTTTCTCGGTCTGGAAAAATCGTTTGGAACAGTAGAAACAGGCAAAGTGGCGGACCTGGTTTTACTGGATGCTGACCCGCTTAATGACATTAGAAATACAAAAAGGATTTCCGCCGTCATCGCTAACGGCCGATATTTGTCGAAGGCCAGGTTAGACGAGATGCTGCGTCATCAAGAACATCGTTAAAGGGCAAGGTGGTATTTGACAAACGCCGGCCGCGAAGCAAATTTCTCAGGGTTTCTTTTAAGGCGCGGCGCCGCTGACGCCACGCCTTAGGCGGCTGCGCCTGGAAAGGAGATACCGATATGAAAAAACCTGGAGCAGCTATCTACGGTTTCTTAGGAGTCATCCTGCTCGTTTTAGGCAGCACGTCAGCCGCCGAACAGGTTCCCCTCAATCCGGTGGACGGCGAATACAAGGCAGGAGACTGGACCTATCAGTTCATCGCTCTCGGGCGCGGGACGGCGGACGAGAAAACGGTTGGCAAGCTCTCGTTCAAAGGCAAGGAAGTGATCGGCAGTGAGTTTGCCCGGTTGCGCAGCGAACTCGGTGAGTTTATGTGGGCGGGGTACAACTGCGGGCAAACCCAGGTGGGCTGGTATCGAATCAATCCTCAGAAGAAGTACGCCCGATGGATCATGGTTCGTATTGATGAGTCGCAACCGGGACCCTACTGGAAGACCAAGAAAGAGTGACCCTCGGGCGGGCTTGAGCAACTTGACAATCGCCTCAACCGGAACACGGCGAGCGAGTTTCTTATCATATAACCAGGGCTTCGGCGCGCGCCCGGTTATGTGGGACGTTAGGCGGCAAATAAGGAGTACCATGCGAATCGCATCGGAAGGCAGAGAAATAACCCTCATCCGGGGCGTTAGGAGGACAAAGTGATTCACCTTGTCGGTCCGGGCGGTGCAGGTAAGAGTACGGTTGGCAGCCAACTCGCTTCCCGTCTCGATCTACCGTTCATCGATTTAGACCTCGAATTTCTGGGGCGCATCGGCGATATTTCTCATCACATCGCCCACCAGGGTTACGACTCCTACGCTTCGGAGAATGTGCGGCTTTGTCTTTCCATTTTGGCCACGCCTAGCCCCGGGGTTATCGCCCTATCTTCAGGGTTCATGGCTTATCCGGAGAGCGTTCATCCGGCCTATCCTGCGCTTCGTTCGGACATCTGCATGAGCCCTACGACTTTCGTGCTGTTACCTTCGCTCGATTTGGAGGCCTGCGTGGATGAAATCGTCCGCCGCCAGATCGCCAGACCAATCGGACGCTCACCTGAGAGAGAGGAGACCGTCATCCGGGAGCGATACACCATCTACATGGCAATTCCAGCCACAAAGATCGAGACCCGGCAGCCGGTGGCCGAGATCGTCGAACAGATGATCGCCCAATTGCCACTTGACCAGGGCTTCGACCGAAGCCCCCGAAGCGCGTCTTAAAAGGTTCTGCCAGTATTTAGCGGCGGCGCGGTCAATCGGGGCGTTAGATCGCTTCACTGATTGGGCAAATACGAATGAGTCACAAACGAGACTATTTAAAAGGGAAAGAGGACGCTCAGAAAGATTTAGAGCGTGGCGAACTAATCATCAAAACCGCCGGAAGACAGGCTTCCTGGGCGGGCCAATGGAATCGCATATTGCAAGAAAGATTCGGTGTGAAACTCGTTTGGGGAGCAGGTTGTACAGCCTCTGAAGATGAGCTTAACTATATCCGGGGCTATAATGAAATTGCGGGTTATGCCATTGCGGAGCGATACGGTCAAAACCTTCTGGAAGAAACTAACGACGAAGCGATGAAGGCTTATGAGGTAGAATTCTGCGATGAAAGCAACAGCCCAGCGATGGAGTCTCCGGTGGATAACCTTGGAACAGTTGTCTGCGCGTATTGCGGCGGTCGTTTCCAGGTGAGTGATATCGA
>JBIOWC010000864.1:0-7052 GCA_044868105.1 Blastocatellia bacterium
CGCTATCAAAGAATAAATACCCGACCTTTGCCGTTAAACAATTTGTTCTGATGTGCGAAGCCAACCTATTCTTGCAAAACATTGAACTCGGAACTTTAAAAATTTGGAGAGATAATGAATAGACCGCCTGCTGGTTTATCAAATTGTTTTTGTCGTTTACGCCGCCATCTGCTGCTCAGCTTTTTTGCGTTCTTTGTCGCAACGGGTGCGATGATAGCAGGGGCGCTTGCGCAAAACGTGCCGAAACCGGCGGTTGATTTGCAGCCCATGAAAGCCAGTTATCAGGTGAAGATTGAAGTTGGCGGTCAAACGATTTCGCTATCGGTCACCGCAGAAATTAAAGAAGAGAACGGCACCTGGGTCGCTACGGAACTGGCGAAGACCGCGCAAGGTGAGGTCAGCGACAAGACCGTTATTGAAAAAGGTTCCTTGATTCTTCTCAAGCGTTCAATCAAACAAGGGTCGGTTTTTGATATTGATGTTGAATTCAAAGATAAGAAGGCAACCGGTGCGATGACCGCAAGCGGGCAGTCGCGCCCGATTGCTGCTGACACAGGCGGCGTGATGTTCGCCGATGGCGCGGGAACCTATTTTGTGATTGCTACGTTGCCGCTTGCAGAAGGGTATACGACGACATTTCGCAATTTTGATTTACAGAAGCAGAAAGACAGCGTCAAACAACTAAAGGTTATCGGCACAGAAAAGGTGACCGTTCCGGCCGGCACGTTTGAGGCCTTCAAAATTGAAATCACTTCCGCGGAAGGCGATGCGGGCAAGACCACCGTTTGGATTGCCAAAAGCAGTCGCAAACATTTGAAGACCACGGCATCCTCGCCGCAAATGAACGGCGCCGTCATCACCTCGGAATTGCTTAATTGAATTGAAAGTTAAGAAACAGTAAAAAAAGGCGACTCGCTAAAGTCGCCTTTTTTGCATACGACAAGTTAAAGATTTAAGCGAGGACGCCCAGTTGTTGAAGCACCAGTGCGCCATCAAACCAAGCGCGTTCACTCGCCACCTTATTCGATTCGTCAAAGGTGAAAACCGCGCACAACAAAATGGCGACCGGTTTTCCGGTCGCGGCAATGCCTTGCCATTCGCCGGTATGTTTGGCCTGCAAAAATATTTCAACCGTCACGCTATCATCACCCCAATAGGATTTCTGCAGGTTCAATTGAATGTCGGAAAAGCTTCCGCTTTGGCCGAACCCGAACCCTTCATAGAGGGCGCGAACCGTTTCCTGTCCGCTCAGTTCAGCGCCGTTAAGCGCAAATTGTGGTTGTGGACTGAAGGTGTCCATAATGCCGTCAAGGTCGTGGTGGTTTTCCGCTTGCAGATGTTTTAAGACGATTTGCTCACGCAGTTCTCTAACCTGTTGACTGGTTGTTACAGACATTCGGCTCTCCTTATTTCCAATTCAAAATATGATTGCCAGGGTTAACCGTTCGTTGAACGATTGGTTGACACTAGCAATACGCATAAGGGTTCTGTAGAGATTTCCGACCATCGCAAATTTTTTGGCGGGTCATTGGGGTTTGCCGGATTGTCTTCCGAATTGTCGAAGTAGGCGGTCACTTCGATTCGTGTGCCTTTTGCAAAGGCGATTGGATTTTTAAAGTAATACGTCTGTTGCCAATCGAATTTATTGCCACGCGACCAAATGAGCACCTGTTCGGTTCCATCAGGGCGAAAGGCCGAGGCTTGAAATGAAATCATTAAGGGGTTAGCAAATGGGCGAATCGCTAAAGCTTCCGCGGCTTCCTGTAAAGTGTAGGAAACTTTTATTTGATGCGCCGCCGTATTTGCCGGAACCAAGGCATCCGGGTTGGTAATTGCAATTTCACGCAACTGTTTTTGGGGTTTCGATTTTGCAAAATAAAACCCGACCTGGCTTTTATCTTTTGAGGCTTCCCCGTTGCCGCGATAATGAATTTTCAAAATCAATTTTGCACCGGCAGGAAGCAGTCGCCCAATGACATCGGGCAAAGCGACTGCCTTTTGACCAGGCACCCAGGTTGCAAATGCGAGTCGGAGGTCTGGAAGACTCGATTCAGCGGTTGATTTATCGAAGGCGCGCTTTAGGCTTGCCAGTTTATTATTCGGACTTCGGACTTCCGGTTTCTGATTTCCATCCAGATAAATCGCTGCCGAAAGCACAACCGCGCCGTTTGACGGACGCAAATCAATAGCTTTAACCCAGCGGTCTTCTTTGAAATTTGTCACGAGCGCAATCGTGCGAACCTCATCGGCATCCGAAGCAATTTTTTGCTCTTTGGGAAGTTGCAAAACCAAATCGGGCTTACCGAGCGACCAATCATCCGAATAAACAGGCTTTGTCGGATAGTCTTTTTCTTCGCCTTTCGGCGCGCCGCCTTCAACCCAATTCACAATCAAATCTATCTCGTGTTGCGTCAAATTGGGAGTGTTGCGAAATTCGCCGAAACCTTTGATCGCGTGCCAGACGGGCATGCGTTTTTCGAGCATCTCCTCTTTAATGGCCTTGGCCCACGGGCGCGCTTCTTCATAAGTTGCAAGCGACATTGGCGCAATACCATTCGGGCGATGACAACTAAGGCAACTGCGCTCGAATATACGAATCACTTCCTTGTTAAAGCGCACCTTGGTGGTGATGGGTTCGTGGGCGAATGCGATAAAAGCAAAAAGCAACAGGCAACCGACAGAAGACAAAAGTTTCAATAGGCGTTTAGCTTTTGGCTGTTCAATCGCCATAGCCAACATTGTTTTATGGCTATTACTATATGCGATTCGCTTTTTATTTTCTGCATTCATAAGCGAAATTTTATTCACATAAAAAGCCGATTCAAGCCTATGGGTTGAATCGGCTTTCTTGAACATAATGATGAGACGACTTAGTTCGCTTTGCCCGCAGCCGATTCCGAAGGCGCTGCCGTCCTATCAAGCGTATAGCTCATCCAACCGATCATCATCTCTTCCCAAGTCTGATCGCCCCAACGGACTTCTTTGCTGGGGTCGGGATTGAACTTGTTGCCCGCCGAATTATCAAAGTGCGCCAGACAATCGACACGCGTGCCTTTGGGTGCACGAATCGGCTGTTGGAAGTTGTAATTACTCTGCCAGCCAAAATCATATTTGGGAACCGAAAGAATGACTTCGGATTTTCCATCCGGGTAGGTCACCGTGTATTTGAAATCTTTACCGCGCAGATGCATATGTGGCATCAGTGAATGAATATAACCATCTTCTTTGAAGGTAAAGGTAGATTCGACTTTGTAATTCGGGTCGTTCGCCGGAATAACAAAACGACCATTCATAATCGGCATGGTTTGCAGTTCATTCTTTGGTTTTTCTTTGGCAAAAATCAAACCCACGTAAGATTGATCTTGAGTTGCTGTGCCGTTCGGTGTGTAGTGAACTTGAAAACGCAAGGTTGCGCCAACGGGAATCTTCTTTGCCAAACCGTTTGACATCTGCGCAGGCTGTTCACCTGGCGCCCAACCGACCAGCAATTTTTGCTGCCCTTTGTCTATCACAAAAACGATAATATGGTGCACGACGGCGCGTTTATCGGCGCGAATTTCGGCAGCCGTTACCCATTTATCTTCGGTAAAGTTAGTCGCTACGTTGAAATATTTGTAATCAACAACCCCAGTTGCCGGAACCGGGAAGGCTTCGGGCAATTTGAAGACCTGGTCTGGTTTGCCGATATTCCACCCTTCGGCATATTTTGGCGCCGGCGGCAAATCCTTTACATTACCTTCGGGAGCGCCGCTATCGACCCAGGCGACAATGGTATTAATCTCTTTTTCGCTCAGGCTGCGGTCATTGGCAAACTTTCCATGATTCGGGTCGGCAAGCCAGGGCGGCATGGTTTTCGACACGACTTTTTCCTTGATGGAACGCGCCCAGGGGCGCGATTCTTTATAACTCGTTAAAGCGAATGGACCAATCTCACCAGCGCGGTGACACTCAATGCAGGCTTTATTAAAAATCGGCGCGACATCTTTACTAAATGTCACTTTAGCAGGCGCGGCTTTTTTTGCGTCGCTCGCCTTGGTCGTTGGTAAGAAAATCAAGCCGATGCCTATGACAAGAGTAACAGCAGCGGTCATCATCAATCGTTTCATTTTTCGATGTCTCCTATTTATTTACGCGCTGGGCGCGAATGCTTCGTCCACTGATTTCAAAAAGTAGCTCTGCAACTTCACCTTTTTCATTTTTGATAAAAGTTGCTTGCGCGTCAACAACGGTGAAATAAAATTTGTTCTCCGATTCCGGGTAGGCTTCCAGTTTAGGTTGCTTGGGCGCAATGAAGAATAGTTTATTGCCTTGCCGTTCAACTTTGAAACTTACACCCAAGGCGACGACATATTCACCAACATAAGCATCAAAAGTTTTCGGGTCTATCTTCGCGGTATTTCGATTGGCTGTTTTCGGAACGAAATCGAAATAACCGATCATCATCTCGTCATAAGTCGGGTCGCCGAAGCGCACAAACTTTGTGGGGTCGGGGTTGTACTTATTGCGCTCGGAGTTATCAAAGTGCGCGGTGACAATTAACTGCGAGCCTTTTGGAATGACAACGGGTTTTGCAAAGCGATACATGGTCTGCCAGTTGAAATCGTATCGTGGTACGCTAAGCAGGATTTCGCGTTTGCCGTCCGGGTAAACCACTTCATACTTAAAATCTTTGCCCCGTACATGCATGTGTGGAAGCAAGGTATGTATTTCCGCATCGCGTCCGAAGGTATAGCAAGCCGTGACTTCGTGATTATCTGCGCCGGGCGGAATTTTAAAGTAGGTATTCATGGCGCCGAAAGACATCATAGATTTTTGTGGCGACTCTTTGGCAAAGATAAGCCCAACACGGGTTCTATCTTTCTCAACCTTGCCGGTGGTTTTCGAGTAATGCATCTGCAAAACAATCTTCGAACCTGCAGGAATTGATTTGGCAATACCCAGGGGAAAAACGTCAGGATCTTTGCCGGGCGTATAAAACCCTAAGGGAAAGCCTTGCTCAAGACTGCTGCCGCGCGCTACACCACCATTCGGCGCTTGGCATCCATTATCATAGGCGGGCGCATCCTGACGCATACGAATTAGCGTGCCATCCATATAGTAAAGTGTCTTCGCAATGGCTTCAGGTTTGCGCATTTGCTTGACGGCTTCCGCTACATCAGGCGATTGAATAAAGGCGATGACGTGATGCACGACTTTCATATTGCCCGGATGAACTTCTACAGCTTGCACCCATTTGTCTTCGGTAAAATTGGTTGGGATAGCAATATCAAGATATTCATCGGAACCTTTCCCGTCTAATATAACCTCTTCGGGCATGGTAAGAATCGCATCGGGTTTTCCGATTTTCCACTCGCTTGAAAATTGAGGCAAAGGCGGCAGGTCTTTCCGATTACCCTCTTTCGCGCCGCTATCAACCCAGGCGGCAATCGTGTTCATTTCTTGCTCAGAGAGGCTGTGATCATTTTCAAACTTACCAAATCGCGGGTCTGCGCCCCAGGGCGGCATCTGTCGCGCTAACACTTTCTCTTTGATGGAGCGTGCCCACGGGCGCGATTCTTTGAAGGAAAGCACGGAAAAAGGCGCCATCGCATTGGGGCGATGACATTCGGCACATTTGGCAAAAAAAATCGGCGCGACATCTTTTGTATATGTCGCGCCGGAATTAGCATTAACCTTTGTCCCATTTGCACCAGACGGTACAGTGAAACAAAGAGCTAAAAGAAAACAGAAGGAGAAACACACAACGAACGCTTTGCTCATGAAACCACACCTTCCGCCTAAAGGCAATATGCCGAGTGAAATTTTTTGAAAAAATTTCAACCCGGCAAATCCTGTCCTCAAACGGTTCGCTGCCCTTGAAAGAGCTATTGCTGACCGCTTGCTGCTTTTGTACCCGTGTCTTTCTTGGCTTTCAGTGGATTATCAACGATGATATCAAACCAGCCAATCATCATTTCATCGTAGGTCGGGTCGCCCCAACGAACATCTTTTTTCGAGTCGGGGTTATATCTGTTTTTGGCTGAATTATCGAAGTGGGCTGTAACAATGACCTTCGTCCCCTTGGGCAAGGTTACAGGATTTTTTAGGTAATACATCGTCTGCCAGTTGAAGTTGAACTTCGGAACATTGAGCAGCGTTTCCTGTCTGCCATCCGGATAAATAACATCATATCTCATATCTTTGCCGCGCATATGCATATGCGGCATGTAGGTGACGAGTTGCATATTAGCTGGAACGGTCATACAGGCTTTGACTTCATGATTGTCTGAACCGGCAGGAATTTTGAAGGTCGCATTGACCACGCCAGCCGTAATCATCATTTTGTCGGGTGGCTCTTTGGCAAAGGTTAAGCCGATTTTAGTGCGGTCTTTTTCAGGCTTCTTGAGTCCGCCGCTGAATGCTGAATAATGCATCTGGAACATAATGTAAGAACCGGCAGGTACACGCTTTGCCATACCAACGGGCCAAGCATCAGGAGATTTGCCCGGCGCGTAACCGGCAAGCAGTGCGCCTTCGTTGTTTTCAGGATTAGCAGCACCGGCTCCGCGTCGCGCTCCCGGACCACCCGCAGTAGGTTGCTCTGCGCAGGTATCGTTGTTGACCGGCGCGTCCATTTTTACGCGGCGCAAGGTGCCGTCCCAATACATCATCCCGCCGAATTCCTGAACGGTGGTACGCGGTTCTTTCGCCGCTTTCATTCGCGCTTCGGCAACTTTTGGCGATTGCAGGAAAGCAATCACGTGATGAACAATTTTACGGTTGCCTGGGATGATCTCGGCAGCTTGAATCCATTTGTCTTCTGTGAAATTCGTCGGTACCCAGAAGTTAATGTAATTATCCGGCGCGTTGACTTCAACAGTCCATTCTTGCGGCAACTCGAAAACAGCATCCGGTTTGCCGACTGCCCAACCACCTTTCGCTGATTCCGGCACCGGGGGCAACTCTTTGGCATTGCCTTCCTTGGCGCCTTGGTCTACCCAGGCGACAACCGTGTCAATGTCTTGTTGGTTCAACCGGCAATCATTGCTGAATTCGCCATACTTGGGGTCGGG
>JBIOWC010000865.1:0-7913 GCA_044868105.1 Blastocatellia bacterium
TAGCCACGGACCAGACGCTCACGGAAATCTTCTCACTCGATGTGATCGGTGACTTCAAAGCCGGGCTGAAGAACAATGAGCTAATGTGGAAGCAGGGGATTAAAGCGATCCCCTGTTATCACTTTGATGAACCGGAATGGGTGTTAAAAGAGATTGCCGCCAATTTTCCAAAGATTGCGCTCGGCGGTTGTGCCATGGTGCCGGTCACCACAAAGCTTAAATGGGCGGAGCAATGCTTTGCGCGCGTCTTTCCCAAGAAGATTCACGGTTTCGGATTTGGCAGCCAGGTCTTCGTCGAACGCCTGCCGTTTGATTCGGTTGATTCATCAAGCTGGTGCACCAGCTCCCAGCAGTTCGGTAAATGGAAAGCCTTCGGTGATGAATATCTGCGGAGTCGTGGCACTTCGATACTTGCGGAGATTGAATTTTACCTTCGCGTCGAACGCGAGGCGCGCGGTCGCTGGCATAAGGTGATGAAACAGCTTGGTTCAACAGGCCCAACGGTACGACTTGCCCAGAGCAGCGCTACGTTTTTGAAAAAATATTTTCGGCATGAGTGAAGAACGGCTTGGCAAAGTGTTGCTCTATTCCGGTGGCATGGACAGTTACGCGCTGCGCCATATCTGGAAGCCGGACATCACGCTCTATGTGGATCTTCACACTGAATATAGTGGCAGAGAAATCGCCCGGCTCGATAAAGATGTCGTCGTTGTTGATTTTCCCGCTATCAAGCAATATGAGCGGCCCGATAAAATCATCCCGTTGCGTAACCTCTTTCTCGTTTGCCTCGCCGCGCAGTACGGCCATCGCATAGCCATCGGCGCCACGGCGGGTGACCGAGTGAGGGACAAGGATGAGACATTTGCCGCCTTAACGTCCGACTTGCTCTCTTATATCTGGCGCGCCGACCACTGGACGGAAGGCAAGCACATCTTCATTGAGTTGCCGTTCAAGAAACTCACGAAGGCGCAAATCATTGCAAGATATGTTGAAGCGGGCGGCAACCCTTATGAACTCGCGGCTCAGTCTTTTTCCTGTTACACGCCTACCGATATTGGCAAAGCGTGTGGCGCGTGCAAACCGTGTTTTAGAAAATGGGTGGCGTTCAAGTTGAACGGCATTGACATCAAGCCCACCTCTCGCCCCTATATTGAAAGAGAGATCCTACCGCTGATTCATGCCGGCACCTATGGGCGCGCCGATGAAGAGGCGGAAATTCTCAAGGCGATTGAATCCTAATGTTTCGAGTCGAAAAATCCTTCACCTTCGAGGCCTCACATCAATTATTAAATCACGACGGCAAATGCCGGTCGTTGCACGGGCATTCGTACCAGGTCGTGTTGGTGTGTGAAGGCGATGCGCTTCACCCGTCAGGCCCGAAAGAAGGAATGTTGGTCGATTATGGCGACATCAGCCGGGTGTTTAAGCCGATTGTTAAATCTCACCTCGACCACCACCATTTGAACATTTCGCTCCGGATGGATGCGCCGACGGCAGAGTTGATTGCTCAATGGATTTATCAACAAGTCAAAGGTGAGCTTCCCTCGCTTTCCGAAGTGCAGGTCAAAGAGACTGCGACATCCGTTGCCATCTACCGCCCAGCCGATAATCTTGTATGAGTGAAGGGAAATACTCAGTTTGTGAAATATTCGCCAGCCTTCAAGGGGAAGGCGCGCGCGCCGGTACCGCGAACGTTTTTATTCGCTTCTCCGGGTGCAATCTCCGATGCGCTGCAGATAACGTTGAAGAGAACGGGCAGTTTAATTGCGATACGGATTTCTCCAACGGGCATAAACTGACGGCCGAAGAGATTGTCACCGAAGCCAGTCGCGTCGGTGGGCGCATTAATTGGGTAATCCTCACGGGCGGCGAGCCCGCGCTACAACTCGATGAAGCGCTGCTCACGGAGCTGCACGACGCGGGTTACCAGATTGCCATTGAAACCAACGGCACGGTAGAACTCCCGAAAGGGCTGGACTGGGTTTGTGTTTCGCCAAAAACTGCCGAGCACACACTGAAGGTGTTTGACGCGGATGAAGTCAAATACGTCCGGCATGCCGGGCAGGCATTGCCGAAATCTCAAGTGCGCGCCGCGTACTATTTTATCTCTCCCGCCTGGGACGCCCACGGCTTGAACCGGGATAATCTCGCCTGGTGTATTCAACTCGTGAAAGATGCTCCGAACTGGAGACTGTCAGCGCAACAACATAAACTCTGGGGCATTCGGTAATGAGTCGGAACCGTCTTGCGCGAATGAGGGAAGCCGAAGAGCTTGCCAGACAGCGCGCCCTCATCGGCACACGCACGGAGATTGCTCATTGCTTTGTGAATTGCCGGTTCATCTATAACTACAAACGAAATATATTGCGAGTCGTGCGCATCAGGGACGAACAAGAGCTTGACCGCATCACCCTTGATAGACGCCGGGTAAGAAAAGCCATTTGATGATTGAACAACACCATCAGAACATCATTGCCGATTGCATTAAAGAAATTCTGGCGGCGCTCGGTGAAAATCCAGACCGTGACGGGCTGCAAAATACGCCGAAACGGGTGGCGAAGGCCTTTCTCGAACTGACGAAAGGCTACGCGGAGAATCCTGCGGAGATTCTGACGACCCAGTTCGACCTTAAAAATTATGACGGCATGATTATTCTTAAAAATGCCGAGTTCACTTCTCTTTGTGAGCACCACTTGTTGTCCTTTGAAGGGACCGCCTCAATCGCTTATATCCCTGGCAATGATAAAGTCGTGGGATTGTCAAAGCTTTCCCGCCTTTTGGATTGTTTCGCGCGACGCCTGCAATTGCAGGAACGCTTAACGAATGAAATCGCAGGAGCCATCAAAGCGCATCTTCAACCGCTTGGCGTAGGTGTGATCATCAGTTCAAAGCACAGCTGCATGCGCGTGCGGGGTGTGCAGAAAGATGGCACGATGATAACGAGCGCGATGCTTGGGGCTTTCCGGGATGATGTCAATGTGAAGGCTGAGTTTTTGAGCCTGGTGGGTAATGTTTAGCGCGGTTGAATTTTTACGATCAGATTGATCCGATCTTCTTTCTCTTCTTTTCCGTCACTAAAAATCCGGTTCACATTCATTGCCGATTCGAGTTGCGCATCAACTATTTCATAAGTGAACGGCAGGTTGGACTCGATGTGAACGCCGACGGGTAAATCTTTACCGAATTTTTGAAGGACTTTTATCAAATCTCCGTTGTCCATTGCGGCATCATACTACACTTGGTTAGACGGTATCAAAATTATTGTGTGCATAGAAAATGGTTCGCTAAAAAGCGACTATGCACAAATATCGTCGCGTTCAGGTCGTGCTGGATGAGACTCTAAAAAAACAGAATCGTTCGCGGTATTGGTTGTCTCAACAAACCGGTATCAGTGAACATAATTTGAGTCGCATTGCCAAGCAGAAAAATAATGCAATTAAATATCAAACACTAGCACTTATCTGTGACATTTTAGATTGTGAAATTGGCGATATTTTGAAGCTTGTTCCGGATCGATAATCTGTAACCCTATATCGAGCCTGTAACCCTATATCGAACAAAATTGTGACGAAGCAGCCTCATCAGAAAAAACACATCAAAAAGAGTTCCAAACGAAAGAAAGATAAACCGACATGCGGAGCGAAACTTCGGAAGAAAAATTCGACCTGTAAGAGCACCGTTTTATTCCCGAATGGCAGATGCCGGTTGCATGGTGGCTTAACACCTGGAGGCGGGGCGTCACCTCACTACAAAGACGGAAAACAATCGCGGTACCAACCTTTCCTTGAAGGGACCGGGTTGGAATCAATCATCAAGGAAACCTTTCCTGAATTTGAGCTTCATTCCTCCGATGATGCGATTGACCTGCTACAGCGCCGCGTCATGCTCCTGCTCAGCCGTGGTTACGGGTTGAGTTTTCTTGAATCGTTGCTGAAAGTTTGGGACACCTTTGAAAAAGCCCTCAATGATAAAAATGTCGAAGCCCAAAAACATTGCCTGGTGGCGCTGCGTGATCTGATAAAAGAAGGCGGACTTGAAGCAGACAGGTGGAAGGAGATTTACCGGCTCGAAGACCAGATGGACCGCATGCGCGAACGTGCCAGTCGCAAAGAATATCGCCGGCACAAGCTGCAGATCGAAAAACAAAAATTGATTCGCATTGAATTGGTAAAACAATTGATGGCTGGGCTGGTCTTCGCCGCAAAGGATGTTATCCGCCGCTTTCTTGATGAAGCCGGCCGACCGGATTTAGCGCAGGATGCAATTACAGCCCTCTTTAACGAATACTCACGTTTCGCCGGAAGCGGAAATCTTCAGTTGGATTCAGGAGAAGATACTCGAAGGTCAGCCTCAGAAACAGTTGCAGAAGGTTGGCAAGGTGTTGCCGAACCTGTATGAGTGGGCGAGGCGTTACCGATACATTGACGGGCATCCTTTTTCCCTTGCTCGCCACAAACCGCTTGAGCAAATTTACAAAGACGAACACCCCAACAAGGTTATTCAGAAACCGGCGCAGGTAGGTGTCAGCGAATATGCCATCAGCTTTGTATGCCACCTGTTAGACATCGGAGCACAATATCATCAGACGGATAAGAAGGGCTTAAACGTCGGATATCTGTTCCCGACGCAAACGGCGCTCACCGATTTCGTAAAGGAACGCTTCGGCGAGCTGCGCGAGGAAAGCCCGAAACTCGAATCCTTGTTCACCGATTATGATGACGTCGGATTCAAACAGGCGGGGCAATCTTATCTTTATCTGCGCGGCGCCTGGACAACCAAAGGTCTGAAGTCATTTCCGGCTGATGCGCTGGTCTATGATGAATTCGATGAAATGCTCCCGAAGGCGGCGGCGCTCGCTGAAAAGCGCCTGCGAGCCAGTGTCTTAAAATTCAGCCTGAAAATCTCCACGCCGACGCTTCCCGGCCGCGGCATTAACGCCGAATACAATCAGTCCGATCAACACGTCTGGGAGGTTCATTGCGAAGCTTGTGATGCCTGGAATGAACTAGATTATTTCCGGGACATCAGAGCCGGAGAAGAGAATTGGGATGTTCTGAAGCACGAGCCAGCAGAGAAGCTTCGCCGCGCAACTCTCTGGGTTGCCTGTCCGAATTGCAAAAAGGAGGTTGATCGTTGCGGTGATGGCCGGTGGACGGCACGCAATCCCGAATCATCAATCCGCGGCTATCATATCCCGGCGCTGGCATTTCCCATCGTTGATCTCAATTCAATAGCCGTTAACCTGACGAGTGATGACCCTGAAGTAGTTAAAGAAGCGTATCGCTCCGACCTTGGCTTGCCGTTTGAAATCGAAGGCAGCCAAGTGACAGATACGATGCTCCAGCAACTCTCGCACAGTCTGGAGAATGGCAAGCTGCCTGTGATGGACTGGTACAACACCACGATGGGTGTTGATGTTGGTTCGAAATACCACTACCGCATTTCGAGCGCGGGAACCGATGGTAACCGCTACGTTCGCAAGATTGGAAAGGTTAGCACCTGGGCGGAACTGAGTAACCTGATTGACGAGTATAAAGTCAGGCGCTGCGTCATTGACGCCTTGCCGGAATTGCATGGTTGTGAAGAGTGGCAAGCAAAACACCCGGGCATTGTGATTCGCGCTTTTTATCCGAACTCGACCAACCTGAAAGGGCAACTCTTTCAACCGGAGTCGGAGGATATTGAAGATATCGTCAACATCAATCGCACAATGGCGATGGATACGGTTTATACAGATATCTCCGCCTGCCGAATAATTGTGCCGGCCGAGTACATCAACACACCGGAGATCGTTGCTCAACTTAAAGCGCCGGTAAAAATCCTTGAGAAGAATAAGGACGGACAGGAGATTGCGCACTGGGTGCATACCAGTCCTGACCACTACTTCCATGCGTTTGTATACGACGTGATTGCGAGTCGCACCTTGATTATTCCAAATGCCGGACTTGGTATTTTTGTGCAAGGCACGACTAAGGGTTGGTGATCAAGTATTGGAATCCCCTCGTAATTAACGAGTCTTAAGTAGAACTCCTAAATGGCAAGATAAATAGGGAATTCAGTATCGAGAGTGAACCCGAATGCAAGGACTGTGATCATTTCTCTAAACCAGTAGCAAACAGTCAGCCCGGCAAGACATTGACCGCCTATCTACGATAAGGTGTCTTGTCTGCCAGGCTGCTGTTGATAACCATAACAAGGTGCAATTACATCGGCTGCAGTGCCAAGTACCAGATTCCTGTTCAGGATTCAGGCGTTATCTGGACGTTAATGCCTTGACCTGCTGAGGCAGGCTTCCAAGCTTATCTATCTTGCTTTCGTTCCGCCCTGCCCAGTCCTTTACATAGGAGAGCTTCTGCTCACGCTCTGGGAGAAAATCAGAGGGCTTCTCCAGATAATGAGCGAACAATTCGGATTCGCCGGTGATAATCAGGAATGATGCAAATAACTCCGGTGAATCACGCTTTTCGAGCTCCTTGATGATGAAGGGCAGGGCGTAGACGCCGTATCGCCTGATCTGAATCAGCTTCTTTGGGTCCACCCCTTTACGCGCTTGCGGGTCGTAGCTCGGTGCCCAATCAGTTTCAAGCGATGCAGCAGCATCTAGGAATTTACCCGAGTCCCAGTCCTGTATGAACCGGTCCCTGAATCTCGGCATAGCCTCGAAGTAATTATCCTCTCCGCTCCCGTAGTAGAGATTGATACCACTCACGGCATTGAGAAGGATAACTAACTGGTAGAGCCGTAACGGGTCCTTCTCGGTCCTCATCTCATCAACGAGGAGGGGTGTCAAATTCGGACCAATTGAAAGCAAATTCCCGACGGCGCTTTGCATCTCAGCAGGCCCGCCCTCGGGATGTACCCAAAATGGTTCTGCCAGGCGTGGGTTGGCGTCTATAGCCCGGCGCCACTGCTCGAAAGCGGGCCGATAGTCTGGCGACGATTGCCCGGACGTTTGAAGGAAATTTGAGACAGTGGTGCTGATTACAATCAGGCAAAGAATAAGAAGCGCAATTGCATATCTCATATTAATTACCTCCTACAATATTGCCGTAAGTGCTACCACCTTCCATTTGATTCAGGTTGTGAGAGATGCGAATGTAAGAGCCTACCTTGCTTGTAGCAAGGCAATTGCCATTACCGCCAGCCTTCTTCGCAACATGTTTCACATTAGAGGTAGAAGAGCCATAATAGGCAATGTTACTCTTCCCTTTCGAATTTAGAAAGGCGTTCATTTCCGTGACGCTGATAAAGTTATCTGTATTGGTATCAGCCTCTTCCCACCACCAGCGAGTGGTATCATCAATGGTCCAGGCCAGGCAGTTATAGGTCGTTGACTCACCGGCCAATTTACAGGTTTCACAGCGAACCATATTCGGGAACCACCCATGTAGCAAACCCCATTCAGTGTCGTTCGGGCGCGTCGTGCAACTGCAATTGCAGCTGACATCTGTGCTCCCCAGGCGGATGGATACCGGGTTGTGGTAGGTAAAGATGTTAGTTGCATTAAACAGCCAATCAAGCGGATAGGTATAGCCGGGCAGAAAGCTGTAACCGGAGTAGTCAGTATACGATTGCTGCCCTTCGTCAAAATACTGCATATCCACATAGTGATCGCTGAGAAGCGAGGATGTTGCCGAAGTGCCTGTGAACGTAGTATTTCTGGAGGCGGTCATTAAGCCACCCTGGCAGGCACGAACTTGAGAAACTCCGTCCTTGAAAAGCTCACCACAGACATAGGGTGTATAGTACGTTGCCGTCTCGTAGTCGAGCTCGGTTCGGGAGTAGCCTCTCACCGTATTATTAGCCACGTCGTTTACGATGGCGGAACTCCCGTAAACCTCCCCGGCTATTGCTTGGGGCGACTGAAACACCCAAGCGAAAAGTATAAGCATCATGACAAATTTAAGAGCTTT
>JBIOWC010000866.1:0-6051 GCA_044868105.1 Blastocatellia bacterium
ACAGGTGGTGCGGGCACAGGCGGCAAAAACCCTGTACGTTAATGTCGCCGATGAAGGCGTGCTTTTGGATTTCGACTACCCGGAAGATTATCGTCGGTTGGACAGATAGGCTCTCCTGATTAGTAAAAATTTGGCCGAAAATTCGTAATATTAAAGCTGGATTTTTTTAGGCTTTGATTACAGATTATCCACACAGATGACTACTCACTACCCGAACTTTTTATCCACAAAAGACCAGGGCAAGAGATACTTGTTCTACGGGGCAAATTTCAATCTCATTAAACAGCGATTTTCTGATTCATTTCGACACGCGAAGCAATATGCTCTTCAATGGAAATTACATTGGCGCTGGTGTCGCGGGCGCTGGCTTCAAAAATCTGTAAAGCATTGAACAACATTACGGTTGACTCAAATGCAGAAGCCAGAACATAACTATTGCCGCCGCAACGAGCGCATTTGTCTTGAGCATTTAAGTAGGTCTTGGCTGGCACTTCATCTTCACCGGAACAATCGCCGCAGATGATTTGTACGCCAACCAGTTTAATAAGATTGCGAGGTTCAATTACCTGTAAAGAATATGCATTAAACCGTCTTGAAAGAATGAAATATGTTGCGGATGCGCCAACAACTAAAGAGATTGTCGCTGTAAAAATGATAGGGACCATGCTCTACCCTCGCTCGTTTAACCCCTGGCCGGGTTATTTTCCTATTTCTACTCAAGCCCCCCTAACAGCAATGGATATGCCAGGCGTTGAACGGTCGAAATTGAAATTTCGATAAGGATTGAAATAAGCCGATGCAGAAAACCGCGCCGGCTTGCCGGCGCCTTATTAAGGCTTGCGTGCGGCAGCCTGAGAAACCGCTCAGGCTCAAAATCTTGTGGTTAAAGGTGAGCAGATACGCTAAATCATGTGGTTTGTTCGCCCGGATAGCCTACGGCTAGCAAGGCCGTTAATGGCCGCTGCGTTTGAGATACATGCGACTTGCCATGGTGCGAATCACATCCGGCACATTTTTGTTGGAGCCTAAAACTTTGAGGTCGCGGGTTAAAATACGATTAAGGAAATTTAAACTCAGAGCGACCGGCGTTCGGGGATTGCGCACCAGATTGTGAATCACCGCATAGGATTTCGTATGCGCGCGATTTTGGGCGATTTGCCTGAGCACATCTTCGGGAACCGTGCGGATTGCCGAAATGCCTTCAATCTCATTATCGGTAATTCGCGGATTGCGCAGTACCGCGCAAGCCACGATGCGATTCGGATCGCGCACCAAAATCATGCGGGCTTCGCGGGTTCCTTTGATGGCCAGCATCACGCGCTCTTTCACGCTCATAATGGCAATCTGTTGGAACATGGCTTTACGGTCAGCGACCAATTGCGATTGTGAAATTTCTGTTGCACTCTCTTCGCTGAGTATCTGACCAATGATGCTTTCGAGGTCGTAATCATCGTGAGACAACGCGGCCAGCGCCTCAAAGTCGCCGCCAACTTCCTCTTCATACTCTTTGATGATCGAACCGTAAACCTCTTCTTCGATGCCGGCTTCAATTAACCCTAAACGGATTAAATCATCGAGCCCTTCGATGAAAATAGATTCGGTCTCTTTTTTAGCCTGGGCGCTGGCATCGGCTTTGGCGCGTTGCTCTTCGGCAATCATCCGGACGCCGAAACGCTTCTCAAAAAATTCCTGGCGGATTTCTCTGGCGCGACGTTCAGCATCCGGCGAGCGCAAGGGATTGCTGAGAATCGCGTCAATAATTTCCGGCGTGTGAATCAAACTTTGCTGTTTGACCGAAATGGCTTCGAGCACTTGCGCGTCGCGCGTCGAAGCTGCCAGTCGCGCCAGCGCCAGGTCTGGCGTCGAGCGATTGAAAATAATTTGTTCAAGTATCTCGTTGGGGGTTTTTTTCCAAACGCAGAAAAAGCCTAAAACTTCAGGCGCGGAGTTATGGTCAGCCGCTAAATGGGTAAAAGATTCCGGGTCGTATTTATCAATCGTGGTTGCGGCGGTCAGACGAACCTCTTCGTTTTCATCACTCATGAGATGAATGAGGACTTCAAACATCTCATCGTTAGAAAGCGGAAAAAGCCCTTTTGCCCCAGCCAGTTTGGCAGCCGGTGGAGCTTTGCCGGATTTGATAGATTCTACAATCGGGTTTGAAATCGCTGTTCTCTCTGTCTTGCTTGAGATATGGGGCGACTCGTCGAGGGTACGGGCTACGTCGCGAGATTACACCACGAACCCCGCTGATACAATAGTTTGTTTTTCGCGGGATGACGGGCCGTTAGGCGGTCTTCATCAAGTAAAATCGCTCCTCTGCAACCGCCCACAGTTGGCTTTAGGAAAGGGCGGAATAAACGGATTAAGCGGGTAAGACCCCTTCAACCTTTCGGCGCAATCCGCGCTGTCTGCCTCATCCGAAGACCAACTTTAACCCCACTGTTAATTTAACGGCGAGAATGGCAACGCGGAATAAGTCGGATAATTCATCACATCGCTTTGCCATCGCCTGCGGAAAGAAAATAAGATCATCCTATGACCCTGGCATCGTTACTTAAATCATTTCGTAAAGTATTTGCATCGGCAAACCTGCAGAGCAGGGAAGCGTTTGCAGAAAAAGCTGATTATGAAGATGAAGCAGTAGCCGGCCTTGACCCCTTTAATCCGTTTCCCGACCCCGTGGTGATCGAGTTTCGTGACGTTCTTGATTTGCATTCAATCCCGCCGAAACAAGTGCGCGCGGTGGTTGAAGATTATCTGGAAGAAGCGCACGCGCGCCACGTTCGATACCTACGCATCATTCACGGCAAAGGCCTCGGCGTCCAACACGACGTCGTGCGCTCGATTCTGGCAAGCAAATCATACGTGATAGATTTCCGCGACGCGCCAGCGGAAGCCGGCAGTTGGGGCGCAACGATTGTCGAGTTAGCTGTTGAAGCAAGATAGTCAAGTAATTTACAAATCTATAGCGAACCTGATTTACCGGATCAAAAAATTGCAAAGCTTTTCGATGCCTTCGGTAATTTTTTCCGGCGTCTCTTTTGAATAAGCCAGTCGCAAGGTATTTGCGCCGCTTGCGTCAACGAAGAAGGGTTGACCGGGAACGTAGGCGATGCCGCGTTCGATTGCTTGCGGCAAAATCTCTGTTGTATCAAGGCCACCGGCGACTTCCATCCACAGGAAAAATCCGCCGAGCGGTTTGGTCCACCGCGCCCCTTCGGGGGCGTGACGCTCAAGCGCGTCAAGCATCGCCTTCGAGCGCACTTCATAAAATTTGCGGATTTCCGGCAAACGTTTTTCCACCAAGCCGGAACTGAGAGCCGCCGAGACCAACGCCTGATCAAAGACGCTTGAAGAAAGATCGGCGCCTTCTTTCAAAAGCTCCAGCTTGGCAGCAAAGGCTTTCGGCGCGACCACCCAGGCGGTGCGCAGTCCCGGCGCCAGGGTCTTGGAAAAACTGCTCAGATAAATCACCCGCTCGGGACTGAGCGCCGCAAGGGGCGTGAGTTCCGTCGCGTCTTCGGCAAAGTGCAATTCAAAGTAGGGGTCGTCTTCGAGGATGAAAAAATCGAACTCATCGGCTAGTGCGACCAGTTCTTGGCGACGCTCGAAAGCGAGCGTCACGCCCGATGGGTTTTGAAAATTCGGAATCGTGTAGACACATTTGACGCGCCGCCCGTTGCCCTTGGCCCATTCGAGTTTATCGCGCAAATCGTCAATCACGATGCCGCCGTCGTCTTGCTTGACGCCAATCATCTCGGCCCCGGCGTTATGCAAAGCGATGGTGCCGCCGATATAACTCGGCAGTTCGACAAGCGCGATATCTCCCCGATCAAAAAGCAGGCGCGAAACCAGATCAAGCCCTTGTTGGGAACCGGTGGTCATCAAGACTTCGGCCGCAGAACAGGCGACGCCGCGCCGTTGCATGATGGCGATGACGCCTTCAATCAAACTGCTTGAGCCGCGCGTCGGGCCATATTGCAAGGCGAACTTGCCTTTTTCGCGCACCGTGCTGATGGCGAGTTCGGCAATCTCTTCAATCGGAAAAGTGTCTGTGCTTGGCGCTCCGGCAGCAAATGAAATGACATCGTTGCGGCCAATAAGGGCGGTTAATCTTCGAATGGCATTGGGACGCAAATGGCGTCCGACGGTCGAGAGCAGGGTGAGGTAATCAGACATATCAATTTTGGATTTTAGATTTTGGATTTTGGATTCTCAAAATTGGCGCTGCTGCTTTGCTTCTTCCTTTGCTCAAGAACGCCTAGGTCAACTGATTTTGGGCCTGTGATGCAGCAGCAATCCAAAATCTAAAATCCAAAATTCAAAACGGGTTATTTCACGACAACATCAAAATTGAATTGAAACATCGCGTTATGGTTTCCCGGGTCATCGGTAACGATGGTCACCGTTTTGCTATGAACGCCGGGATTTTTGCCAGCCTCAACTTTGACTTTGATTTTACCAACCTGACCAGGTTGCAGGACTTTAGGAAAGTCCACGGTTGTGCATCCTCAGCCAGGGGTGACGGCTTCAATATTGAGTGGCGCATTACCGGTGTTTTTTATGTCAAAGGTGCGCATGAATGTTTTGTCGGCTTTGACTTTGCCATAATCTGCGTTGGTGACGGGCAGAAAAAGTTTCGGCGCTTTGCCACTCATTGCCGGATTCGTGGGTTGTGGCGCAGGCGCCGCCGGTTGATTATTGTTTGCCGGTGGAATCACCGCAACCTGGCCCTCAGCTTTTACAACTTTTGAACCGTTTGCCAGGGTTTCCTCAGAGCGATTTCCTTGATTGGCATTGGCCGCTTTGCTTTGAGAATTCGCATTTTCATTGGCCTCTGAACAAGCAACGAGAAAAATCGTTGCGAATAATAATAGTGGAAGAAAAAATTTGTTCATCATAGCGCGAATAATTTATCAAGAGAATGAGTTGCTGACTAGGGTTGAATTTCAGTGACACTTTTAGACGCCTGGCCGATTACAATTTGCGCCGGTGTTTAAGGAAGGCACACGCTTAGCGCGCCGAAGGAATCGTTTATCAGGTCAGATTCAGTCAATATCCATCACCCGAGCTGACGGCTTTCTTTCATTCTGGTTGAAGTGCTTCACGTAAAGTCGTAAAAAAGCCCCTTATTGTTGCCAGATTTTACAAATCCGCTGTGGAACGCCAGTTGATATAGGCTATAGCAGTGGGAAAATAAGTTAACGATAGCAGGTTCGTTGATAAACAGATTCAAAGATGTTGAAAGTCTCCTTAAAGTTAAAACATGCAATTTTGGATTTGTAAGCTCTAGAGATTGCCCCTTGCCCCAAGTGTTTTCATCAGGAATTTGGAATTGCCCCCAGCCCCTTACATTATAAATAACGCAGGAAGATTACCAACTCAGGGAATACAAGCCCCATCTCCTCACCCGTCGGTCAGGATGCCTCCTCATTATTCCGCCGACGCGAGTTGCCGCAGCGCCGATTTGATTTGCCTCCTATCGGCGCTGCGTTTGGTTTTTAAAACTCAGCTTGAAATCATCTGTTAAAGAAAACTGACCCATTTAGGGTTTGGCTTTTTTCAGCGCACTGGCGCCCGGGTCTGTGGTTTGCGCGGCAAGGGCTGCCACCAAACCTTTATCGGTAAGCAGCAGTAGAAGATTTTCCGAAAAGACTGGTTGCCCGACCAGTTCCTGCTCTTTATCCAGACGATAAAAATTGACGCGTCGTCCATCATGATTCAAAAACACTGCAACGTGGTCGCCTCTTAAGGGCGCAATCATTGCCGCATCGCCTTCAACAATCGGCGCGGCGCTCAAGCGATTATCCAAACGCCGCTTCCAAATTTTGTTGCCCGTGGTTTTTGAAATTGCGTAGATGAAATTATCAAACGAAGCGACCAGTAGTTTATCGCCAGCCAGGACGGGCGAAGTCTCGACGGCGGCGCCAGTGCGGGCTTGCCATTTCAACCTGCCGGTCAATCGGTCAATGGCATAAACCGACCCGTCGCCGGAACCCACATAAATACTGTGCTCATCTATCGTCGGTGTACCTCGCAGCCGGCCTT
>JBIOWC010000867.1:0-2746 GCA_044868105.1 Blastocatellia bacterium
CAGCAACTCGATTAGCGAAAATCCTTTTTCTTTCTTCATTTCTTGTCTCCTTAAAGTTTTTGAGTGTTTTTCATTGCCGCAGGGCTTGTCACCTACCTAACGGCTTATCAGTGCTGTGACACCTAAACCATCGGCAAAGCTTATGCCACGCATTTTTAGCCTTTCTCTAAAAAGTGAACTACTGAAACTACAAGACATAAGATATTTTAGCCGTCAGGCAGAAGGCTTTTTTTTCGGTTTTTTAACAAAAACCGTTATGCCGGTATGCCAATTCCTGTCATTACATTTTATTGGGTTTTACGAGTTATTTGGCTTACAAACGGTCAACGAATTGAGGCTAACAACCCTCATCAAGGGAGTTCGCTTAGATTGAATTATGATTCGTGCGGCACCCAGGGTATGGGGTATTAAAGGAGAAGAATTCTTCTGGGGAGTTTGGTGTACTGGATGAATTTAGTGGGCATTCTGCTTGATGATTCGCGGGCGCAGGGTATCAACAAAGATTTCTCACAAAGCCCACCAACAACACCAAGGCATTAAATTCCGGGGCTGCAAGGTCGCTAGATTTCGATCACCATTCCATCACTGGCAATCGCTATTTCGCCGCTATAGCGGGCGCGCAATTTTTCAATAAGCGCGTCCTCAGGCAGCGAAAAATAGAAGTGCGTGGCAAGCAGTCGCTTTACTTTTGCCGCTTCAGCAAGGCGCGCCGCTTCGGCAATTGAAAGATGACGCGCCGCCTCCTGTGGTTCCAGAAACGAACAATCGGAAATCAGCAAATCAGTCGAATGAAAAAATTGAACCAGGTTGGCGCTAAAAGCGGTGTCTCCGGTATAAGCGATAGATTGATGTCCATCAATCAGCTTCAGAGCCAGGCTTTCATCCGTATGCGGAGTCTTGGCAAAATACAATTGACACCGGTCATTGATGGCGAGTGGTTGGTCGGGTTCAACAATTTGAACTCGAAATGGAAATTTCAGAGTCAATATCTTTTCACCGAATGCAGCCTTCAATCCCGCGAGAATTTTTTCAATGCCGGATGGCGCCAGAAGCGTTAGCGCCGTTTGCCGTTCTTCGGTCAGCGCGTAGCGAAAGGCAAAGAGCAGCGAGGCCAATTCACCAATATGATCGAGGTGAAAATGGCTGATGAACAGGTGCGTCAGACCTTGCCAATCAACGCCATATTTCGCCAGCGCGTGCAGCGTGCCGGCGCCGCAATCCAGCATCATTTTCACGTTCGGCGTTTCAACAAAATATCCTGATGAGTTTCGTTCTCCATTCGGGACGGCGGTGCCGGAACCTAAAATGGTGAGTTTCATAGCGAAGATTGTACGCTGCAGCGGAAGGAGAAAACCAGCCTGACGATGGGAGACAGGCCAAGCGAAACAAGAAAAAATAGCAGCAGTTTAATCTATGGGAATCGCGTTCGCAGGCACGCGGTTTGACGACGGAGGCGGGGCAAACCCGATATCGGATCCATCAACTCTTTGGTAAAGTATTTGCGTTTCGTTGGAACCAAAAGAGCGATTGCCGGTGCCAAAGGCCCCACGTATCTGCGGATTGGCCGTGGTGTCATAATAAGACGGCAGGGTCGCAGTTTCATCTACCCCAGTACAGGTGAATACATAACCCGATTTGCTGCCAGCGGAGAGTACCGCATCTAATCGTTGGTCAATCCCTAGGGCCGGCAGTGAAACGCAAAAGTTTGTTCCCTTTCCGGTGGTGAACCGGTAGGTTATCTGGGCGGTTCCGATACTTCTGACCGAACTAATGGCTGAAGTTTCCTGAGAAGCTCGGCGCGAATTCATAAAGTTAGGAATAGCAATAGCCGCGAGAATACCAAGTACCGCTACTACAATGAGTAGTTCTATTAAAGAAAATCCTCTTGCTGCTTTCATAACGGTTCTCCTACCTTCTGTCCGTTTGAGCAAGGAATGTGCCAGCGTTGCGCCAATACATTAATGGGTAAGCGCTTCGCAGTTTATTGAATAAATTAACCCGACGGGCGCAGGGTTTACCTTAAATTGCTCTGAGTTTACTCAATAAAACTCACCTTTTCGACAGTTCAAGAGACAAAAAATTGTCACTCCTGAGGTAATTTAATTTGGCTTTTGCCTTAAACAACGGCAACCAAGTAGACTGTTAACTTCCCGGTCAATTCGAAAATTTTGCGAGGGGTTTTGAATCAGACAACCGTTACTCAAACCAATCAAGCCATACCAAAAGCCTCTTTGGTCATGGCAATTCTTTTTCTCATCTTCTTTTTGGGCACCAGCGATAATCAAATGATTTCACCGCTTCTGCCACTGATTGCCAAGGATTTCAGTCTTGAGCCGGGTCAAGTGGGAGCGCTCATTTATCCGGCTTATGCATTTGCCGCGGCGATTGCCGCGCTATTCATTGGCCCGCTTTCCGACCATTTCGGACGACGAAAGTTTTTACTCTATGCAGCCATCCTCTTTGCTTTATCGGCGCTCTCGGTCCTGGTCATTCAAAAATTGGTAATCCTTACCGTCGTCCGCGTGTTCACGGGGCTGGCGGCCGGAACTTTTTCGACCTGCGCTATCGCTTATGTCGGCGATTTCTTTCCTTACGAGCGGCGCGGCGTGGCGATGAGCGTTGTACAAGCCGGTTATTTCGGCGCTTTGGTGTTAGGCATTCCTGCCGCAACCCTCATTGCCCAATCGCAAGGCTGGCGTTTGAGTTTCGCTTTTTTCGGAGTCGTGTCGCTCGTTGCCTTTCTTCT
>JBIOWC010000868.1:0-2498 GCA_044868105.1 Blastocatellia bacterium
GCGCGTGTTGGATGGCTTAGACACCGGTGAACCGCCGATGACAGAAGATTATAATTTCGCGCGCTTTATCTTTATTCCAAGTGACACCTCGACGACTTATGGAATCATTTACAACTCGCAGTTGGTCAACCCCGAATACGGGCGACTCGGCCCGCGCCTGTCGGGTTCAACGAATATGAACGCGGTGTTCAGTCCGGATTTATTGAACGAGCAGGGCGTGTTGATTGGCATCCTGCTCGTCGGCTGGGTTGATGAAAATGGCGAGTTAAAACAGGGCATTCCACGCTCGGTCGTGCCGGTGAATGCCGAAGTCTTCACCATGAGCGACGCCGACATTAGAGCCTTTCACTGCGGGCGCGACGAAAAGTTGGCACTACATTACTATTCGCAAGTCATCACCCACGCGCGCCAATTCGCGCCACAACTTCTGCTCGCCGTCCTCGATAAACTCGAAGAATTGTTCAGCGAAACCTCACTTGCAGAGATTCGCCTGCTGCGACGCACCTTGAACTGGCAACAAGTTTTTCAAAATAAGGCGCTTTAGAGCTTGCTTTGAATGATGACGCGATACACACAAAACCCAGATAGGTTCTTAGGAATCCTGTCCGTAGTGGCGGTTAAATGCTTGTTAAAAGACTTCACAAAACCGACATCTAACCTCTAACATCTGACATCTATGATTGAAATTGACGGGGCCTCTTTAACACTTGAACAGACCGAAGCGGTAGCCGATGGAGCAGACGTTCAACTCGCACATACGGCTAGACCGCGGATTGAGCGCGCACGTAAATTTGTCGAAGATATTGTCGCTCGCGGCGAAGTCGTTTATGGCATCAACACGGGGTTTGGCAAACTTGCAGATGTTTCAATTCCGGCCGATAAACTCCGAGAACTGCAAATCAATCTGGTGCGCTCGCACTCGTGCGGCGTGGGCGAACCGCTCAGCGAACGGGTCGTGCGGGCGATGATGTTGCATCGCGCCAATGTTCTGGCGAAAGGTTATTCGGGTTGTCGCCCCCTGGTTATTGAAACGATTCTCGCGATGTTGAATGCCGGGGTGCATCCGTTGATTCCTTCGCGGGGGTCGGTCGGCGCTTCGGGCGATTTGGCGCCGCTTGCGCATCTCGCGCTGGTTGCCCTTGGCGAAGGCGAAGCGATTTATAAAGGGGAACGCCTACGGGGCGGCGATGCCCTAAGTCGGGCCGGCATTCAACCCCTGGAGCTTGAAGCCAAAGAAGGCGTCGCGATGATTAACGGCACGCAGGCGATGACGGCTGTCGGATCGCTTGCCTTGCTGGCTGCCGAACGGTTAGTTGATGCTATAGATGTAACCGGCGCTTTGTCGCTTGAAGCGCTGAAAGGAACGCCCGTTGCCTTTGATTACAAAATTCAAGCCGCGCGCCCGCATCCCGGTCAGATGAATAGCGCGCGGCGACTGCGCGAATTGCTCGACGGCAGCGAGATTCGTGAATCACATCGTGACCATCACGTTGACCCGCGCGTGCAGGATGCTTATGCCTTGCGTTGCATGCCGCAAGTGCATGGCGCAGTCCGTGATGCGATTAATCATTCGCGGCGAATTTTAGAAATCGAAATCAATAGCGCGACCGACAATCCGTTAATCTTTGTCGAATCCGAAGAGATTATTTCAGGCGGCAATTTTCATGGCGAACCGATTGCCCTGACCCTGGATTATGCGGCGGTCGCGATGGCGGATTTGGGAACGATTGCCGAGCGGCGCGTTGAACGATTGGTCAACCCGGACCTTTCGGGTTTGCCAGCCTTTTTAGCGCCCGAAGCAGGAACCAATTCCGGGATGATGATTGCTCAAGTTGCGGCCGTTTCGCTCATCGCTGAAAATAATGTGCTGGCGCATCCGGCATCGGTCACCAATTTGCCGACCTCTGCGAACAAAGAAGACCACGTCAGCATGGGGATGACTTCGGCGCTCAAGTTTGCCCAAATTGTTAATAATGTCGAGATGATTTTGGCGATTGAATTATTGTGCGCGACACAAGGGTTGGAATTCTTGCGTCCCTTGCGCAGCAGCCCGAAACTCGAAGCGGTATTTGCAAAAGTCCGCCAGCGTGTGCCGTTTATCGCAAAAGATGAAGTGCTTGCCGGTCATATCGAAGCATTGGTGCCGGTCGTGCGCCAGTTGGGCGGCGATGTTAGCAATTTTTGAACGGCTTGTCGTAAGTGCGCATCAATGCAAAAACGGCCAACCGTGAATTGCAATCCGTGGGAATACAAAAGAAGGTATAACGGGGATGAATCCTGCACTCAATTCAACCTCCTTGGCAAAACAATTAATTGCTCTGCTCTTACTACTCTTGCTCGTCATCTGCATCAACGCCCAGACGCGAAGACTGAACACTGAGGCCGGAAAAGAGGCGCCGAGACTGGTGGTGCAACTCGGAAATACTGGCCTTTGTGAAGCCGTCGCTTACTCACACGATGGGCGATTCGTGGTTACCGCTGATGCTATCCCTGTGCTC
>JBIOWC010000869.1:0-11482 GCA_044868105.1 Blastocatellia bacterium
GCTTACCCTTCGATGGATAAGGTTCGACTGGTTAGTTCAGGAACCGAAGCGACCATGAGCGCGATTCGGCTGGCTCGCGGCTTTACCGGTCGCGATAAAATTATCAAATTTGAAGGCTGTTACCATGGGCACTCGGATAGTTTGCTCGTTAAAGCCGGTTCGGGACTCGCTACTTTTGCGACCCCAGACAGCGCAGGGGTTCCCGCAGATTTCGCTAAACATACGATTGTCGCGCAGTTCAATGATGCGGAAGAACTGCGCAACATCTTTGCCGAGCAGGGAAATGAAATCGCTTGCGTCATCATTGAACCAATCGCCGGAAATATGGGTTGTGTTCCCCCTCGAGAGGGTTATTTGCAAGCGGTTCGTGACATCACCGCAGAGCACGGCGCGCTTTTGATTTTCGATGAAGTGATGACTTGCTTTCGCGTCGCTTATGGTGGGGCTCAGGCGTTATTTAACATCACGCCCGATTTAACCTGTTTGGGAAAAATCATCGGCGGGGGGCTGCCCTGTGCGGCATTTGGCGGGCGAAGCGAAGTGATGATTCGTATCGCGCCACTCGGCAATGTCTATCAGGCGGGAACGCTTTCCGGAAATCCACTTGCGGTGACGGCCGGTATCGTTACCCTCAAACTATTAAAGGAATTGAACCCTTACGCGGAACTCGAAAAGCGCAGTGCCCAACTCGAACTAGGGTTGCGCGATGCTGCACATGAAGCCGGTATAGGGGCGACGACCAATCGTGTCGGGTCGATGCTCACGGCATTTTTTGCCGATGATGCGGTGGTTGATTGGAACAGCGCGAAAAAAGCGAATACCGAGAGGTACGGGCAATTTTTCCGCGCTATGCTTGAAGAGGGAATCTATCTTGCGCCTTCGCAATTCGAGTGCGCCTTTGTGTCCATCATGCATTCGCAAGAGTTAATCGAAAAAACCATAGCCGCCGCGCGCAAGTGTATGGCTGCCTTAGCATAGTCAATAGTCGCCGGTGAATGAACGGGCGCTTTCGCAACTCTTGAGGTTTCGTATTTCAGTTCTGCGGCTCAGTCGGCCTCGGCGCCGTCCCGTCGAGCTGACCGGTCTACAGCCCTTGTTATTCTTGTTGACAAAATCTCTGTTAGGAGCGGCCTGTGAATCGAGCACTAAACAGAGGGCGTCTCTAACGGAGATCTTGCTGAACGGATTCAGCTTTATCAGTCCGGTTATTTAACTCTCCAAGAATTTCAAAAATTCTTTCCGGCGGGGCGAAGCTAAAGGTGCGCCTCCAGCGGTTGGTTTGCGCGTTGCCGATTAGCATTATGGATGAATGCTCACGTTTGCCGGAGGGGTCGCCGGTCATCACTTCCAACAATTTATCTATTTCGGATTTTTCGCCAGTCACGAATGTCCAGCCGGCCTTTGCGCCGAATTGTTGTCCCCAGATTTTTAATCTTTCAGGAGAATCTTTTTGCGGGTCAATGCTGATGGAAATTAACTGTAAGTCTATCGCTTGGTTTTTATCGAGCGCTTTTTGAAGGTTCGCAAAAGTTTTTGCCTGTATCGGACAAAGGGATTCACAGGTGGTGTAAATGAAATTGATGGCAACATTTTTGTTGTGAATCAAATCGCGATAAAAAGCTCGTGGTTGACCGTTCTGGTCAACGACTTGAACATCCGGGATCGATTGATTTTGAAATTCTAGGTTTTGAGTTGCTTGATTGGAGATAGTTGGTTGATGACAAACGTCGCTTTTTGCCTTCTTCGGTTGAACCGTTTTTTGCTTTCTGTCTTTTGCCCAACCGCCATAGGAAAAAAGACCGATTAACAAAATGAGGACAAAAAATCTCAACAACCCTTCATCGTTTGGTAGGCCTGATGAAAAATATTTAATTCTCAGGTTTGCCGATTTCCCACTCATTGTCTGAACCTCTCATTGTTACCTTATGGTGGTATAACCAAAGATGAACTCGCTGTTTATGCATTAGTGAGATTAATGATTTTACCGACCGACGGGATTCCCGAATCATTTATGATGAACAACAGGTAATAACCTGGAGGGCAAATATTGCCGCTGGCTGGCGCAGTCGCTTCGACTTTATTGCCTTGTTTGGTGAAGGCTAATTGGCAAAACCTTTGTTCCATATTGAAGGCGTGGGTCACAGATGACAGGCGCACGAGCGTTATCTTCGAGATATTTTGTACATTCGGTGTTGAGATGGAAATTTTATTGGCGAACTTCACCTGATTGGGAGCAGAGATAATGGTTGGGCGGGAGCCGCGCAACAGATAACCGGGATAAAAGATTTCCCCATTTGAGTGGTTGTAATCGCTGCCGCCCGCCGCCGGCAGCCCGCCGCCAGCTGAGAGCACACTGCCATCCGGCAACAGTAAGGCAATGGAGTGGTATAAACGGCGCTCCTGACACCTGGGCAAAAGTGTCCAGGTTTCGGTTTGCGGGTCAAACATTTCGGCGGCAAAGACCGAATCCGAAGGGTCATTAAACCCTGCGCTGCTGGTTCCGCCAGTCACCAGAATTTTTCCGTCCGGCAATAGGGTCGCATTATGCTGACGGCGCGCAAAGTTCATCGGCGTGGTGTATCGCCATTGTGGGTTTGGACTGTTGAGGTCAATAATTTCGCAAGTGTTTGTCGGCGGCGCGTCACCCCCGCCAATCAACATAATTTTGCCCGGTTCATACATCACAGCTGAACCATAATCACGAAAACCGAAATGGCTTGGCGGCCCTGCCGACCAGGCGCCGGTGTTACTGGTATCTAAAAAGCGAGTGGTTTGTTCAGGTCCGGCGTTAAAGATCTTTCCATTCGGAGCCAGAAACATAAACGGGTAAGTAGGCATCGCCAGTTCAGCGGCCGTAAGTGATCGCCAGGTTCCATCGGTTTGAAATACCTGAGGCAAGGTGTTGTTGTCTTGATTGATATCCGTGCCCGCGACGACCAGTACTTCGCCACTGGCGAGCGTGGTGTTGGTCGGATACCATCGTCCGGCATTCATATTCGGTCCTGCCGTCCAGGTTTTGGTTTTGAAATCAAATATGTTGGAATGGGCTTCACCACGAAAGACATCAAAGTGATGACCGCCTGTCGCAAGCAAACGCCCGTCGGGTAATAGAGAATGACCTGCACAAAACAGCATGGTATGCGGATTGTAAATCGTTGAAAAAGTATTGCTGGCTGGATTCCACACCCAGGTATCCGTATCCAACCGGGTATCGCTACGCGCCCAAAACAGAACATTACCATTTGGCAAAACGCTGGCATGAATCGCCACATCCGGGAAATTTTGCACCGCAGACCAATAGCCAATTCGCGAAATCGGTTTCGGCGGATTATCCCGGTTAGGATCTTGAGCGCTGGCAGTTTCGGGTGAAATTGTTGCCTGAGCCACAAAGCATAGGATTAAAATAGCGAGAGTGAATAAACGGATGCTAAAGCGGGGGATGAACGGTCTCATGCTGGTTCTCCTCAACAAATTCATTGAACCAAAATTAATCTCCAACAATAAAAATGTTAAAAGCCAGATAATTTCCAAAAAGAAAAGCGAGAAAGGCTTTGTCGGAAGTAAGCGCAGTTCAGGGGGTAGATTATGAAAGAGGCAAAGATACAATGCCTTTTTCGATAGCCAGGTTAAAGAAATATTGAAGAATGATTGATTGCGAAAACTGACTTTCTGCTGTTAAAAGAAGCCTGGGTGGACATCTGCGTTCCTATCGCCTTCTTTCAAACCGGCATTTGTGAAAGTTCAGACTTCGCAATAACTCTTCGGACTTTGATGGTTTGCTTGACCCGATTAGATGTGTGCGTATAATCGTTTGTCTATTGCAAGCCGCAAGATTCGGCGCTGGGCTAATGAAAGATTTTCGCATACTACTTAAAAACGTCCGCCCTTACAGAGGGTTGTTTGCATTCGCTTTTTTTCTAATGACCCTGGTTGGTCTCTTCGGAGCCGGTCGCACGGCGCTGATTAAATCCATCATTGATAATCTCACGACCAATCCATCCGGCAGCAGTTCAAGTCTTTCCAGTCTGGTTGATATAACTCATTATTTGCCGCAAAACCAAAACCCCTTGCCGATGATTGCCGGGTTACTCGTTATCTTTACCTTGATTCGCGGAATGTCCGAATATTTTTCCAATGTTTTGATGTGGCGCATCGGGGTCAATGTTGTGGTGAATCTGCGACAACAACTTTACGAACACATTCTGCAACAATCATCCGAATTTTTTACCGAACATCCGACCAATGAACTGACGACGCATATCATCAGCGATTCCGAGAAGGTGCAAACCTCGGTTTCAACTTTGCTTGCCGATTTAATCATGGAAGCCTTGAATTTCACCTGGTTGTTTATTCTGGTTATCTTTCTGAACTGGCAATTGACGCTGGCGATTCTATTCGTCGGTCCTTTTGTTTACCTGCTGACCATGAATTTCGGCAAGCGCTTGCGGCGCATTGCACATTCCACGCAGGAAACCACCGAAGAGATTTTGGATGTTGCGCAAGAAACGATTTCCGGTCATCGCATCGTCAACGCTTTCGGAATGGAAGGCTTTGAGATACGCCGCTTTCGGGATGCGCTTGTGCGTTATGCCAAACATCAGGTTCGCGCCGCGCGGTTTGTTTATATCTCTTCACCGATTCTTGAACTGGTCGGCGTGTTGATTGCCGCTTTCTTTGTGCTCTATACGCAAAAACTCATCTCCATCGGACAGATGACGATTGGCAGTTTTGCCACCTACATTGTCGCCATGCTCAGCATGTATGATCCGATTCGCAAACTCTCACGCTTGCACAATTTTTTCCAGCAATCATTTGCGGCCTTCAATCGAATATATAAATTACTGGATACGCATACCGAAAAACGCGACAAAGCGAATGCCCTTGAGCTTGCGCCTTTGGCTGATCGCATCGAATTTCGCGGGGTCGCCTTTCAGTATAATGATTCATCAGTTCCGATTTTGAATGACATTAATATAACGGTGAAACGCGGAGAAGTCGTTGCTCTTGTCGGCCTATCGGGCGCTGGCAAGTCTACGCTTACAAATTTGTTGATGCGGTTTTATGATGCGACCCAGGGCGAGATATTAATTGACGGCGTGAATATCCAAGACGCGAAACTTGCCAGCCTTCGCGCCCAGCTTTCCTTGGTGACGCAAGAGGTGATTTTGTTCAATGATTCAATTGTCAACAATATCGCTTACGGACGACCGGATTTTGAGCGTCAGCGAATTGAAGAAGCGGCGCGTGCCGCTTATGCACACGATTTCATCATTGAGCGCGGCGGTTATGAAACCCTGGTTGGGGAACGCGGCATAAAGCTTTCGGGCGGCGAACGCCAGCGATTAGCCATCGCGCGCGCCTTGCTTAAAAACACGCCGATTTTAATATTGGATGAAGCCACATCAGCGCTTGATACGCAATCGGAACGCCTGGTTCAACACGCGCTCACCAATTTGATGCAAGGGCGAACAACGATCGTTATCGCGCATAGATTGACTACCATTCATCGAGCAGACAAGATAGTGGTGTTGGATAAAGGTCGAGTGGTGGACGTGGGAACTCACGAAGAATTGATGACGCGCGGCGGCATTTACCATGACCTTTATGAACTGCAATTTTCAGACGAATTGAAAGCCCAAGGCGAATCCGTCGGGTTGAAGGCGGTCAAGGAGTAAAGACGATGTTATGCCCGGTTTGTAAAACTCTAGATCTGGAGATGAAGGTTTTAGAGAGAGGGCTGCCGTCACACCATTGCCAGGTTTGTGGCGGCAATTGGCTTGCTTCAACCGCTTACTGGTATTGGCTAGAGCAGCAAGGGAACGCGCTGGCCGAAAAAGAGACCGACACGCCGATTGAAGTTTCGGATAATCAACAGGCGAAACTCTGTCCCGAATGTCAGCGCATTATGGTAATGTTTCGCGTCGGACATCAGTTGAATTTCGCGCTCGAGCAGTGCGCCAGTTGCAATGGGGTTTGGTTCGACAAACATGAGTGGGAGAGTTTAAAAGCCCACAATCTGCACGATGATATTCATCTGATTTTTACCGCCCCCTGGCAAGACAGCATTCGGAAAGAAGAGCGGCGAATCGCTTTTGAAAAGATTTACCTTAGCAAGTTCGGGACACAAGATTATGCGGAATTGCTGCGCATCAGAGCGTGGCTAAAAGCCCATGCAAGACAGCAAGAGATGATTGCCTTTTTAATAGTAGATAATCCTTTCGGTGTTTAAACAAAAAGAAAGTGTTTGAAAGAAATTATGATAAAAAGCATGACCGGGTTCGGACAGGGAAGTGTAGCGGGTGAAAATTTCAAAGTTCGTGTTGATATACGCACCGTGAATAATCGTTTTCTCGATATTCATATGCGTTTGCCACAAGAGTTATCCAGCCTTGAAATCAATTTGAAAAAACAGATTCAAGCCAAACTGAAACGCGGTCGCGTTGAAATCACCACCTCGGTAGAACAGACCAAACAGGCAACTTTTGAGATTAACCGGCCGCTGGTTGCCGGTTATTTGGCGGCGCTCACCGGAATGAAAACTGAATTCAATCTGGCTGATGAGCCGTCGCTCGAACTGGTTGCCAAGCTGCAGGGCGCTCTGCAGGTTTCCCAGGATTCCAATGAACTGGATGAGGCGTTGGTGGCGGGCGTTTCACGGGCGCTTGAAAATGCACTGGATTCCTTAACCGAGATGCGTGGTATCGAAGGTCAGGAGCTGGCGCGAGAACTCATATCCCGATTGGATAATATCGAAAGTCAATTGCCGACAATCGAAAATGAAGCTGCGCGATTGCCGGAAATTTATCGCGACAAAATGATGAAGCGGCTTCAGGATGTTTTGAAACTCGGACAAATTGATGAAGTGCGACTGGCTCAGGAAGTCGTCCTGATGGCCGATCGCAGCGACATCAGCGAAGAGATTGCGCGACTCAAAAGCCATGTCTCGCAAATGCGCGAAACCTTGAATACGGATGATGAAGCCGGTAAACGACTCGATTTCATTTTGCAAGAGATGAACCGGGAAGCCAACACCATTCTCTCCAAATCAAACGACCTGGCCATTAGCGATGCGGCAATTGTTATCAAGACCGAAGTCGAAAAGCTGCGCGAGCAAGCGCAAAATGTTGAATAGTCAAGCGGCCTCAGGCATTGGTCATCTATGCAGAAAGAACTCTGTATAAGGATGAATTTACCAATGATTAAGGGCCAATGACCCAAGACCAGTTATTCATGACCAAAGGGAATTTAATTATCGTTTCAGCGCCATCCGGAGCCGGAAAATCTTCACTTGTGCATCATGCCTTAAAAACTCTTGATTATTTGTGTTACTCTATCTCTTACACGACCCGACTCCCGCGCGGCTCTGAACAAGACGGCAGAGACTATTTTTTCATCACCCGCGATGAATTTATTGCCATGTGTAGTCGCGGTGAGTTTTTTGAGTACGCTGAAGTGCACGGCAGTTTTTACGGGACCCATCAAGCGGCGACGGAAAAGATGCTGATTGAGGGGAACGATGTCATTTTAGACATTGATGTTCAGGGTGCCGCGCAAATTAGAGCCAGAAAGCCTGAGGCGGTGACGGTCTTTGTATTGCCCCCTTCCCGGGAAGTATTAGAAGCGCGATTAAGAGCGCGCGCCGAAAATACCGAGGCCGACCTTGAACGGCGATTACGCAATGCAGCGGGAGAGGTGACGCATTGCAGCGACTATAAATACATTATCGTCAATGATGATTTACAAAAGGCTTGCGCAGCGCTTGAAGCAATTATTCGCGCTGAACGTCAACAGTTGAATCGTCAGATGGAAAGCGTTACAACAATAATATCTACATTTGGAGGATAGATTTTAATATGGCCGAAGAGAAAGAAATGGATTGGACGACAGAGATTGACAGTAAATATAGACTCGTATTGATTGCTGCGCGGCGCAGCAAACAACTGCAAAAAGGCGCGCCGGTGAAAGTCCGGTCGGGAGCAAAAAAATTCACCCGCATCGCTTTGGAAGAAGCCGAACAAGGGTTGATTCCGTTTGCGCAAATTGATAAATCGGGTCCGCTGAACGAATAAAATTTCTCTATTTAGTGGCGGCTTTTGCCGCTCAACACCATCATCTTTGAGTCACTATGAAAGTTGCATTGGGGGTTACAGGCGGTATCAGCGCCTATAAAGCTGTAGAAGTCATGCGCGGGTTGCAAAAACGCGGCGTTACCGTTCAAGTGGTGATGACGAAAAATGCAACCCGGATGATTACCCCGCTTACCTTTCAAGCAATTTCCGGGCTTCCGGTAATCGTAGATATGTGGGCCGAGACCGCCGACCCGGAAATTAAACACATTCAAATCGCTCAATCGGTTGACCTGGTTCTGGTCGCCCCGGCTACCGCTAATACGCTCGCCAAATTTGCCAACGGCATTGCCGATGATTTTTTATCTACACTCTACGTCTCAACAACCGCGCCGGTTGTGGTTGCCCCGGCAATGAATGTCGAGATGTGGGGGCATCCGGCAACCCAGGAGAATGTGCGAAAATTGCGCGAACGCGGCGTTCAGTTTGTTGACCCTGAAGCGGGCTATCTGGCTTGCAAATCGGTAGGCGCCGGACGCCTGGCAGAACCCGAAACCATCGTCAACAAAGCCTGGGAATTTCTGCATAAGTTAAATCCGTCAGATACCCCGTTCCAGACTTCGGACTCCGGCATCCAGACTCAGGATCTACTCAATGAGAACATTTTGATTACCGCCGGGCCGACCTATGAAGCAATTGACCCGGTGCGCGGCATCACCAATCGTTCATCGGGTAAGATGGGGTATGCCCTTGCCAAAGCGGCGATAAATCGCGGCGCCAGGGTCACGCTGGTATCGGGGCCGGTTTCCATCGCGCCCCCCGAAGGCGTGTATACCATTCGCGTCAAATCCGCAGAAGAGATGTATAACGTCGTGATGGATAATCTTGCCGATGCGACGATGGTGATTATGGCGGCGGCGGTCGCCGATTACACGCCGGCAAAAATTGCTGACCAGAAGATGAAAAAGACCGATGGCAAATGGATTTTAGAATTAACGCCTACGCGAGACATCCTGGCGGCGGTTGGTCGCGTCAAAGAGTCGCGCACCCTCATTGGCTTTGCGGCTGAAACCGAAAATTTGTTTGAGAATGCGCAAAAAAAACTGACCGGCAAGAATGCGGATTTAATTGTTGCCAATGACGTTTCAAAAAGCGATGCTGGGTTTGATGTCAATACCAATCGAGTCAGCTTGATTTCTTTTGACAGGAAACAGGACTTACCCTTGCTCCCTAAACTTCAGGTTGCCGACAAAATATTGGATGCGGCAATAGAGATTAAACAAAGCTGCTTCGTTCACCCCTAGACGAATTGCAGTATGACCGTTACTTGATTGCGCTCACTGAAATAACAAATCAATCCAAGCAGGTTTTATGAGTCGCTGGACAGAGCTAATTCAATTCCTCGAGCAACTGCGCTTCATTGACCTCATAGACTTTCTAGTTGTCTGGGCAATTGTTTATGGGTTACTCAAATTGGTTCGAGGGACGCGCGCCATCCCGATTGCCATCGGGATGCTGGGCGTAGGTCTGCTCTATCAAATTGCCGTTTTTCTCGGACTTGAAACCCTGCAATTTGTCATGCGCAATCTGATTTTGTATTTCGGATTTGCGGTACTGGTTATTTTTGCCCCTGAACTGAGGTCCGCCTTAATGCGCTTTGGGGCAACGCTGCGTACTACTTTCTACTTCAGCCGGTCAAAATTCGCCTCCAATCTTTATGAAGAGGTTGTGCTTGCGGCAACCACGCTCTCTTCGCGCAAAGTCGGTGCTTTGATAGTCATTGAGCGCACCGTTGGCCTGCAAAACTATATTGATACCGGAGTCAAACTCGATGCCGAGCTGTCTTACGATTTACTGGTTACCATCTTTGAGCCGAATGCGCCGATGCACGATGGCGCAGTAATTTTAAGAAATGACCGTGTGGTAGCCGCCGGTTGTTTTTTACCGTTAACCTTGAATCCGCGACTCTCGAAAGAATTGGGCACTCGTCATCGCGCGGCCATTGGCGTTACCGAAGACACGGATGCCGTTAGCATTGTGGTGAGCGAAGAGACGGGGGTAATTTCATTTGTCGAAAAAGGTGAAATCACCCGCTATATCAATGCCGCACGATTGCGTGAGTTAATTCGCCAATCACTGGAAGCGTCCAGCGGATTGGGAAGCGTTCTGACCCCGCGCCGAAAACCGGGCGACGCGAAGAAATTTTCAAGCGAATCTTCGCACGAGCAAATCAGCGAAACTTTTATTAAGTGAGACCCTTAAGCATGGATAGAATGAGCTATGGCTTAAACGCCTTAAAAGAGTATGCCAGAGACTATGTGCTTGAAAATACCGGCTTAAAAGTTCTCGCTTTGTTTATGACCGCCGTGTTATGGCTATCGGTGGCGTCGCGTTGGAGTCAAATGACGCTCAATCCTGTGCCCATTGAATTTGTCAATCAATCACCTGAACTCTCTTTATCAAAATATGACACGCTCTCTGCGAAAGTCTATTTGCGCGGACCCAAAGATGTCGTTGATACCTTGCGGTCAAGCGAGTTGGCGGTCATCGCCGATTTACAAAATGTCGAACCGGGGGTTCGCGTCATTCCTTTGAAAGTAGATTCGGACCGTTTGCCGCCGAGCATTGACGCGCAGAATATTGAGATTTCCCCGCGCAGCGTGCGCGTCACGCTAGAGCGTTTAGTTGAAGCCGAATTAGTCGTCCAGCCCCGATTTGAAGGAGAAGTGCCGCAGGGGTATGAGATTTATAGCTGGAATATCACCCCGGCATCCATCAAGGTTACAGCGGCGGCCAGCCACATCAAAGACATCTCCAATGTTTTAACCGAAACCGTAAACCTGGCGGGCAAGACCGCGCCGTTTAGCGAATTGGTGGCCGTAGATACCGGTTCACAATTCGTCTCGACAACCGAAGATAGCCCCAAAGTCATGTTGACGGTTAACATCGGCGAAACCCGAAAAGAACGGGTATTTGATAAGCTGCCGGTCAATTTAATCAATGCGCCGGTCAACGCTCAGCCCACGGCCCGATTTATTAAGGTGACGGTTACCGGGGCCAAGCAAATCATTGAGGCGCTTACCCCTGATGAACTGGACGTCGTAGCTGATTATGCCTCTAGAGATGTAAAGACCGGCGAAGTCAAACCTGAAGTGCGGTTTCTCACGGGTAGCGATAAACTGGCAGTGAAATTGCTTGAGCCGGGTTCGATAAAGATCAAAATGGATTGAGAATCGAAGTAGACGTTATGGCAAGTGATAAGCGAAAAAAATTATTTGGTACGGATGGCATTCGCGGAAGAGCCGGCGAATATCCCCTGGACGATAAGACCGTAAGCCTGATTGGTTATTCAATCGTCGAAAATTTACAGAATGCTTTGGGACGTCCGGCACATCTGATCATCGGTCGCGATACGC
>JBIOWC010000870.1:0-6267 GCA_044868105.1 Blastocatellia bacterium
CGGCCAGCGTCGGATAGTTGAAGACGGCGTCCACGAGGTAGTCGACCGTGCCTCCGTTTCCCATCACCGCCTGTCCGATATGGACGAGCTCGGTTGCGTTCGTTCCGCCGGGTATTTGATTCATTCCTTTGTTGAAAGCGTAAAATCCACTTCGTCGCATTTTCAAGGCGGCTTTGAGAAAGCGGCTCTGGCCTTACTTACTTTTATTCCTGTCTGTCTGTTGATTATTTTCTTATCGCCACTTGATGCGTATTTCGCGACCAAGAGTTTTCTTAAGGGCTGAAATTAGCGTTGATTGTTTAGCGGAATATTGACAAAGAAGGTGGCTCCATACCCTTCACCATCACTGTGAACTTTTACGGTGCCGTTGTGCGCTTCTACAATGTGGCGAACAATAGCTAAACCTAACCCAAGACCACTATGTCGTTTACTGGTTTGGTTGTCGGCTCGTTTATAACGGTCAAAGACACTGGGAAGAAAATGCTGAGCAATGCCGATGCCGGTATCGCTTACTGCCAGTTGCGCATACTCGTCCTGTTTTTCAAGGCGCACGTCAATGCGTCCGCCTTCGGGAGTGAATTTAATTGCATTAGAGATTAAATTCGAGACGACTTGGTGTAATCGTTCAGGGTCGCCGGCCACTCGCTCAATTGAACTATCGAGCGTTCTGTTCAAGGTGATGGCTTTGGCTTCGACCATCGGATAAGCCGCTTTAAGCGCCTCTTCAATGATGGATATAAAATTGACTGAACTGATCTGCAACCGCAGATTGCCATTTAAAATACGCGTTGTATCTAGCAAATCTTCGATGATGCGAACCTGTAATTTGCAGTTGCGCTCAATCGTATCCAGGGCCTTTTGAACATCGTCAGCTTTCAGCTTGCCGCCCTTCAGCAGATGAATCCAACCGAGCATTGAATTGAGCGGTCCGCGCAATTCGTGCGATACCATCGCCAGGAATTCATCTTTCTGGCGATTGGCGATTTCGGCTTGCGTGCGGGCTGCGCCTTCAAGCAACCGTCGGATACGTTCTTCTTCAAATCGCCGCTGTTGAATGGCATAGCGAATGGCGCGCTCAAGTTTGGCGCTATCGAGTTGCCCTTTGACCAGATAGTCGGCGGCACCGGCATTCATGACTTCTACGTCAAGCGAACGGTCGCCTTGCCCTGTAAGAAAGATAATCGGGATTTTAACATTGCGCGCCGAGGCTTCCTGCAACAGTTCCAAACCGTTATGCTCACCGAGGCGATAATCCATTAAACAGATATCGTATTTATCGCTCTCAAGCTTTTCTACAGCCTCTTCATATTCTCTCACCCACTCCAGATGATGTGCGCCACCATAGATATCTGAAAAAAGGTCTTTGGTGATGAGATAATCATCCTCGTCATCTTCAACGAGAAGCGCTCTTACTTTATCCATAGCCTTATGATCTCTTATTGTCCGTTGGGCAATTCAACAACTTCAACCCAATACTTTCCTAAAGTCTTGATGACCTCAACAAGCCCTTCAAAGGTAACCGGTTTGGTGATATACGAACTGGCGCCGCCGTCGTAGCTTCGAAAAATATCCTCTTCGGCTTTTGAAGTGGTCATGACGACAACCGGAATTCTTCTCAGATCCGGATTGCTTTTAATCTCTTTGAGGGCTTCGCGACCGTCTTTTTTCGGCATATTCAGGTCGAGCAAAATCAAATTCGGGCGCGGCGCATCCGTATATGGCTCTTTGCGCTCCAAATAGTTGATTAACTCTTCGCCGTCTTCAACAAAGTGAACTTCATTGAGTAGGCGGCTCTCTTCAAACGCCTCTTTGGTCAGTACGCGGTCATCGGCGTCATCTTCGGCAATGAGAATAATTATTGGTTCTACGGCTCGTTCCATTTAATCGGTCTCTCCTTTTTGGTTGTCGAAAGGAAGCATAATTATAAATTGGCTTCCTTCACCCGGGGTACTCTTTGCGGTGATATTTCCTCTATGACGTTCTACTATTTTTCGGCAAACCGCAAGCCCCATGCCTGTCCCTTCATACTCGTTTTTATTGTGCAATCTTTGAAAAGGCGTAAAGATTCGCTCAAGATATTTTTCATCAAATCCGATGCCGTTATCCGTTACCGTGATAACGCAATGAGCCTCTTTAGAAGAGGCGGAATTGCCGTCTTCATTTTCGGGTTGCTCGCCATTTTCCTGAACCACTTCGGCCTTTACCTGAATAATAGGCGGCACGTCAGGGCGATGGAATTTCAGCGCATTGCCAATCAGATTTTGAAAAAGTTGCCGCATCTGCAACGGGTCAGCCGCAATGACCGGCAACTCCTCCACCTCGACGGTGCCGTCGGTTTGTTGAATGCGGGTTTCCAAATCGGAAAGCACGCCGTCAACCGTTTCATTGAGATTCAAAGGTTCAAAGGGTTGTATCTTGGTAGCCACGCGAGAGAAAGCCAGCAGGTCACTAATGAGTCTGCTCATGCGTTGAGCTGCGTTATACATGCGATTTAAGTAATCGCTTCCCTGATCGCCAAGCTGGTCACTGTATTTCAGCCTCAGGCGGTCGCCGAAGGCTTGGATTTTACGCAACGGTTCTTGTAAATCATGTGAAGCAACAAAGGCAAAATCCTGCAATTCGCGATTGCTGCGCTCAAGCTCCAGGGTGCGTTCCTGAACTTTAGTCTCCAACTCTTCATTGGCCAATTGTAAAACTTCTTCGGATTTTCTACGTTCGGCAAGCACGCTATTGAAGAAATAATAGACGCCAAAAAGCAGAATCCCCGCCAGGATGCTGGTTCCGGCGAAACTGAATCCGGCTTTTGAGATACTGCTATCGGATTCTTGCTGACGGAGGAGTAACAACCGGGTTTCCTCGTTTTGCATAAAGTCGGTGGTTGCGTTGATTTGATTCATCAGGTTTTTTCCCCGGCCGGAAGCAATCAACGTCGCTGCTTGAGAAAACCCTTGGGATGTCCGCGCTTGTATGGCTTCGTCGGAAAAAGAGAATTTCTCTTGCACATAGTTGCCAATCAATTGGGCCTGCTCTTGCTGTTGCGGGTTATCTTTAGTCAAGTCTTGGAGACGGGTGAGAATGTCGGGCGCCTTCGTTTTATTTTCGGCATATGATTGAAGAAAATAGTTGTCGCCGGTTATGACAAATCCTCGCATGCTGCTTTCAATATCAATGGATAGGGCACGAAGGGTTTCAAGGGCGCTGATGACTTCAAGCGTATGGACCACTAACCGTTCATTCTCGACAATTTTTCGGGTTGAATAATAAGAAACATAGGCATTGAGCGCCAAAACCAACAGGGCAAGGAAAATAACCAGAATGAGAATCTTATCCTTCTTCATCTTTATGCTTAAACAATCATCCCAGGATATAGAGTCTATTTCAAAATTCAAATAGCTCAGTTTATAAAAATTTTTGTGGTGAATCAGTAGCCCGACAGAGAATAAATGGCGTTACAAAGCCCCTAAGATAAAAGCCCATCAGAAAATTAATTTACAGCTTAATCTTTTATCCATGCTGGTTTATCTCATACGATGCTGTTGCCAATCGGGTTACTACGAATTCATATAAAAAGAGCTATGTTCTGAGGTGTAGACCATAGCTCTTTTTCGCGCTCAATTGAAGCCGCTTTCTTATTGTGGTGAACGATTGTTGCGGGTTGCCGAACTGATTTTAAATTCGGTGCCGCTTACCAGATTTAAATCATCTCGACCTTGCAAGACAACCGAACCCACACCGGCTCCGCCGCCAAGAACTGCACCGACTGCAGCCCCTTGTCCGCCACCAAGAATGCCGCCCAAAATTGCGCCAACCGCTGCGCCGATGCCGGTGTTTCTGACGGTGCGTTGGGTTTGCGAATCATCTTCTTTAACGACCCCTTCATTATCATAGGCAACTCGGTCGCCATTCGGTGTTCTGATGTCTTCAATGTAGCCAATGAAGTTATAGCTCTGCCCATCCCGCATACGAATGCGCTCGAACTCCAGCGCCATTTCAGCTTTTCCGGTAAAACGGTCGGCGCGATTCACCTTGGCAACATAACCTTCAATCGTCGCGCCTTCAAATTGATTGGGCGAGTTTACGGTCATGGTAAAGCGATCGCCGACGCGTGACTGCTTGGTTGTCAAATCGTTATTTAAAACCGCAGAAAAGACCGTTCCGCGCGGCATGTTCAACCGGCCATCGGTACTCTCATACCGGTCATTATTTCGCTCGCGGCCGGGTCGGCCCTCGTAAATATTCAGTTGCGCGGTTTCGGAAGTTTTGGTGTAAACACTGCGGGAAATCACCGGCTGGTTCAACCTTTCAATGAAAACCTCGCGAGTGACGCGCAAGGCATTGCCACCTGCGAACGGTTCAAAAGTAACGGTAAAGTCCGAACCCCTATCCCCCAGTGAACTAATAACCAGTTGATTACCTTTTAAGGTTGCAGTGGTTCGCACCGTGCGACCGTTCGGTCGAGTTTCGGTTTGCGTAAAGCCATTGGCATCAAAGCTGACCTGCGGCGAAGTGGACGATGCCATAACAATTTGTCTTCCACTTTGCTCTAAAGCGATGGTTTCGGGAGCCGTCAAGCGGCGTTCCAGGGTTCTACGAATCCGCTCAGTATCGGTTGATGGAAGCGTTCGCACAGCGCGTTCGGCAACCGTAGTAGCGTCGTCACTGCGTGAAGCATCCAAATTATAGGTTCCGGTCAAACGCTCTCGGAAATTGCCTCGCCCAGGAATGCGATCCCGATAGTTGTCATTTCGGCTGCGATTATCATATCGGTCGCGATTGTCATTTCGGTCGCGATTATCGTTATTCCGATTTCCATAATAGGGCGGCGTGGCTGTGCGATTATCCCACATCCAGGTGATATTAGAATAATCGGCTAAGGTTCTCAGATCAGCGCGCAAAAAACTCCAATTGCGTTCAGCCTCCGGAAGCCGGTTGTTTCTCATGAAATAATCAATAGACCAAGCCCGATTCAAGACTTCCTCGACATCGGCTGAAACATCCTGACGATTTCTAAAGCGCTCTAACAACCGATTGGTCGCTGCCTCAAAATCACTGACATATTGGTTGAGTTCATTTTCGCGTTGGGTGCCATTATAGCTGCTGCGATCGAGCGCGGTATCGAGATTTTGGCGAAACGTGTTAGCGCGGGTTTCAATTCGATTGAGCAGCGTTTCAACTTGTCGGTCATTGACGCGATATGGACGTTGAGCATGGGCAGTTATCCCTGTAAAAAGTACGAATAAGGCTATTGGGAAAATCAAAGGTAATTTTCTAAACATGTCATACCTCCTGCTTAAAATTAAGATTGAATAAGATTCAATCGCTTTTAGCCGACAGACAAACCATCAATAGCTGATAATCGAAGGGCAAGTCACCTCACTCACCTTTATTATCGGGCTACTAATAATCGAGACGCTGGTAGTCATAAATGAATTCTAATATTCAAAAAATTCAATAATTCAAAAATTCAATTTTCCGGCTTTCTTGATACCGGATTAAATAGTCCAAATAATAAATGCCCAGGTTCATCACGATAGATAATAATTTCCGAATTTCCCATTAGTAACACGCGAGCAATCTCGCGGTTTTCACGATAAGTTACGGTTTCAACCGCAGCCCGCTGGTTTCGTTGGTCTTTGGTTCGATTAAACATGTGCCCATCTCCCTTTTTCATTCTGTTGTTAAACGATTTGGGGTAGTTACACGAAATGTGAACACCTCGAAATGTTGTGTGTCTAACATGATTAGTTTTTTACTTGTCATCCTAAGTCCTAATGGTTGAACTGCGAACAGTGATAGTCAGGCAAACCGTATGCCTTGATAAATTTCTCCTTCATCACTAAGGGATTTTCATCGCTATCTAAAACAGAGATTGTTCTTAAGCCATATCAGCAATAGAAACGCGATGGAGGAATCCCGTACAAAAATTCTGTCATAATTCGAAACGAAACTTTTTATAAGACTGTATGAATAATCAAGCGCAAGGCGAATAGATGGACTCAAGGTGAACAAAAAGAGGCTGAGCCTTAATGGCACTATGATTGCCTAATCTAAGCGCGTTCCAAAAATTATGCTTGAGGACTTGTTATGCAGAAGGTGAAATTAATCAAACGCGACGAAACGGTTAAAGCTGAAAAACAGCAGCATTCAACGATGGCTGAGGAACCTAAACTCAATTCAATGGTGGAAACTGTTAAAGAATGGGTAGAACAAAATCGAGCTTTGAAAAGCAGAAGCCCGCGAAAACAGTTTACGGCGCTCTTTTCTTCT
>JBIOWC010000871.1:0-6083 GCA_044868105.1 Blastocatellia bacterium
GATGGGTATTATTACCGCCTGGGTGTGAAGATGGGGGTTGATAAGATGCGCGAATGGCTTTTGAAATTCGGCATGGGACAAAAGACCGGAATTGATATTCCCCACGAAAGATCTGGGTCTATCCCTAGCCGCGAATGGAAAGCCAGAACTTTTCCGAGAACTCCTGAATGGAACGATTTTGACAGCGCTTTGGCAGGCGTAGGACAAGGTTCGGTAGCTATTCCGCCGATTCAATTGATTCGTGCCGAATCGGGCATCATGATGGGTGGCGATTTTTTTACCCCGCATGTCTTCAAGGAAGCCAAGGCAACCGAAAAAGTCCCGGTTAAATACTACGAAGACACGCCAAAAGAATTGCCCTTATCCGAAAAGACTTGTGCGGCGATTCGTTTTGCTGCCTGGGGCGTGGTCAATCAGGGCGGAACCGGTGGCGGCATCGGTTTTCCCCGTGAACTCAATGTCGGTGGCAAGACCGGAACCGCACAGGTAATCGCCAAAGAATTGGCAAAAGGGAAGCACCTGCAGGACCATTCCTGGTTTATCAGTTTTGCGCCGCTTGGTGAAGATATTAAACCGGAATTTGCGGTGGTCTGCTTTACCGAAAATGGTGGATTCGGGGCCAAGGCTTCGGGACCGAAAGCCAAAGCCATTCACCTGGCCTATTTCGCTAAACGGGATGGCAAGCCGATTACCCCTGATGAGATTGCCGCAGGCGGTAAGAAGGCGACCACTGCGGTTGCGGCCTTAACCAATCCCTTGAGCGCGCAAACCCCGGCGGTCACGAGTCGCGCAATCAATTCGAAAATCGCTGCCGGCAATGCACCATTGCCGGTTGACGCCGAGAAGCGGCGTAATCGTTGAATGACTTTCGGTTCGGGAAATTGCCGTGATAATATTTTGCAGCCCTCAAATAAAACGACCGCAAATCGTGGGTTCATGATGAGTCAATGATTGAGATAAATCGCAAAACATTCCGTGATATTGATTGGCCCTTGTTGCTGTCTCCGATTGCCTTAACCGTTTACGGATGTATAGGCATATACAGCACCGCACCGAAGACCGATTTCGTCAACAAACAATTGATGGCCCTCGGGATTGGATTGGCGTTGGCTTTTTTTATTATGTTCACGGATTATCGCAAGATTATCCACGACATCGCGCCATTTATTTATGGCGGGGTGCTTTTCCTGCTGGTGTTGGTTTTGTTCGTGGGCGCGACCATCAATGGCAATAAAGCCTGGCTTCACATCCCGGGACTGCCGAGCATTCAACCGAGCGAGTTTGCCAAAGTCGCCACCATCTTGATGCTGGCGCGTTACCTGGCGCAGGTTCGTTCGGGAGGCAATCTGACCATCAAGGGGATGGCCGTTATGGCTGGCATCGCGATGCCGCCAATCATTTTGATTGCCCTCGAAAAAGATACCGGCACGATGTTGACCTTTGGCGCCATCCTTGCCGCATTCTATTTTTTAGGAGGCGCGCCCAAAAAATATATCTTGGCCGCTTTGATTGCCTTGCCGCTTGCCTTGATGGCGGTTTATCCGCTTTTGCGAGGGTATCAAAAAGAGCGCATTGATGTCATCGTAAATCCCGAAAAGGCCGACCCCAGAGGCTATGCTTACCAAACCATTCAATCAATGATTGCCGTCGGTTCGGGCGGGGTTACCGGCAAAGGTATCGGTGAAGGGACCCAAGGGAAACTGGGCTTTCTTCCCTATGCTTACACGGATTTCATTGCCGCCGTGATTGCCGAAGAGATGGGTTTTGTCGGCATTATCATCATGATGCTGCTCTATCTGATTTTTATCTGGCGACTGGTGGTGGTCGCGACCAATTCGCGCGAACGTGGAGGGGCGCTTATGGTCATGGGATTTGTGGCGCTGATTACCTTCCACATCTTTTGTAATTTGGGAATGGTCGCAGGAATCATGCCCATTATGGGAATCCCTTTACCGCTGATGAGTTCGGGCGGCACCGCAATTATGTCAATGTTTGCCGGTGTCGGGTTGGCTCTCAGCGTGCGGTTCAGGAGATTTGTCAATTAGTTGATTGATGCTTTGGCGACTCTTGATTCAATAAGACACGCCAGACATCAAATTGAAAATATGGTTACTGTTTTTTGCAATAGTGGACTTCTTAAAATGCGTTCGCCAAAACTTAATAGGCAGATTGATACGCGCTTTAAGTTGAACCCTTCATTGCCTAATGCTGAAAACCGAAATGAGCAGTAGGGTAAGTCATTGCGGATGCTTCTTTGCTGGCTGACGATTGAACGAATTGTCGCGCAGAAGGCAGTCCAGGCGGGCAAAAGATTTTTTAACTTGCTTGCGAAATCAGCTAATTCAATTAGCTTGATTTTAGGTGAACCACATTCACCGCCGAAACTTTTACGGTTTTTCAACGCGGTCTCTGATTTAAGGACGAGACGCGACACCGTTGAAAGCGCAAGCGTCGCAAGTTTTGATAACCGCGAATCGTTGTTCTATATCAAGGTTCGCTTTTGGCCCACCCGCTAAAAGGTGTTTTGTGAAGTCAGTTTTACATCGAGCAATCAAGCAAAAGCTCTCTTTAATGCACCTCTCTTTACCCCTCTGCTCTCCAAAATAAAAGAGGAGAGTTCATGGCAAAAGAATTAATCATTAGTGCAAATGTGTACGAAAAAAAGGTGGCGCTAATAGAAGAAGGCGTGGTTACGGAGTTCTATGTTGAGCGTCGGGATGAAAATCAAGGGGTCGTCGGCAATGTTTACAAAGGTCGAGTGATGAAAGTATTACCCGGTATGCAGTCGGCATTCGTGGACATCGGACTTGAACGCGACGCGTTTCTTTATGTCGAAGATTTCAAGGATTTCGAGGAAGACGAGGATATTGATTTTCAGGAAGAAGCGAAAGTCGCCGGGCAACCTCAACGGCCAGATGACCGTAAACGCGACCGCCGCGACCGTGAAAGACCTGAAGCCCGCCCCCAGCGCGAACCGGAAGTTGAAGTGACGGCGATTGAACCGGTCACCATTCAGGATGTCGTTGAACAGTTGGCCGAGATTGCCGATGAACGGGTGATTGAACCGCCGCCGCCAGACGAACTCGAAAACCTGCCCGTAGAGATGAGTCCTGCTGAGGTTGAAGCATCGGAAGAAGACGCCCTCTCTGAAGAGTTTTCAGAATTTGCTATCCAGGCGGCAGATGTCGTACGGGTTGGCGACTTACTTATTGGGGATAGCACCGCCACAGATATTGAACGTATCACGGATGATGATGTGCCTGTTGCGCATACGGAGGCCCTTGAAGCCATCGAAGAAAAACCCAGGCGCGGACGCTCGCGTAAAAAAGTGGGCGCCGAAGAGGTTGAAGCAGAGAAGAAAACTTCGCGCTCTAAAAAAGGAGCGAAAACCGAACCCGTAGCCGAAACGGAAACCGTTCAAGCAAAGAGCGAAGCCGCTAAATCGTCTCGTAAACCCGCAAAAAGTGACGCAAAAAAACCTTCGCGCAAAAAGAAAAAAGGCGGCGCAGATAGCCCTACTGAAAATAGTGAATCAAGCGCTTCCTTTGAACGAATTGTTGATGAAGAGTATAGCGGAACCACCGAACCTGAAGCCGCTTCTCAAGAAGTTGCCGAAGAGATGCCTGCAGAAAAAGTTTTTCAAGCTGAACCTGAGGTTGAATGGAAAGTCGGAAGTTTTCGGACGGGGTCTTCTACGGAATTAGGCTTTGAAAGAATTGAGGATGAACACGCGCAAGCGGCGCTCAATGCCGAATCCTCCCGGGAACCAGAGGTCACCCCGTTTCGGCATATTTCAGAGGTCATCCCGGATGAGATATTAGAGGGCGCCCAACAGGCAAACGCGGCGGGCGAATCGCAAACCGATGGCGAAACGATTGAAGACCGCGAAGCGAGCGTGCGCGATTACAGCGAGCGTTCCGAATTTGCCATGCGTCGCGGACGCGGGCGCGGCCGAAAAGACCGCCGCCCTCATCCGAAAGCCACTCGCCAACCTGTCGGAGACCAACCTGCCGAAGAGGAAGCCACGGCTCAACCGAAAGAGGAAGGCGAGACTTTTGAAGCTGAAAAAAGCGAACAACGCCGCCCCGAACCAAGACGCAAGCCCGAACGCAGCGGCCCCCCGACCATCAGCGATCTGTTGCGAGAAGGGCAAGAAGTCATTGTCCAAATTGCCAAGGAACCGATTGCTAAAAAAGGCGCGCGCATCACCTCGCACATTGCCTTGCCCGGGCGTTTTCTGGTTTATATGCCAACGGTCAATCACGTTGGCGTATCTCGGAAAATCCCCAATGATGCTGAGCGATTGCGATTGAAACGCACGGTCACAGCCTTGCGTGACCGTGAAAGTGCGCCGGGCGGCTTTATTGCGCGCACCGCCTGTGCAGGGGTTTCCGAACAGGCGCTGCACGATGATTTGCGTTATTTAATTCGCACCTGGAATGACATACGCAAAAAAGCTGACCGTACGAAACCTCCCACTCTAGTGCATCGGGACCTGGATTTGATTCAGCGAATTTTACGCGACCAACTCGCCGATGATTTCACGGTGATTCGCATAGATAATGAAATTGAATATGCGCGCATTGTTGAATTCGTCAATCGCGTTCAACCTCGTCTGGTCAATCGCGTCAAACTCTATACCGGGAATCAACCGATTCTCGAAAAATACAATGTTCAACCGGAAATTGATAAAGCCGTCAAACCCCGCGTGTGGCTAAAATCGGGCGGTTATATTGTCATCAATCAAACCGAAGCGCTCGTCGCGATTGATGTCAACACCGGAAAATTTGTCGGCAAATCCGACCGCCTGGAAGACACCATTACCAAGACTAATCTTGAGGCTGCCAAAGAGGTTGTCCGGCAAATCCGCCTGCGTGATTTAGGCGGCATCATCGTGGTTGACTTCATTGATATGGAAGAACGCAAAAACCGTCAGCGCGTCATGCAAACCCTTCAGGAAGAACTCACCAATGACCGGTCGCCCTCAAAGATTCTTTCAATCAATGATTTTGGTTTGCTGGCCATTACCCGCAAACGCGTCAAACAATCTCTCGAACGCACGCTCTGTTCGCCTTGTCCATATTGTCAAGGTAGCAGCATGGTGAAATCGTCGCAAACCATGTGTTACGAAATTCTTGAACAGGCAAAAGCGATTGCCGAACAGGTGATCGGCAGCAACGACATCATGCTGAGAGTCTCGCCGATTGTCGCCGAAGCGCTGCATACCACCGAACAAGCCGTCTTTGAAGAGATCGAAGCCAATTTCGGCACGCCTATTACGATTGAAGCCGACCCGAATCTGCATCAAGAGCAATACGATTTCGCGATTGCTTAATCTATCTAAGGTCAATCAGCAAGCCGCCCAGGCTTGCTGATTGACCTTCACGCTTTCCCCCACCCGGCTCTCTCGATGAACCCGCCTCACAGTCGTGGTTGACGGTCACCTAGAAAACGCGTACCGCTTTACAGTTATCCGATAAACTGTTAATCAGTTAACAATTTTACTTGACAATGCTTAAGAAAACTCCTAATCTTCTTTCTATTATGTCCGAGGGAAAAGGATAAAATTTTTGCGATAAAGGAGAAATTATGCGCTTGCTAAAGTTGGGATTTTCAATTGTTGCTCTGTTGGTTATTTCATTGGTCGGGTATGCGCTTTCGTTCAACCCCGGCGAGGCGCCGGAAAATCGCCAGAATTTCCTTTTGAACGGGGAAGCGCCGGCCATCATCGCCGCCGAAAGCTATGCCTTTGACCCCGCGCATTCGACCATCGGTTTCTCCGTACGCCACCTTATTATCAACAATGTGCCGGGAAGATTTAAGGAATATCAGGGAAAAATCAGTTATGACCCGGCCGATATTGCCAAATCTTCAGTTGAATTTACTGCCAAAGTGGCGAGCATTGATACGGGGGTTCAGGCAAGAGATAACCATTTGCGAACCGCAGACTTTTTCGATGTTGCCAAATTCCCGGATATGACCTTCAAGAGCACCAAGGTTGAACGCAAGGGCAAAGATAATTACCTGGCCTACGGCACCTTCACCTTGAAGGGGATCAGCAAAGAGATTACCGTCCCATTTAA